>NZ_CP077087.1:3592045-3908863 GCF_014268495.2 Pseudomonas monsensis | reverse complement strand
TGCAGGAGGATGCTTCGATCTCGCGCCAGGATTTTGAAACCGCCGAGTCGAACTATCAGGTGCAGCAGGCCAACCTGATGTCGCTGGAGGCGCAGATCAAAAGCGCACACATCCAGATCGACACGGCCAAGGTCAACCTGGCCTACACGCGGATTGTCGCGCCGATCGACGGCGATGTAGTCGGCATCGTCACCCAGGAAGGCCAGACGGTGATCGCCAACCAGTTGGCGCCGGTGCTGTTGAAACTGGCAGATCTGGACACCATGACGGTCAAGGCGCAGGTTTCGGAAGCCGATGTGATTCACATCGCGCCGGGGCAGGAGGTGTATTTCACCATTCTCGGTGAGGACAAACGCTATTACGCCAAACTGCGCGGCACCGAACCGGCCCCGCAGAATTTCCTCGAGACCCCGGCGGCCGGTACACCCAAGCAAAGCAGCGCGGTGTTCTACAACGCCTTGTTCGAGGTGCCTAATCTCGATCACCGTTTGCGCATCTCGATGACGGCGCAGGTGCGGGTGGTGCTTGATACCGCCAAATCAGTGTTGACCATTCCCGTGGCGGCCCTCGGGCCACGCAACGCCGACGGCAGTTTCCCGGTGCGCGTGCTCGACGCCAAGGGCCACGCCCAGTCGCGCAATGTGCAGACCGGGATCAACAACAACGTCAAGGTGCAGGTCAATGCCGGTCTGGCCGAAGGCGACCGTGTGGTGATCGGTGATCCGGTGACGAATGTGGCGGGGGCCTGAGCATGACGCAGCCACTGCTCCAGCTCAGCGGCATCACCCGCAGTTTCACCGCCGGTGACCGCGAATTCCTCGCCCTGAAGAACATCGACCTGACGATCAACGCCGGGGAAATGGTCGCGATCATCGGCGCCTCGGGCTCTGGCAAATCGACCTTGATGAACATCCTCGGGTGCCTCGATTACGCCACGGCCGGCAGCTACAAAATCAACGGCCAGGAAACCCGCGACCTCGACAATCAGGCCCTCGCCGAACTGCGTCGTGACTATTTCGGTTTCATCTTCCAGCGCTATCACTTGCTGCCGCACCTGAGCGCCATGCACAACGTCGAGATGCCGGCGATTTATGCCGGCACGCCACAGCTGCAGCGCCACGCCCGCGCCCGCGAGCTGTTGGCGCGGCTGGGCCTGGAAGAACACCTGAGCCACCGGCCGAGCCAGCTCTCCGGCGGCCAGCAGCAGCGCGTGAGTATCGCCCGGGCGTTGATGAACGGCGGCGAAGTGATCCTCGCCGACGAACCCACCGGCGCTCTCGACACCACCAGCGGCAAGGAAGTGATGCGCATCCTGCTGGAACTGCACGCGGCCGGGCACACGGTGATTCTGGTGACCCACGACCCGAAAGTCGCAGCCAATGCCGAGCGCATCATCGAAGTCAGCGACGGCGAAATCCTCAGCGACCGCACGAACGAACGTGACACCACACACCTGCTCAGTGAAGAACCAGTAACCCCCAAAGCCACCGCCACGCGCCGTCTGGTGGCCAGCCTTGGCCTGTTCAAGGAGGCCTTCAGCATGGCCTGGATCGCGCTGGTGTCGCACCGCATGCGCACGTTGCTGACCATGCTCGGCATCGTCATCGGCATCACCTCGGTGGTGTCGATCTCTGCGGTCGGCGAGGGTGCCAAGCGCTACGTGCTCAAGGACATCGCGGCCATCGGCAGTAATACCATCGACGTGTTTCCCGGTCGAAGTTACGGCGACAAGCGCGCCGCCTCCATTGAAACCCTGGTGCCCGCCGACGTCACGGCGCTGAATCAGCTGTACTACGTCGACAGCGCCACGCCGATGATTGGCCGTAGCCTGTTGCTGCGCTATCGCAATATCGACGTGGATGCGCAGGTCAACGGCGTCAGCGACCAGTATTTCAAAGTGCGCGGGATCAGGATGGCCGAGGGCATCGCGTTCAGCGAAAGCGATGCGCGGCGTCAGGCCCAAGTGGTGGTGATCGATCACAACACCCGCCAGCGTTTGTTCGGCGAGGGAGTCGATCCGTTGGGGCAGGTGATTTTGATCGGCAACCTGCCGTGCACGGTGATCGGGGTCGCTGCGGAAAACAAAAACCTGTTCGCTTCAGGCAAGACCCTCAACGTCTGGGTGCCCTATGAAACCGCCGCCGGCCGGGTGTTGGGCCAGCGTTATCTGGACAGCATCAGCGTGCGCATGAAGGACGGCCAGCCGAGCAAAGTGGTGGAAGAGCACGTTATTCAGTTGTTGCAGCAGCGCCACGGCACCAAGGATTTCTTCACCAACAACCTCGACAGCGTCTTGCAGACCGTGCAGAAAACCAGCCGCTCGCTGGCCTTGCTGCTGTCGTTGATCGCGGTGATTTCGCTAGTGGTCGGTGGTATCGGAGTGATGAATATCATGCTGGTGTCAGTCACCGAACGCACCCGCGAGATCGGCATCCGCATGGCGGTGGGGGCGCGGCAGTCGGACATTCGTCAGCAGTTTCTGGTGGAGGCCGTGATGGTCTGTCTGTTGGGCGGAGCGATCGGGATTTCGCTGTCGTACGGCATCGGCCATTTGTTTTCGGTGTTCATCAAGGAATGGGAAATGGTCTTCTCCCTCGCTTCGGTGCTCACAGCGGTGATCTGCTCGACCCTGATCGGCATCGTCTTCGGCTTCGTCCCGGCCCGCAACGCCTCGCGGCTCGATCCAATCGAAGCACTGGCCCGTGACTGAATAGCTGATTGCCCCAAGGAGTTGCCGCAGGCTGCGGCAGCTCCTTGGGGGGATTGCGGATGGGGTCAGGCTGCGGTGGAGGCCGAGGTGTCCTGAGGTGAATACATCCAGCGCATCAACGAATGGCGTCCGCTGATCCCCAGCTTGATCGCCGCGCGTTTGAGATAGCTTTCCACGGTGTTGACCTTCAACTGCAACAGCTCCGCCAGTTCCGGGGCGGTACGCCCGGCCAGCAGGCCGACGCACACCTCGGTTTCGCGGTTCGACAGGCTCAGTCCCAATTGCTCCAGACGCTCGGTGAAACGCAGGCGCAGGGTTTGCAGGCCGCTGCCTTCAGACGCCTCGGCGGGAGTCGCCGTGTCATGGTTCGTCGGCTGCAGGGCGCTGATGTGTTTTTCCACCATCGGCAGCAGCACCGGCGAGATGTCCTGCAACAAGCTGCGTTCCTGCGCCGAAAACCGCTGCGACTGCGCATTGCGATACACCGAAATCACGTAGCGAAAACCGTCCTTACGGCGGGTCAGGTGCAGTTGCGAGGCATCGGCCACGCTCGAAGAATCCGCTGCGTGCGGCGCATGGGCCGCCGCAGCGCTGTGTTCGGAGAATAGCGTCTCTGCCAGTTGCGCCGAGTCTTTGACCGGCCCCGGCTCACCACGACTGGCGGCGCGGCTCACCGGTTCGACGCGCATCTGCCGGATGTGCGTGGCGTCCACTGCCAACTGGGTGAGGATCAGGTCATGCAGCATGCGCGGGAAGTGCCGGCTGCCGGTGCTGGCGATCACTTTGCCGATGTGGGGAAACAGGTGTGAATTCATATGCGTCATCCATGAATGTACGTAGAGACAGACTTCCAGCCGCGCCGCCGACGATCTCCCTGAACGGCAAACACGCGCTGCATTGGATCCTATCCTAGTACAACGTTTTAGCGACCGTTTAATGAAGGTGTTATTAGCTCATAACGAGCATCCGTCGCCATTCTTCAAGCGAGCGTGGATTTATCCGCCAGGGTTCGCTTGGATTGTCCTGTTTGAGTTGACGGTGAAACGCTTTTCAACGGATTTATCCTTTTCCGGCCCCCCAGTAATCTGTGCCCAACTTGAACGCAACAACAATTTCCAACATTGAAAAGGGACGCGCAGATGAACACTCCAACCTACAACCGCCTGAACAAAGACGACGCCGTGGTACTGCTGGTCGATCACCAGACCGGCCTGATCTCCCTGGTCCAGGACTTCTCGCCCAACGAGTTCAAGAACAACGTGCTGGCGCTGGCCGATCTGGCGAAATTCTTCAACTTGCCGACCATCCTCACCACCAGCTTCGAACAAGGCCCGAACGGCCCGCTGGTGCCGGAACTGAAAGAAATGTTCCCCGACGCGCCGTACATTGCCCGCCCGGGTCAGATCAACGCCTGGGACAACGAAGACTTCGTCAAGGCTATCAAGGCCACCGGCCGCAAACAGATCATCATCGCCGGCGTGGTAACCGATGTGTGCGTTGCGTTCCCGACCCTGTCGGCCCTGGCCGAAGGCTTCGACGTGTTCGTCGTCACCGATGCCTCCGGCACCTTCAACACCACCGTGCAACAAGCCGCGTGGAACCGCATGACCCAGGCCGGCGCACAGATGATGAACTGGTTCTCTGTGGCCTGCGAACTGCACCGCGACTGGCGCAACGACATCGAAGGGCTGGGTAACCTGCTGTCGCAACGGATTCCGAACTATCGCAACTTGATGAATGGTTATGCGGCGTTGACGGCTCAGCAGAAGTAAACCGACACGGTTCAAAGGAAAAGCCTGCTTTGAAAAGCAGGCTTTTGTCCGTTCAGACTGAATACCGATCTCACAGCTAGCGCATACCCCCTATGGGAGCGGGCAACGCAATGCTACCTGCCAAGCGCCACATTGGTCGGCGCAGTTTCGACATCTGGCTCGCCCCGTAACGTCTCCGGAACTCCCGCCCAAAGCACCGCCACCGCCACGCCCGCAATCCCTGCCAGTGTCAGAAACGCAGCACTGTAACCGGCGCCTTGCACGACGAATCCGGCCAGGCCGTTGCTCAGTGCAGCGCCCAGGCCGAAGACGGTGGTCAGGGCGCCGAGGCTGATGTTGAAGTGGCCGGTGCCTTGGGTGAGGTCTTTGACCATGATCGGGAACAGCGCGCCGAACAGACCTGCACCAACGCCGTCGAGCATCTGCACGGCCACCAGCCAGTAAGGGTCGTCGGACAAGGTGTAGAGCACGCCGCGCAGCGGCAGAATCAGGAAACCGGCGAGCAGCAGTGGCTTGCGCCCCCAGACGTCGGCTTTCGCGCCGACCAGCATGGCCGCCGGAACCATGACCAGTTGCGCCGCGACGATACAGGCGGAGGTCAGTGGCGTGGCCATTTGCAGATTGGTCAGCGACAGTTTTTGACTGACCAGCGGCAGCATCGCGGCGTTGGCCAGGTGGAACAGCGCGCAGCAAATGGCAAATAACAGCAGCGGTCGGTTGGTCAGCAGCACCGACCAGCCAGAAGGTTGGTGCCGGCCGGCCTCGGCGGGGTCGAGGCCGCGTGCGACGTCATGGTCGATGGCGTCTGCCGCAACGAAGTGAATGGCAATCACGCTGGCGAGTGCCATCGCGGCCATCAGGTAGAACACGGCGACAGGGCCGAACAGGTAGGCGAACAGGCCGGCGAGTAATGCCGCGCAGGCATTGCCGGCATGGTTGAACGTTTCGTTGCGCCCGGTTCGCCGGGTGAATGCGCGCGGCCCGGTCATGCCCAGGGTGATGGCGCAAATGGCCGGGGCGAAGACCGAGGCAGCCGCGGCACTCAGGGCCTGGGTCAACGCGACGAGACTGAAGGAGGTCACGAACGGCAGCAACAGGCAGCTGCCAGTCACCAGCAGCGCGGCGATAGCGATCAATGCACGTTTGGCGCGGGTGCCGTCGACCAGTGCGCCGGCGGGCGTTTGCGTGATCAGCGCGGCGATCCCGGCAATGGTCATGACCACGCCGATGCTGGCCGGGTCCCAGTGATGCACGGCCAACAGGTAGATCGCCAGGTACGGTCCGAGGCCGTCGCGTACGTCAGCGAGGAAAAAATTGAGGCTGTCGAGTGACAGGTTATTGCGCCGATCCAGTTGATTGCTCACGACAGCCTCATTCCCCAGGGTTCGAAATCAGGTTGCTGACCCGCGCCACCAACGTGTCGACGGCGAACGGTTTGGTCAGAACCTGCATGCCCGGGCCGAGTTGACCATTGCCGAGCACGGCGTTTTCAGCGTAGCCAGTAATGAACAAGGTCTTCAGTTTCGGCCGGATTTCCAGGCCCGCGTCGGCCATTTGCCGGCCGTTCATGCCTCCCGGCAAACCGACATCGGTGATCAGCAGGTCGATGTGTGCACTGGAACGCAACGTCTCCAGCCCTTCGACACTGTCGGCCGCCACCAGCACGACGTAGCCGAGTTCGCTGAGCACGTCCCGCAGCAGCATGCGCACTGTCGGTTCGTCGTCGACGATGAGGATCGTTTCCCCGGCTTTTGCCAGCGGGGTTGTCATGTTGTGCGTGGCATCGTGATTTTGCTGGGTCTCGCCGCAATAGCGTGGCAGGTAAATGCACATGCTCGTGCCTTGGCCCACTTGCGAGTGCACGCGCACCTGGCCGCCCGATTGTTTGGTAAAGCCGTAGATCATCGACAGCCCCAGACCTGTACCCTGGCCCAGTGGCTTGGTGGTGAAAAACGGGTCGAAGGCCTTGGCGACGATATCGGCGCTCATGCCGGTGCCGGTGTCCTTCACGCACAGGCACAGGTATTGGCCTTGAGGAATATCGAGGGTACGCGCCGACTCCACTGTCACGGAGCGATTTGAGGTTTCCACGGTGATGCAGCCGCCGTCGGGCATGGCGTCGCGGGCATTGATGCACAGGTTGAGCAGGGCGTTTTCCAGTTGACTGGCGTCGACCAGTGCAGGCCACAGGTCGGCGGCCGCCAGTGTCTTCAGGCGGATACTCGGGCCGACCGTGCGCTGGATCAGTTCGGTCATGCCGACAATCAGCGTGTTGACGTCCGTCGGGCGCGGATCGAGGGTCTGGCGTCGGGAGAATGCCAGGAGTCGATGGGTCAGGGCCGCGGCGCGTTTGGTGGCGCCTTGGGCGGTCACCAGGTACTTGTCGACGTCCTTCAGGCGGCCCTGTGCGATGCGCTTTTCCATCAGCTCCAGCGCTGCCGAAATGCCGGCCAGCAGGTTATTGAAGTCATGGGCCAGGCCGCCGGTCAGTTGCCCGACGGCTTCCATTTTTTGCGACTGGCGCAGTTTTTCTTCGGCCTGCATAAGATCGGCGGTGCGTGCCGTCACGCGTTGTTCCAAGGTGTCGTTGAGCGCTCGCAGTGCGGCGTTGGCGCGGTCTCGCTCGGCTTCGACGTTGCGTCGTTCCTCGACGTCGATGAGCACGCCGGGGAAACGCAGCGGGGTGCCGTCCTCGGCGCACTCGACGCGGCCGTTGGCCTCGATCCAGTTGTATTTGCCATCGGCGCCGCGCACCCGGTATTGATGGGAATAGGCGCCGCCGCGGGCAATTGCCTCGTCGATCGCGCTGATGAGCGCGGCCTGGTCGTCGGGGTGAACGGTCATCGCCACTTGTTCCAGGCTGAGGCCATCGCGACCCAAAGCCGGATCAAGGTTGAACACCCGGGCGAAGGCTTCGTCAACGGTGAAGCAATCGGTCGGCAGGTCCCAATGCCAGGTGCCGATAATGGCGCCGGCGGCGAGGGCCAGTTGCACGCGCTCGATGTTTTCCCGGGCCACCGCTTCGCTGACCCGCAAGCGCTCTTCGGCATCACGGCGCTGGGTGACGTCGCTGAAAAAGATTGCGATCTGGCGATCAGCCGGGGCGCCGACGCGCACCGCGCGCACGTCGAACCAGCGTTCAAAGGTGTTGGCGTAATTTTCGAAATTCGCCGGTTCGCCGGTTTTGGCGACGTGACCGTAGGTTTCGAACCAGAAGCTTTCCAGATTGGGCGCGAACTCGGTCACCCATTTGCCGCGCAGATTGACCCCGGCCTGACGCTCGAAGGCCGGGTTGGCTTCGACGAAGAAGTAGTCCACCGGGCGATCGTCAGCGTCGAATTTGACCTTGACGATGGCAAACGCCGCTTCGATGGTTTCCAGAATGGTGCTGAAGCGTTCTTCGCTCAGGCGCAGCGCGGTTTCGGCACTGCGCGAACGGGTCAGGTCGAGCATCGCGCCGATCATGCGTTCGGCCTGGCCGTCGGCATTGCGAATCATGTGGCCGCGATCAAGCACCTCGGCGTAAGAACCGTCCTGGCAGCGAAAGCGATATTCGGCGCTCCAGGTCGAGCCGCTGCCGTTGATGGCTGAGCGGATCGAGGCCTCGACGCTTTGGCGATCCTGCGGGTGGATCTGCGCGAACCGCCAGTCAGCGGTGGAGTCGATGGCGGCCGGGGCAATTCCATACGCCTGTTGCAGGGCTTCGTTCCAGATGATCTGGTTGGTGCGCAGATCCCAGTCCCATACCGCGTCGCGGGTGGCCTTGACCGCCAGGCGATAACGCTCCTGGGTTTCGAACAGCGAGCGGCCGGCCAGATGCTCACTGGTGCGGTCGCGCAGGATTTTGACGAAGCCGCCATGGCAATGGTTGTCGTCGTAAAGCGGCATCAACTCGCCCGATGCCCAGAACCGCTGCCCGTCCTTGCGCACATGCCAGCGTTCATCGGAGGCGCGTCCTTCCTGCAGGGCGCGCTGCATCTCCAGCTCGACACGGCCGGCTGCGCGGTCCTCGGGGGTGAAAAAGCGCTCGACACTCTGGCCGAGCATTTCTTCGGCGGTCCAGCCCATGACGTTGACGGCCCCGGTGTTCCACTCGGTGATTTTGCCCAACGGGTCGGTGACGACCATCGCGAAGTCGATCGCGCACTCGAAGATCGCCCGCAGGCGCGCCTCACTGCTGGCCAGTGCTGTGCGGCTCGCGGCCAGTTGCGCGGCGATATCGGGCGGGGCTTCGACACCGGCTGCTCCAGAGCCGGTGTCGAGTGCCTGGCGCAGACGCATGACCTCTGCCTCCAGCGCCTCACGGGTAAGAAGTTTCAAAGTGTCCACTGCTCATGCCTTATTGAGGTCAGGGTCTGGGTTCATTCAACGTTCTGCGAACGAGTACGGATCACCCATTGACACGGCGCCTCATGGTTAAGTTGCACCCGTGAAGTCGCGCGTCGGCTGACCTCAGAGCGACTGCCCGTTGTCGAGCCTGTCGAGCAAGGCCTGGCCGCGTTGCCAGAGTGCCTGTTGTTTGGCTGACGGCATGCGATCGAGGTTTTTGTAGAGCATGGCCATGCGCTGATTGCTGCGCAGCCTGTCGCCGTGGCGCATCAGGAAATGCCAGTACAGGGCATTGAACGGACAGGCGTTGTCGGCGGTGCTTTCGCTCACCTTGTACGCGCAATTGGCGCAGTAGTCGGACATCCGCTTGATGTATTGGCCGCTGGCGCAGTAAGGCTTGGAACCGAGGTAGCCGCCATCGGCGTGCATGACCATGCCCAGGGTATTGGGCAATTCGACCCAGTCGAACGCGTCCATGTAGATCGCCAGGTACCACTCGCAGATCTGGCTCGGAACGATGCCGGCCAGCAAGGCAAAATTGCCGGTGACCATCAGCCGCTGAATGTGATGGGCATAGGCATGTTTCAGGCTTTGCCCGATGGCTTGGCGCATGCAGTTCATTTGCGTGTCGCCGGTCCAGTAGAACTCGGGCAATGGCCGGCTGTTGCCGAAGACGTTGCCCGCGGCGTAATCGGGCATTTTCAGCCAGTACACACCGCGCACGTATTCGCGCCAGCCAATCAGTTGGCGGATGAAGCCTTCGGCGGCATTCAGGGCCACGCGGCCTGACCAATAAGCTGCCTCGACGTCGCTGCACACCTGGCGCACATCGAGCAGTCCGATATTCAGCGCGGCGCTGATGCGAGCATGGAACAGAAACGGTTCGTCGCTGGCCATCGCATCCTGATAGTCGCCGAAACCGGCCAGCCCGAAATCGAGAAAATACTCCCACAACGCCTGGGCATCGGCGTGGGTCACCGGGTAGTTGAAGTCTTCCAGAGAACCGTAGTGTCCGGTGAAACGTGCTTTCACCAGTGCGCATACTTGCTCGGTAATGGTGTCCGCCGAGAAGCTCAGGGGGTAGGGCGGCTTGACCTGTTTGGGCAGTGATTTACGGTTGTCCGCGTCGAAGTTCCAGGCTCCGCCGACCGGCGTGCCATCGCCATTGAGCAACAGCCCGCTTTTACGGCGCATCTCGCGGTAGAAATACTCCATGCGCAACTGTTTTTTTCCGGCCGCCCACTCCGAGAATTCGCCGCGAGTGCAGAGAAAACGCCGGTCGCTGTGCCAATGGATCGGCACGCCACAGTCTTTGAGGGATTGCTCCAGACGCCAGTCGCCGGTTTCGGTCAGGTGCACTTCATCCGCGTTCAGTCGCGCCTGCCAGCGCTGCAATTCGCCCGGCACGCTGCCGCTGTTTTGCGCGTCGTCGAGGGTGACGTACTGCACGCGAAAGCCCTGGTTGGCCAGCGCCTGCGCGAAGTGGCGCATGGCACTGAACACCAGGACAATTTTCTGTGGGTGATGGGGGACGTGGCTGGCTTCCTCCATCACCTCGACCAGCAGAACGGTATCGCGTTCGCGATCGAGCCCCTGCAACGAGGCGAGATCGAACGATAACTGGTCGCCGAGGACCAGGCACAGCCGGTGGATTGCTTTCATTCGAACGGATTCAGCCTGTTGAGCGGCGATAAAGTTGCCAGCAGTCGATAAAACCTCTGTTCAGATAGTTGTACGAAATTATGTGTTTGTATAGGTTTTTCTGATTAACCGGGATAAACCGGGTAATCGACGTAACCTTGCGCATCGCCGCCATAGACCGTGGCCGGGTTCAGCGCATTGAGTGGCCAGCCATTGGCGATTCGCGCAGGCAGGTCCGGATTGGCCATGAACGGCCGACCGAAGGCCACCAGGTCAGCGAGGCCGGAATCGAGCAACTGCGCCCCGGACTCGGGGGTGTAGCGCCCGGCATAAATGATTGCGCCGCTGAACGTTTCGCGCACCGCCCGGCGGAAGGTTTCCGGCATGGCCGGGGCATTGTCCCAATCGGCTTCTGCAATGGACAAGTAGGCGATGCCGACGTCTTCGAGCACTTTGATCGCTTCGATATAGGTGCGGTGCGGATCGTCCTCGACCATGCCCAGGTAGGTGCGCGCCTCATCGGTGGTGGTGAACAGCGGGGCGAAACGCACGCCGACTTTTTCCTTGCCGATGCATTCGGCGACACCCGCCACCACTTCGCGCAGAAAACGCAGGCGATTGTGCAGCGAGCCGCCGTACTGATCGGTGCGCAGGTTGCTGTGGGCGGAAATGAACTGGTTGACCAGATAACCATTGGCGCAGTGCAGTTCGATGCCGTCGAAACCGGCGTCGATCGCATTGCGCGCCGCCTGGATATACAGCTGAACCAGTTCCTGAACTTCGTCAGTGCTCAGTGCCCGAGGTGCGGAGGGCGGCACCAGTTCGCCACGGCCAGGCGCCGTTTCGATGAACACACTGACCCGGTCGGTGGCCACGGCAGACGCCGACACCGGTGCCGCCCCGTCAGGCTGCAATGCGGTGTGCGAGACGCGACCGACGTGCCAGAGCTGGGCGAAGATCACGCCGTCGACGGCATGCACGGCCTCGGTGACTGCGCGCCATCCGGCGATCTGCTCGGCACTGTGGATGCCGGGCGTCCACGCATAACCCTGGCCACGCGGCTCGATTTGCGTACCTTCGGTCACCAGCAAACCGGCACCGGCGCGCTGCTGGTAATACTCGGCCATCAATGCATTGGCGATGTTGCCCGGTTGGCTGCTGCGCTGGCGGGTGAGGGGGGGCAGGACAATGCGGTTTTTCAGAGTGTGCAGGCCCAATTTGGCGGGCGTGAAGTAAGCGTGGTGGTTCATGGGTTACCTTTCAAGGGTTTATTAGACCAGTCAACTATTGGTCGAGCGTAAAAAAAACGCCGTGCATCACGCGCACGGCGTCTGGATCGGTCAGTCATCAGCCGAGCATGTTCAACAGCTTCTCGGCGACGGCAGCGGAGCTGGCAGGGTTCTGACCGGTCACGAGTTGGCCGTCAGCCACCACGTGTACCTGCCAGTCGGCGACCTTGGAATAGTGGCCGCCCAGACGCTGGAATTCGTCTTCGATCAGGAACGGCACGACCTCGGTCAGGCCCACCGCGGCCTCTTCGGAATTAGTGAAACCGGTGACTTCGCGGCCCTGAACCAGCGGCTTGCCATCTGCCTTGACCACGTGACGCAGCACGCCCGGCGCATGGCAGACAAAACCGTGAGGCTTGTTGCTGCGGTCGAAGGCTTCGATCAGGGCGATCGACTGCTTGTCCTCGGCCAGATCCCACAGCGGGCCGTGGCCACCTGGATAGAACACGGCATCGAAATCGTCGGCGCGTACATCGGCCAGACGGCCAGTGTTGGCGAGGGCCTGTTGTGCCGCCGGATCGTTGCGGAAACGGTCGGTTTCGGCGGTCTGGGCGTCGGGCTCATCGCTTTTCGGATCGAGCGGCGGCTGGCCACCGGCCGGAGAAACCAGAGTGACATCGGCGCCGGCGTCCTTGAAGGCGTAGTACGGGGCGGCGAACTCTTCCAGCCAGAAGCCGGTTTTCTTGCCAGTGTTGCCGAGTTGATCGTGCGAAGTCAGAACCATCAAGATTTTCATAGAGCACCCTGGGGTTGATCGGGTGGCGTCGCGACGCAACGGATTTGCGCAGCGGCGACACCGGGAAATGAGTTGTCGGAGCGCAGCATAGATTCCAATTAGACCAGTCGTCTAGTAATTTTTTCTACGCAGGCTTTTCAATGACAGGTGTGGCAAACTCCCGTTCCATCGAATTAAACGACTGGTCTATTGTTTGGTACTGCACGCCCCATGAAACCGACCTACGACGACACCCGCCAACATTTGCTCGACACCGGCCACCGAATGATGGCCGAGAAAGGCTTCACCAGTGTCGGCCTCAACGAAATCCTGCAAACCGCCGGCGTGCCGAAAGGCTCGTTCTATCACTACTTCAAATCCAAGGAGTTGTACGGCCAGGCGTTGCTTGAGGATTACTTCGTCGACTATCTCGCCGACATGGAGCGACGCCTGACGCTGCCCGGCCTCAACGCCTACGAGCGGCTGATGGATTACTGGCAGGGCTGGCAGAACCGTTGCACCCTGGAAGGGCATGGCGACGAATGTCTGGTGGTGAAACTCAGTGCCGAGGTCGCCGACTTGTCCGAATCCATGCGCCTCACCTTGCGTGACGGCGCCGAACGCGTGGTCGCGCGCATTGCCCTGTGCATCGAGCAGGGCCAGGCCGACCACTGCCTCCCCGAGGGCGACGCCCGGCATTTGGCCGAGACCCTGTATCAGCTGTGGCTGGGGGCGAGCCTGCTGAACAAATTGCAGCGCACCGGGCAATCGCTGAAGACGTCGATGGCGACCACGCAAACATTGCTCAGCGTTTGACGCTTGCAGGGGCGTGAGCCCTGCCTCGTTACGCGTGAGCGCGAACATGAGGTTGCGCTTGCGCGTCTCTGCAGCTGATGCGGCGAGCCACAGAATTCCAGACCTGTGTCGGTCAGTCCCGAGCGTCCGTCAGGTGCCGGACCTTCAGGTCAGCAGTTCGCTGATCCATCGCGTCTGGCGGTTCAGTTCCTGCACCCTGCCTTCAGGCAATGTTTGCCGGGCCTGGCTGAGTTGGCTCAACGTCTTCTGCTTGTGCCGCAGCTTGTGTCGCCACTTGCTCAGGAACGCCGGGCTGCGTGCCTGCAGGTGCAAGGGACCGAAGTACAGCTCTTTGGCGCTGTAGCTCACCGCATCGGCACGTTCGGCGACGATGATTTCGTAGTCGAAGCGGTTCTCGCGCAGCACTTCTTCACTGTGGATCCGGTAGCCGTTGTCCATCAACCATTGGCGCAAGGGCTGCTCGCCGCCGTTGGGTTGCAGGATCAGCCGTTCCTTGCCGCTCAAATGAGTTTTGCCGCGGTCGAGAATGTCGCGGATGGTTTCGCCACCCATGCCGCACAGGCTGACGGCGGTAATCGCGTCTGCAGGCGTGATCGCCGCCAGACCATTGGCCAGGCGTACGCTGATGCGCTGGTGCAGATCGTTGTCGCGCACGGTGCGTTGCGCTGCCTGGAAAGGTGTCGTGGCGACTTCGCCCGCCACGGCGTACGCGATTGCTCCGCGCCGCAGCAACGCCACCGGCAGATAGCCGTGGTCCGAGCCGATATCGGCCAGGTGCGCACCGGCCGGAATGTGTGCGGCCACGCGCTCAAGGCGCATGGACAATGTCTGTTCGTTCAACGGCAACCCCTGTTTACCACGCGCCTGCTGCTGGCTGGCAGGCAAAGGGGTGCGACTCTGGCGAGCAACGCCGAGGCTGTCAAATCCTGCCGACAGAATTGAAGAGCCCCCGACAGCATGGTCGGGGGCTCACACGTCAGCCCGCCAGGGTGGCGTTGTCGATCACGAAGCGATATTTCACATCGCCCTGGAGCATGCGCTCGTAGGCGTCATTGATCTGATCGGCGCGAATCAGTTCGATGTCGGAGACGATGCCGTGTTCGGCACAAAAATCCAGCATCTCCTGGGTTTCAGGAATGCCGCCGATCATCGAACCGGCGATCGTGCGGCGCTTCATGATCAGGTTGAACACGTTCGGCGACGGGTGTGGCGAGGCAGGCGCGCCGACCAGCGTCAACGCACCATCGCGCTTGAGCAGGACGAGGAAGGCGTCGAGATCGTGCGGCGCGGCGACGGTATTGAGGATGAAGTCGAAGCTCTTGGTGTGGGCAGCCATTTCCTCGGCATTACGCGACACCACCACCTCATCGGCACCCAGCTGCCTGGCCGCTTCGCGCTTGGATTCGGAGGTGGTGAAGGCAACCACGTGCGCGCCCATTGCATGAGCCAGTTTGATGCCCATGTGGCCGAGGCCGCCAATGCCGACCACCCCCACTTTCTTGCCTGGTCCGACATTCCAGTGACGCAGCGGCGAGTAAGTGGTGATGCCCGCACACAGCAGCGGTGCGACGGCCGCCAGTTGCGCTTGCGGATGTCGAATGCGCAACACGTAGCGCTCGTGCACGACGATGTTCTGTGAGTAGCCGCCGAGCGTCCAGCCCGGCGCGTCCGGCGTCGGGAAGTTGTAGGTGCCGATCATGCTGTCGCAGTAGTTTTCCAGACCGCTTTCGCAGTCATCGCAGTGCTTGCAGCTGTCGACGATGCAGCCGACGCCGACCAGATCGCCGACCTTGAAATCCGCGACATGCGCACCGACAGCGGCAACTCGCCCGACGATTTCATGCCCCGGTACACAGGGAAACTGCGTGCCGGCCCACTCGGCGCGCACCTGATGCAGGTCCGAGTGGCAGATGCCGCAGAACGCGATGTCGATCTGCACATCATGGGCTGCAGGCGCGCGGCGGTTGATCTGCATCGGCTCAAGAGGTTTGTCGCCCGCATGGGCGCCGTAGGCTTGTACAAGCATGGGAACATCCTCGATCGGTTGGTCGTATCGGCATTCTTCACGTTCTGGTCGACCGGGCAGTAGTGCATTCCTGTGTAATCCTTGCCTGATCCTGTGCGTGTTTGTGACGTTGCACTGACAGACGATCGCGGTGTTTGCAGGTAACCTGCCGGTTCACTGACTAAAACAAAAGCAAAGCAGGAGTCACTGATGCAACCAATCCGTCTCGGTCTGGTGGGCTACGGCAAGATTGCCCAGGATCAGCACGTCCCGGCGATCAACGCCAACCCCGGATTCCAGCTGGTGTCTGTCGCCACGCAGGGCCAGCCGTGCCCTGGTGTGGAGAATTTTCATACCTTGAGCGAGTTGCTGGAACACGGCCCGCAGGTCGATGCCATCGCGTTCTGCACCCCGCCCCAAGGGCGCTTCGCGTTGGTGCAACAGGCGCTCGCCGCCGGCAAACATGTGCTGGTGGAAAAGCCGCCCTGCGCCACGTTGGGCGAGGCCCTGGCGCTGGTCGATCAAGCTGCGGCGATGGGCGTCAGTGCCTTGTTCGCCTGGCATTCGCGCTATGCGCCCGGCATTGAAGCGGCCCGCGACTGGCTGGCCTCGCGCACCCTGCAAAGCGTGCAGATCGACTGGAAGGAAGACGTGCGCAAGTGGCATCCCGGCCAGACGTGGATCTGGCAACCCGGCGGCCTCGGCGTATTCGATCCGGGTATCAATGCCCTGTCGATCGTGACGCACTTGTTGCCGCACCCATTGTTCGTTGAATCTGCCGAGCTGCGCGTGCCGGACAACTGCCAGTCGCCGATTGCCGCGTCGGTCAAAATGGCAGACGCACGGCAACTCGACGTGCGCGCGGAATTCGATTTCGACCACGGTCACGATGAGTTGTGGAGCATCGAGATTCGCTGTGCCGAAGGCGTTCTGCGCTTGGACAACGGTGGTGCACTGTTGAGCATCGACGGCGTGCGCCAGACCGTGTCGGAAGAGGGTGAGTATGCGGCGGTGTATCGGCATTTCCAGCAGTTGATTGCTGATAAGGCCAGTGATGTGGATGTGCAGCCATTGCGGCTGGTGGCGGACAGTTTCTTTGTGGGGAGTCGGGTGGCGGTCGAGGCGTTTTACGACTCCTGAAGTCAGCGCCGTCAATCGAAAGCCTGCCCTCGGGCAGGCTTTCGTGTTTCCGGGCGCTAGAACTTGATTTTCGTTGCCGGTCCCAGGGATCCCCCCTTGCGTTCGAAAAAGTTTACGTCGACCCCTTTAAGACTGCTTTCCAGCCTGGCGAAGTTATCGTCGGAGTACACATCCGAGAGCAACCGCGTGACAAAGTTGCCGCCCGGTATCCCGGTAAGCTGGGTGTCGAAGGCGAATTCGGTTTTACTCATGTGCGGGTACGGCCAGAAGAACGACGATGAAACCACGCTGTGGACACTGAAGCTCGGATCGCTGTCCAGGGTCAGCTTGCTGACGAAAGAGCAATGCACGTCGCCGGAAACGAAGATCACCTTGCTGATCTTATTGTTGCGGATGTGTTCGATGATCAAGCGACGCTGTTCGGCAAACGCGCCCCATTTATCGCCGGCATCATTCAACAGATCAGGAAACAACGGGACTGAAGTCACGACGAACTTCACCAATTGGCTACCGTTGCCCAGCCAGTCCAGGAGCGCCTTGAGTTGCGTCTCGCTGACCATGGTTGGAGGCGTTGCGGACAAGTCTCGCTCTGTGCGTGAGTCCATGACGAACCACTCCGAGCAGCCATCGACGAAGCTGTACCAGAAGTGTGAAAGGGTGCCTTCGATACGGCCTGCGCCGTCCGCGCTAAAGAGCGGGCTGTGGCTGCTCTGGTAGATTTGATAGGCGTGGATGGCATGGGGATAGAGCGTCACGCGATCCTGCTTGTCGGCATTGGCTGGCCAGTTATCTTCGATTTCATGGTCGTCCAGAATCATGTACGTCGGCACGCGAGCCATCAATTGCTGGATGTAGGTCTGTGAAAACACCGTGCGATAGCGCTCCAGAAACTGATCGAGGCGGGTATCGGGGGCAACGAAGTTGAGGTCATCGGCGTAGATCTGGTCGCCAATCATCAGCAGCGCGTCGACGGGTTTTTTCTTGTCAATCTGTTCGAGTACAGAGCGAAAGACCTTGTCGCCCCGGTCGTCATACCAGAGACCGCCAAACAGGCGCAGCAGGTAGCGACACGAGCCGACCACATAGCTTCGCGACCCCGTGGTGCTGGTGGTGCTGGTTTTGAATGACATGGTGAAGTCAGCGTCCGGTGTCGGCCACTCCAGCAGGTTTGCGTTGATCTGTTCAATTTTTTCCAGTTCGGCATCGGCAAAAAACCAGCCCGCCTGATACTCGTAAACGGTCGACGGGGTCAGGCTGGAGATGGCGAACACACCGGTCATGTCGAAGTTCGGCGACAGTTTGTTGAAGAGCGGATCCGACCATTTCTGGCCGCCGAGCTTGCGCCAGCGTACAACGCCGAAAGCGCGCCGCAGACCGTGCGCGTCCCGCTCGAGTTCGCCACGCAGAAACAAACGTGTCTGATTGGGGTCGGTGAATCCGACGATAGGCCCCACGGTGGGCAGGTTGATTTTCATTTTTCACGCTCGCTGATAGTGATTGTCGAGAGTTCAATCAGGCACAGGAAATCGCGAGGGAACCCCAAAACGTTGGCAGCAGGGCTGAGGGCGATAGGGAACAGTGGTTCCAGCAAAGGCGTCCATGGGTGCTGCGCTCCAGTGAGCTGACTGGCGGGTTTTGCGCACACACTCTCATCCTTGCAACGCTGTGAAGAGCGTTATTCCGGACTGCTGACGACCACGGAGAATGGGGAGAGGTACGGTTTAAGCTAGCCCGGATTCCTGCCGTTGCCAGTGGCAAGGGCAGAAAATTTCATCGCTGGCCGGTACCTCTCGCTGATTCAGAAACGCGCAAGCCTGTAGGGCGAGAGGGCGGGTAAATCATTCACCTGATTCAGCGCTGTCGATAACGCCATCTCGACGACCATCTCCGCCGTCACCGCCGCCTGCGTCAGCCCCAAATGCTGATGCCCGAACGCAAGCAACACTTTGCCATCGCAGACCTGGTCAATTACCGGCAGCGAATCCGGCAACGACGGCCGAAAGCCCATCCACGGCGTGGCGGCTTCAGCGCTCAGATCCTTGCGAAACAAGCCCTGACTCAAGCGATGCAACTGCCACGCACGGGCCATGCTCGGCGGGCGTTCCAGGCCGGCGAACTCGACGGTGCCGGCCAGCCGCAAGCCTTCGGACATCGGCGTCATGATGAACTTGCGTTCCAGCGAGGTGACCGCGAAGGGCAGTCGATTGTGCTCCGTCGGCAGCATCAGGTGGTAGCCGCGCTCGGTGTCCAGTGGCACTGTCCTGCCTGTCAACGCGGCGGTGAGTTTCGCCGAGTGTGCACCGCAGGCAATCAATACGCGGCGCGCGCTCAGGCTACCCGATGCGGTGGCCAGCGATACACCGTGTTCCAGCACAGCGCCGCCCTGTACCTGTTGTTTGACGAAACTCACGCCGCAGGCTTTCGCTGCTTCGACCAGTTCGCCCACCACCCGATACGGATCGATAAAGTGGCCGGTGCGCGGGAAGAATAAACCGCCCTGAATCTGTTCGCTAAGCTGCGGCGCCGCGTCCCGGATCGCGCCGGCGTGCCAGAAATCCACCGGCACTTGCTGCTGACGCAGGCGCGCCTGAAGCGCTTCGATGGCCTGGCGTGATTCACCTCGTTCGAACACCAGCAAGGAACCGTCGACTTTCAGCAGGTCGGGGCGCTCGATCTCCGTGAGCAAGCGTTGCCAGGCATCGAGGCTGGACTCATTGAGCGCGCGCAATCCAGCGACGGTTCGCCGAAACGGCTCCGGGCGCAGATTCAGCAGCAGTCGCGTGAACCACGGCAGCGCACGCGGCAGGTATTTCCAGTCCAGCCGCAGCGGCCCCATCGGGTCCATCAACATGGCCGGCAAGCGTTTGAGGATCGACACATCGGCAATCGGAAACACCTGCTCGGTGGCCAGATGCCCGGCATTGCCGAACGAGGCACCGTGACCGGGTTCCTGTTGGTCGATGACCACCACGCGCTGGCCCTGGCGCGCCAGACGCAGGGCGCAGGCGACGCCAATGATGCCGGCGCCGACCACGGCGATGTCATGGGAGACGTTATTCGGCATAGATTGACGCTTCCCTTTGGCCATCGAACAGCCGACGCAGATGCAGCGGATTGGCCTGTTTCAATGCGCTCGGCAACAGGCTGTCGGGGAAGTCCTGGTAACACACCGGACGCAGGAAACGCAGGATTGCCGCGCTGCCCACCGAGGTTGTGCGCGCGTCGGAGGTGGCCGGAAACGGGCCGCCATGCACCATCGCATCGCAGACTTCCACGCCGGTCGGCCAGCCGTTGACCAGCAGGCGGCCGGCCTTGCGTTCCAGGGTCGGCAGCAGTGAACGGGCGAGTTCAAGGTCGTCGTCATCCAGCTGCAGAGTCGTTGTCAATTGGCCTTCCAGATGCTCGATCACCCGGCGAATTTCAGCGTCACTGGCGCACTGCACAATCAACGACGCCGCGCCGAACACTTCCGCTTGCAGACTGTGATCGGTGAGGAAATCGGCAGCATCGGTGGCAAATACATGGGCCTGACACGCGTTCGGGCCACCGGCGATCTGACCGCTGGCGGCGATCCGGGCGCGACTGTTTTGCGCCAGTGCATTCACGCCAGCCTTGTAAGCACTGCAGATGTCCGGCGTGAGCATGGTCTGTGCCGGGCTGAGCTGAAGGCGCTCGGCAACGCGGCCAACGAAGGCATCCAGCGCCGGCCCCTGGCGCGCAATCACCAGCCCGGGGTTGGTGCAGAACTGTCCGGCACCCAGGGTCAGCGAGGCGACAAAGCCTTCGGCCAAGGCCTGCGTGCGTTGGTGCAAGGCCGCCGGAAACAGCAGCACCGGGTTGATCGAACTCATTTCCGCATACACCGGAATCGGCTCGGGCCGTGCCTGCGCGGCCTGAATCAAGGTCAGACCGCCGCTGCGCGAACCGGTGAAGCCGACCGCTTTGATTCGTCGATCACTGACCAGCGCAATGCCCAATTCGCGACCGGAGCCGTATACCAACGAAAACACGCCTTCGGGCACATCACAGGCTTTAACCGCCCGAGTCACGGCGCGGCCAACCAGTTCGCTGGTGCCGGGATGCGCGCCGTGCGCCTTGACAATTACCGGGCAACCGGCCGCCAGCGCCGATGCTGTATCCCCGCCGGCTACCGAGAATGCCAGCGGGAAGTTGCTCGCGCCGAACACCGCCACCGGTCCCAACGGGATCTGGCGCTGGCGCAGGTCCGAACGCGGCAACGGTTGACGCTGCGGCTGAGCCGGATCGACCCGCACATCGAGCCATTCACCGGCACGTACGGTGCGGGCGAACATCCGCAACTGCTGACAGGTGCGACCGCGTTCGCCCAGCAACCGTGCACGCGGCAGACCGGTTTCGCTGGCGGCGCGGTCGATCAGTTCATCGCCCAGGTCTTCGATTTCCTCGGCGATGCGCTCAAGAAATTCGCCACGGGCACTCAGGGTCGTCTCGCGATAACGGTCCAGAGCGGCCCAGGCCAGTGCGCAAGCCTGTTCGACATGCTCGGCTGAACCGCCGAAATATGCCGGTTCCAGCGCGGTATCGGTGGCCGGGTCGAGGCCGCGAATGGCGTCGCGATTGCCCGCGACGGTGTGTTGCCCGATCAACATGTGGCCCGTCAGAGTCATGGTGTCTTCCTGATGAATAAGGTGAGGCCTGCCGTGAGGCGCAAGGCGTCACGGCAGGCGAGGGCGCCAGGTCAGGCGAAGTGCTGCTCGGCCGACCAGTTCTCGTACCAGTGGCGGAACAGCGAATACTGGTTTTCCGCGTAACGCCGTTGGGCGTCGCTCAACGTGTCGGTCTCGTTAAAGTGCAGGGTGTATTCCTTGTCACCGTTGAGCACCATCAGGTGTTTGTAATACAGCACCAGATCGCAGCCCTCGTCGAACGAGGACAGCACCGCCAGTGCCGATTCCAGCTCGCGTGCCTGGCGCCGCGCCTTGGCGTCACCCTTGGCCGCTTGCTTGCTCAGGGCGACCAGTTGCAGCACTTCACGGGGCAAGGCGTTGCCGATACCGGTGATCGCGCCGGTGGCGTTGCAGTTGACGAAACCGTGCACCACCTGGGTGTCGACACCGACCATCAGGGTTACGTCGTCATCCTTGGAGGTGATGTTTTCGGCGGCATACCGCAGGTCGGCGCCGCCGCCGAACTCTTTGAAGCCGATCAGGTTCGGGTACTCGCGGCGCAGTTCGAAGAACAGCTCGGCGCGGGTGGCGAAGCCGTAGTAAGGGCTGTTGTAGATCACCGCCGGCAGGTTTGGCGCAGCTTGCAGGATTGCCGCGAAGTGGGCTTTTTGCGCCGCGGCCGAAGCACCACGGGACAGCACCCGCGGAATCACCATCAAGCCTTGTGCGCCGACGTTCGCCGCGTGGGCTGCGTGGGACACCGCTTCGCGAGTGTTCACCGCACCGGTGCCGACGATGGTCGGAATTCCTGCTGCGACCAGGCGTGCCACGCCCTCCTGACGCTCGGCTTCGGTGAGCAGCGGCCAGTCGCCCATCGAACCGCAATAGACCACGGCGCTCATGCCGATATCGATCAGCTCGCGACCCTTGGCCACCAGCTTGTCGAAGTCCGGTTTGCGCTGGGCGGTGCACGGGGTCATCAGGGCCGGCATGCAACCGGTGAAGATGTTGTCGCTCATTGTCTTAACTCCTTGGCACATCATTCAAAGGGAGGTGAATAGTCAACGCGGCGGCTCAGATGCCCCACGCGAACGGGTCTTGTTCGTCGATCAGCAGGGTGCTGTCAGCGGTTATAAAAGCGCGGCCGGTGATGAACGGGCGGATGCGTTCGCCTTCCCATTCGAAGCGGCCTTCGAACTGGCTGCCGGTGATGCTGGCCTGCACCCAGCGCGCGCCGGGTTGCAGCTTGTCGTCGGCGGCCAGGCAGGCGAGTTTGGCGCTGGTGCCGGTGCCGCAGGGCGAGCGGTCGTAGGCCTTGCCCGGGCACATGACAAAGTTGCGGCTGTCGGCGTGGGCATCGTCAGCGAACAGTTCGATGTGGTCGATGAGCGCACCGTCTTCGCCGTGAATGCCTTGTTCTTCGAGGGCTTTGAGCATCGCCCAGGTGTAGGCGGTGAGGTGCTCGACGTTGTCCATGCTCAGGGGCTGGCCGTGCTCGGAGACGAGGAAGAACCAGTTGCCGCCATAGGCAATATCACCGCACACGCGGCCGAAACCGGGCACGTCCACCGATACCTGTTTGCGGTAGCGGTAGGCGTGCACGTTGCCCAGGGTCACGTTGCCGTCGTCATGCAACGTGGCGCTGACCGGACCGACCGGTGTGTCGATCTTGTGCACGCCAGGCTTGATGTGCCCCAGAAACTGCAACGAGTTGATCAGGCCGATGGTGCCGTGGCCGCACATGCCGAGGTAACCGGCGTTGTTGAAGAAAATCACCCCGCACGTGGCGTCCGCCGACACCGGCTCGCAATACAGTGCGCCGACCAGCACGTCGTTGCCGCGCGGTTCGAGCAGGCAGGCGCGGCGCCAGCCATCGTGCTGAGTGCGCAGAGCCTCGCGTTTCTCCACCATGGTGTCGCCGGACAGGGCGGGAAAACCGTGCATCACCAGGCGCGTGGGCTCACCGCCGGTGTGGGAATCAATGACGTGTATGCGTTTCATGAAGGTGTCCCGTTGAGTGATTTCAGTAGGCGCCGGCAGGGCGCGCATGCACGGTGGAAGCGGTGTCGGCGACTTCACTTTCCTCGTCGTCCGCTTCAAGGCGCAGCAGGTGCGCCGGTACGCCGGTGGCGGCGCCCCAGTAGTAAATGCCGGTGGCGCAAGCGGCGACGACGAGGGTGTCGAAAGGGTGGGCGAGGATGCCCAGGCCGCCGAAGGTGCCGAGTTTCGACAGCACGATGGTCACCGCGTAGAAGGCGATCAGCCACGCCGACGAGCGCACCTGACGGCTCAGGCTCAGGTGCGCGGTTGGCACGAAACGAGCGCACAGCAAGTAGACGACGAACATCAGAATCTGCAGGCCGAGCAGCCACGACACGGTGTTCCAGCCGGACCAGTAGACGATCAGCGCGGCGATGATGAACGACACCGGCCCGAGCACGCCCATGCACTTGACCCGGAAGGGACGCGGCAGGTCCGGCGCGCTGCGGCGCAACGCGGCGACCGACACCGGGGCCACGGCGTAGCTCAACACCAGGGCAGCGGAAACCACGTTGATCAGCGCTTCCCACGACGGGAACGGCAGGGTCCAGAACACCGACAGGGCGAAGGTCAGCCACAGCGCCGGACGCGGGATGCCGGACTTCTCGTCGATGTGGGTAAAAACCTTGAAGAAGGTGCCGGTCTGCGCCCAGCCGTAGATCACGCGCGGGGTAGCGTTCATATAAATGTTGCCGCAACCGCTCGGCGAGATCACCGCGTCGGCCACCACCAGATACGCCAGCCAGCCCACCCCCAGTGCCAGGGCGATGTCGCGGTATGGCAGGGCGAATGCCTTGTTGATGCCGGCCCAGCCGTCGGCGAGCATTTCCGTTGGAATGCCGCCGAGGAACGCGGTTTGCAGCAATACGTAAATGGCGGTCGACAACAGCACCGAGAGGATCAGCGCAATCGGAATGGTGCGTTGGGGATTCTTCACTTCGCTGGCCACCGAGATGATCGGTGTCAGGCCCAGGTAAGCAAAGATCACCCCGCCTGCCGACACCGCCATCTCGATGCCCGACAGGCCGAACGGCGCGAAACCCTGAATCTGAAAGTTCTCCGGTTTGAAGAAGGTGAACAGCACCCCGATCACCAGCAGCGGCACGATGAACTTGAACACGCTGACCAGGTTGTTGGCCTTGGCGAAGGTCTTCACGCTGCGGTAGTTGAGCAGGAAAAATACGCAGAGCAGGGCGAACTGCACCAGCCAGCCGAGGATCGTCGGATCGCCGCTGCCCGCTTTGGTCAGGCCGGGAAACCACGCCGCGGCGTATTGGCGCGAGGCAACCACTTCAATCGCCACCAGACTGGAAAACGCGATCAGGGTGATGAAACCCATCAGGTAACCGAGCAGTGGCCCGTGGGAGTAAACCGGGTAGCGCACCACACCGCCGGCTCGGGGTAATGCCGCGCCCAGTTCGCAGTAAACGATACCCAGCAACAACACGGCGAACCCGCCCAGCAGCCAGGAAAAAATCCCCGCCGGGCCGGCAATGGCCGACACATGACTGGCCGCGAACAACCAGCCGGAACCGAAGATCGCACCGAGCCCGATAAATGTGAGGTCGATCAATGAAAGCTGTTTTTTGAACTTGCCTTGGCCTGACATGGCATCGCCTTCTTGTGAGTTATTGGATAGGCAGTTGTGTCACTGGGACGGCCAGACTTTGAACTGATCGACCTTGCGGCGATTGATGTTTTGCACCGGGTTGGATGACGAAATCGGCACAGTCGCGCAGAGAAACGCTGCTGCTCGACAGGCTTTCGGCGATGCTGCAATCTGCGTGCGAACGCCTTGGGCGAGCACTGGCCTGAAGCACCAACGGGGGAGAACTCTTCGATGCAGAGTGCGTTTTCGATGTTGTCGCAAGGCCGCCCGCAAACCCTGGAAGAACTGGTAGCCGGCGCCGCGCTGCTGTTGCCGATGCTCGACGTGATCCCCAGTGCGGTGATTTTCATCAAGGATCTGCAGGCGCGTTATGTCCTCGCCAATCGCACATTGGTGCAGCGCTGTGGCTTGAAGGATTTACGCCCGTTGCTGGGGAAAACCAGCGCGCAGGTGTTCCCCGCGCAACTCGGGCCGGGGTACACCGAGCAGGATCGCAAGGTGCTGGAGGAGGGCTTTGTGCTGGAGGATCAGCTGGAACTGCACCTGTACGGCAGTCGTGAACCGGGTTGGTGCCTGACCCACAAGCACCCGTTGTACAACCGCGACGGGCTGATCATCGGGCTGGCGGGTATCTCGGTCGATCTGCAATCGGCCAGTGAAACGCATCCGGCATTCGAGCGCCTGGCCGCAGTCGACGAGCATATTCGCAGCCACTTCAATCGCCGCGTCACGTTGGGCGAATTGACGCGAATCGCCGGTATTTCGGTGGCGCAACTGGAGCGCTACTGCAAGCGCGTCTTTCACCTGACGCCACGACAGATGATTCAGAAGGTGCGCCTGGAACACGCCCATCGCTTGCTGCACACCGATTTGCCGATCACCGACGTGGCGCTGCAATGCGGTTACACCGACCACAGTGCCTTCACCCGCCAGTTCAAGGCCTCCACCGGCTTCACCCCCCGCGAATATCGCCAGGCGACATCGCGCTGAGATCATCGCCTGCGTTCCCATGCAGCCCCAACCGTAAGAAATCCAACCTGTGGTGAGAGGATTTATCCCCGCCGGGCTGCGCAGCAGCCCCAAAACCTGGCCACTCATTCCTTCAGGCATACCGAGTATTCAGATTTACGACTGCTGCGCAGCCGAACGGGGATAAATCCCCTCGCCACAGGTGCTTGCCTGACTTCAGGTCAGCCCGCTCAGAGCAGGACCGTCAGCCAGGCGGAAAGCAGCAGCAACAGCGCCAATACCGCATTCATGCGCTTGAACGCCTGTGGGCTGCCGAACAGCCGTGCACTGCCGACGCCAAGCAGCGCCCAGAACGTCATGCAGGGCAACGACACCAGCAGAAATGCCAGCGACAGCACCAGCAAGCGCACGGTCTTGTCACCACCACCGACAAACACACTGACCACTGCCACGGCCATCATCCACACCTTGGGATTGACCAGTTGCAACATCGCCGCACCGAGTACGCTGAACCCTTCATCTTGTGCTTCGGTCGAGTCCAGGGCCGGGGGCGCACTGCGGAAGATCTGCCACGCCAGCCAACTCAACCAGAGCACGCCCGCCCAGGCCATGGCTTGTTGGACGCGGGGCAAACGCGACAGGGTTTCGCCGGCGCCGAGCCCGACCACCAACACGATCAATGCCGCCGCCGCGCAGGCCCCGAAAATGATCGGCAATGTCGCGCTCAGTCCCCGACGCGAACTGTGGCTCAACACCAGAATATTGGTCGGCCCCGGAGTGATCGAAGCCACGAAAGCAAACAGTAGAAAGGGCAGCAATGACGCCATGATTCGGATTCCTGAACGTGAACACAGGTCTCCATGATCGTCAGCTGGCGTGCGTCAGTCTGGAAGGTTTGAGCAGCGCTTGCGGTAGTCCGCTGGCGTCAGTTGGTAGGCGCGCTTGAACCAGCGGCCCAGGTGGCTTTGATCGGCGAAGCCGAGCACGCTGGCGACCTGCGCCGGCGACTCGCCACGGGCCAGCAACTGACGCGCCTTGGCCAGGCGCAACTGGATCAGATAAGCGTGCGGCGCCAGCCCAAAAGCGGCCTTGAAGGCGCGGGTCAAACGGAAGCGATCGACCTTGCAGGCGTTGGCCAGTTGATCCAGGCCGATGTCATCAAAGGCGTGGGCATGCAGGTAATCCCGGGCCACTTGGGCCACCAGCGGCAGGCGCGGATCGAAATCCTGGCGCTTGCGCCAGTCGAGATGGCGGGTGAGCGAAGCCAACAGGCTGTCGATGGCTGTCTGGCGGACGATGCGCAAGTCGCCGTCATGCAGGGCGTGGAAGGCCTGATTGATCGCCGTGGACAGGCGCGGGTCCTGGCTCAAGGTATCGGCAAAACCGGGTTGAGTGTTGGCCGGGGCGTCTTCGAACAACGCGTGCAGTTCGCGCTCCAGCCAGTGCGGATCAAGGTACAGCATCGAATAGGTGAACCCGTCGTCCGTGGGGGCCTGACCGTCGTGGATTTCCCCCGGTTCCAGCAAAAAGACCTGGCCCGGCGTACTGCGGTGGCGCACGCGGCGGCAATTGAATTGCTGCACACCTTGCTCGGTCACGCCGACCAGAAAACTGTCATGCCAGTGCGGGTCATAGGCATGCCCCTGAAAATGGGCACGAATCGATTCAATCCCGGTGTCGACATCCTGGGACAGCTCGATCCAGTTGCGTTTATCCACGGCAGGCTCCAGAGATCAGCATGAACGGTGCGGCCCGATAAAATACCGCGCAATGACGACCGGCGTTTAGAAGATTTGTGCAGGTCGACAACGGCGAACGGCTAGACTCGGCAGACTGACGACCTCCTTGCGACAGGTAAAACGCAATGCGCAAAACACGTTTGCCCCGATGCCGCGGGTGGGTCTTGCCGACCCTGATCATCGTCAGCCTGGCGCTCGGCACGGGGTGTTCCAGCCGCAAACACTATCCACCTTCGGGCATCGGCGACAGTTGCTACGCCAAAGCCGTGCCGACGGTGGGCGAAGGCGGTCTGGCGTGGGGTTCGAGCCTGAATATGGCGCGGCAGAAGTCGATGAACAATTGCATCCGGTATGCCGGGCGTTCCGGTGGCACTCCGGACACCTGTCAGGTGGTGCTGGCCAAGTGCAGGTAGGGCATTGACATGATTGCTAAAGGCAAATATATAGTTGCCTTAGGCAATCATTCGAGCATGGGTCATGTCCAGCACCGATCTGTTCCAGCACGCCGACATCGTGCGCAGTTTCAACCGCTTCTATACCCAGCAGATCGGCGTGCTGCAGGAGCATCTGCTGCAGAGCGAATACTCGCTGACCGAGCTGCGCATCCTTTATGAACTGGCTTCGCGTGGTGACCTGACCAGCGCCGACCTGCGCCAGATGCTGAGCCTGGATGCCGGCTACATGAGCCGCCTGATCAGCGGTTTCGAGAAGAAGGGCCTGATCCAGAAAGTCCCTTCGCCCACCGATGCCCGCGCAGCTCTACTGCACCTCACCGAGCTGGGCCGGGAAATCCTCGTCCCCCTTGAACAAGCTTCCCGCGAACAAGTGGTCGCCATGCTTCAGCGCCTGACCGAGCCGCAGCAACAACAATTGCTCGGCGCCATGACACTGATCCAGACGCTTTTGCAGAACCACCCGGACTCGACCTACGTGCTGCGTGATCCGCAACCCGGCGACATGGGCACGGTGATGCAGCAGCAGGCCGCCCTCTATAGCCGTGAGTACGGCTGGAACTCGGAATTCGAAGCGTTGGTGGCCGAGGTCATCGCGAAATACCTGCGTGACTTCGACCCGGCTTGCGAGCGCTGCTGGATCGCCGAGAAGGACGGCAAGGTTATCGGCTCGGTATTCGTCGTGCGACAGGATGAAACCACCGCGAAACTGCGCATGCTCTACGTTGACGCCAGTGCCCGGGGACTGGGCATCGGCCGTCGCCTGGTTGATGAGTGCCTGCGCTTTGCCCGGCAGATCGGTTACACACGAATGACCCTGTGGACTACCAGCAACCTGACGGCGGCGCGCCAGATTTATCAGAAGGCGGGGTTTGAATTGGTGGAAGAGGAGGCGGTCAACCGTTTCGGCAAGGCACTGGTCAGCCAGACGTGGGCACGTGATTTGTAGGGGCCGATGGCAAACAGCCTGACCGTTCAGGTCGCTTGCGCGACGATGGCCATGTCCGGTTTCAAGCGACGATGGCCGTACAGCGCAACGCCGAGCACGATCAGGCCGGCGACCAGCGCGACGATCGCCCCCTGGCGGGCGCCGAATTCATCCACGACTTGACCTGTTGCCGCTGCGCCCAGCGCGACGCCCACGCCAAGCCCTGAAATCAACCAGGTCAATGCTTCGGTCAGACGCTCGGGCGCAACCATCTGTTCGGCAAGGGTCATTGCCACGATCAGGGTCGGGGCAAAAAACACCCCCGCAACCAGTACGGCCAGTGACAACCCGAGCACATTGCTGGCCCATAACAACGGCACAGTCGTGATGGCCGTCGCCAGCCCGCACAGTAGAAACAGGCGCGATAAAGGCACTTGCAGTTTCATCGCCCCGAACGTCAGGCCGGCGACGCAGGAACCCAGGGCATATGCCGACAACACGATACTGGCGGCGACGGGCTGGCCTTGAGACTGGGCAAAGGCCACGCTGACCACATCAATGGTGCCGACAATCATGCCCATGGCCACCATCAACAGTGCAAGGATGCGAATGCCACCCACGCGAATCATCGACGTCTGTGGCACCCCGGAGGTCGCCCGAACGGATGGTTCGCTACCCCGCTGACTGACGAAGGCATACACCCCGATGGCCAGCAACAACGCCGTCACCAGTGGTCCAGCCTCGGGGAACAGCGCCACACTCAGACCCACCGCCAGTGGCGGGCCGACAATAAAAGTGACTTCGTCCAGCACCGATTCCAGGGCGTAGGCAGTGTTCAGTTTCGCTGTGCCGCGGTAAATCAGTGTCCAGCGCGCCCGGGACATCGCGGACATGCTGGGCATGAAGCCCGACATTACGGCACCCACGAACAGGGTCCAGTCCGGCAACTGCCAGTAGGCACAGGCCGGCAGTGCAAGCAGGCCGGCGCAACTGATTGCTGCAGCGCCCGGGAGTACCTGGCGTTGCCCGAAGCGGTCGACCAGCCGCGAGATCTGTGGCGCCAGCACCGCGAGCGTCAGGGCGAACGTGGCCGCCACGGCGCCCGCCAGCGCGTAATTGTCCCGCATCATCGCCAGCATGGTGATGATGCCGATACCGGCCATGGCCAGCGGAAAACGGGCCACCAGACCCGCCAGGGCAAAACCGTGAGTGCCAGGTTGGGTGAACAGTTCACGGTAAGAATTGACCATCAGCGCACACTCTCCTGGGCCGATTGACTTGCCTGCAATGGCTTCAGCGCTGAAAATGCATACGCTGCGTATGTGAGGGAATTTATTGACGTACGCGACGTATGTCAAATGATTTGAGGAGTGCCTGATGGTTCGTCGAAACCGTGCCGAAATGATCGAAGATACCCGTGCCAGGTTGCTTGCGGCCGGCCGCGAGGCCTTTACGCGGCTGGGTTACGCCCAGGCGTCGATGGATGATTTCACGGCCGGAGCCGGACTGACGCGGGGGGCGCTTTATCACCACTTCGGTGACAAAAAAGGCTTGCTGGCGGCGGTGGTGGAGCAGATCGACGCCGAGATGGAGGCGCGCCTCTCGGCGATTTCCGATGCCGCGCCCGATCAATGGGAAGGTTTTTGGGGGCGCTGCCGGGCGTTTCTGCAAATGGCCCAGGAAAAAGATATTCAGCGCATCGTGTTACAGGAAGCGCCCGCCGTGCTTGGGGCGGTGTCGGTGGAAGAGCAACAGCATTGCATCGCTTCGATGCGCGAAATTCTGCGACGCTTGCAACTCAAGGGCGTGGTGCGCGAGTTGGACGCGGAGGCGTTGGCACGCCTGGTTTACGGTGCGCTGACCGAGGCTTCGCTGTGGATTGCGAGGGCCGAAGAGGGGACCGAACGCCTGACCCAGTCACTGCAGACTCTGAAGTTGATGTTGCAAGGGGTTCGTGTCGATCCCGACCGCTAACGGGCGGTACTGCCAGAACCGATCCTCTCGATGTGACGCAAGGTCACTCGAGAGAGAAAACACTTCCTTGACCTCCGTCATCAGGCTGACAAGTCTGTCGGCCCTTCGCCAAACCCTTCGCTCATTTGCCTGACGGCCGTCACTGCCGAGTACGACTGTGGGTGAGTCGATAGAGCAATTGCGCTGCTGCACCCCGAGGGGTGATTGTTTAACGAAAGTTCTGGAGTTTATTCGGCGGGCGAAGTACGAGCGCGCGCGAACATTATTGGGCGAGTGCGGAAACAAATTTAGTTACATGTTGGAAATAAAAAGAAATATTTGTTTTTTAGCGAAGATGAGATTTTGTGCTTCTGCGTAATGTAATAATTTGAAATAACTACAGATTGGACAATAATCCTGCTCGCCATTAACTTCGCCGCGACTTCGAAGTTCACTAAGTTGTATGAAAAGTGTGGAAATCACGATGTCGATGCCGCGGGCTTTAATGCTCGATTTTGTACCGAATAGTTAAACTAACCGCTTCGTTAATCGAGCGTTTTGTTGCAGTAAATATTTGGTCGATAGCCTCGTTGTTAAAGGTGGCAGGACAATTTAGTTACTCTCTTAGTCTTTTGCGTCGAACTTTGATAAGGAATATCAGGCATGACGAAAGCTCCCATCCAAGGTGTCCTACCGGTCGCCATTCTTCCCTACAACACTGACCTTTCTCTGGACACTTCGGCCCTGCGTCTGCAAATCGAACACATCTTGCACACGGGGTGCGACGGCGTGGTCATCGGGCAGATTTCCGAGGTCTCGCGCCTGACGGCCGGCGAGCGTTTCAAACTCGCAGAATTGATCGCTGAACAAACCGGTGATAAGGGTCTGGCAATCATGAGCACGGGGGGTGAAAGTATCGCCCAGGCCGTGGAATACTCGCGCCAGGCCGAGCAGGCGGGTTGTGATGCACTGCTGGTCATGCACCCGTCAATGTGGGCGCTCGATGACGAACAGATGTATGTGTATTTCGCCAATGTGATCGAAAGCGTGCGCATTCCGGTGCTGGTGCATCATGCCAAGTCGCTGGCCAAACGGCCGATGTCGATCGCGGTTCAGGCGCGCTTGCTCGAGACCTTCGGCCCGCAAAAAGTGCAGTTCAAGCCGGAGTCTGCGCCAACCGCCCCGAAAGTGTCGCTGCTGCGTGACGCGACTGCTGGTCAGGCACGGATTTTCGAAGGCGACGGCGGCATGATGCTCGTCGACACCTATCAACGCGGGCTGGCGGGCGTGATTCCGGCCACGGAAATCGCCGAAATCACCGTGGCGCTGTGGAACGCATTGAAAGTTGGCGATGACAAACTCGCCAGAGCCATCGGCTACCCGCTGTCCTATTTGATGTGCCATATGATGGCCAGTATCGACTGTTACTTGCAGTTGTCGAAGCACCTGCTAAAACGTCGTCGATTGATGAGTAACACATTGATCCGCCCGCCAGTGGATTTCAGCATGGACCCGGAAACCCTTCGCGAAGTCGAAAAGGTTTATGACCAATTACTTGAATTCGTCACCCAGTAATAAGGAAGTTACTCATGAAGCGTTTTGGTTTTTCTATTCAGTTGACCAGTAAAGAAGCCGTTGAGTTGTATAAGAAGTTGCATCGTCAAGTGCCGGAGCAAATTGCCGGCGACCACGGTGTACTTCGCGAAATTGGTCTGCAACGCATGTCGATTTACCTGTTGCCGCCGAACACACTGTTCATGCAGGTTGAAGCCCACGAGCAATTCGACCCGCTGCGTGACTTCAGCCATGCCTTGTCTTTCCACCCGGCGGTGCAGGCATGGGATGACCAGATGCACGGCGAACAGAATCCGCTGTTGAAGCGCATTGCCGGTAACGACACCGAACTCAACTGGTGGCGTCTGGAGCAGGTCTACGACTGGACCGTCGATACGGCAGGCAACCAAAAATGACCGATCGGAGACAGTCATTCGCGTTAATGGATTGCACCTTCCGTGACGGCGGGTTCCAGACCGACTGGCGGTTTTCCGATGCCATGGCCCGGCAGTACTTCGGTACTTGCCTGGCCACCGGCGTGGACATCGTCGAACTGGGTTACCTGAACCTCGATCCGGGTGCCACTACCTCATATACCGGTTCTTACAAGGCGTTGCCCGAGTCTTTGACGGCGCAGCAACGCGAACTGATCAACCCCGGCTCGATGAAAGTGACGGTGATGATCGACGCCGGGCAAATCGTCGGACAATCGCCACAGGCGGCTGCCCGGCTGATAGTGGCGGCCGTTCGGCGCACGCCGTTCCGCATTGATATTTTGCGCATCGCCGCCAAGAGCAATGAGGTGCAAGCGAGTCTGGCGCTGGCGCAGGCGCTGGCCGGGCATGGACTGGAAGTGATGCTCAATCTGATGCAGATCGGTGAGTTGCCGGCGGATGAGCTGGCGCGGATCCTGCGCCGTCTCGACGGCGAGCCGCTTGCCGCGCTGTATTTTGCCGACAGTTTCGGGCGCCTGTTGCCGGATCAGGTTCACCGCTTGTTCCGGCAGGGGGCAGAGATGACGGCTTTGCCACTGGGCTTTCACGCCCATGACAACTACGGGCTGGCCGTGGCGAACACGCACGCAGCGCTCGGGGCAGGGGCCAGGTTTGCCGACGGCACCTTCGCCGGTTTGGGCCGGGGTGCAGGGAACGCGCCTACCGAGACCCTGGCACTGCTCAAGTCTGAAGCGCACACGATGGACGCCTGCGAGCGTTTTCTGGCCGAGCATATCGAGCCGTTGCGAGCGGTGGCGAACTGGGGGTATTCACCGACCTATCGCTGCCAGGCGCGCCACAATGTTCATCCGACTTATGCGCAGAAACTGTTCGAAGGCGCGCCACTGACGTGCCTCGAACGCAACGACATCATCGGCAGGATTGCCGGGCATGTCGGCTCGCACAAATTCGATCTGAACATTCTCAACCAATACACGTGAGCACAGGACAGGCTTATGACCACGTTCAAGCTTGGCGATGTGATGGCGGGCAAGAAGCTGGTGTTCTTCGATTGCGACGGCGTATTGCTCGACTCCAATGGCGTGAAGCTGGCGGCTGTCGATCATGCGCTGGCGCATTATCCGCAGGCGCTGCGCGACCGCTGCAAGGAAAGTTTCAGGCTCAACTTCGGGCGTGCGCGACACTGGCACTTCGAGGCGTTTGAGCGCCTGATCGCCCCTCGCGGGCCGGCCGCCAGAGACTTCGTGGCCGCGAGCATTGCACGTTATGAAGACTACTTGCGCAGCCATTACCGCTGTTCTGCGGTGGTCGCCGGAGCACCGCAGTTACTGGCGTTGCTGCAAGAGCAGGGCGTGACCTGTTTCGTCGTGAGCGGCGGCAAGGAAGAGGAAATTACCGAGGCGTTGGGTGTCAGTGGGATTGATCGCTACATGGCGCGCATTATCGGTTCGCCGACCGCCAAGATAGCCGCGATCAACGCCTTGCTCGAACAGCATGATTGCGCGGCAGCGCAGGCAGTGTTTCTCGGCGACGCGATCGCTGATGCCGAGGCCGCCATCGCCTGCAAAGTGCCTTTCATCTTTGTCAGCGGTCATGCCCTGGTTGACCGTTCTACCCTGAGTGCCCGATGGCCTGCGGGTCATTGGGCGGTTGAGGTGCCTGATCTGCGGCCGGACAACCCGGTTGTGCATTTCGGTGCAGCCTGTCAGACAGTCAAGGAGGATTATTGAATATGAACACCCGCAAACCGCTAAGGATCGCCATCACTGGCGTCAGTCGAGGATTGGGCAAAGCCCTGAGTCATGCGCTGGCTTCGCGCGGGCATCAGGTCTACGGATGCCAGTTGGCCGTTGACGCAACAACCGGCGCACAGGGCAATCCGGTGCTGTTCAACGCGTCGGTCACCGAGCCAGACGAGATGCAGCAGTTCGCCCACGCGGTCGGTCGCGAAGGCCCGGTGGACATCGTTGTCTGCAACGCCGGCGTGATCACCGAGCGCAAGCCGGCATGGGAAATCGCCGTGGAAGACTGGCAGCGCGTAATGGACGTCAACGTGCTCGGCGTGGTGAATACCCTGCACGCGTTCCTGCCTGCGATGCTCGACCGCCGGCAGGGTCTGTTTATCGCCATCAGTTCGGGCTGGGGACGCTCGGCCTCCTGGGGTCTGGGCCCGTACTGTGCCAGCAAATTCGCGGTTGAAGGGCTGATCGGCTCGCTCATCGCCGACATGCCCGAAGGGGTGGGCGCCGTTGCCCTCGATCCGGGCAATGGGGTGAACACCCAGATGCTGTCCATGTGTCTGCCGGATGAACACGAGCAATACATCTCGCCAGAAAACTGGGCAGAACATGCGGCCGATTACATCGTCGAGCATCTGTATCGGAAGAACATTTCCGGCAGCTGCACGGTTCCGCATCCAGGCCTCTGACGGCCGGCTTCTTACAGGTACGTAGATCATGCTGAACAAAAAACGGGTTGTTGTAACCGGTGGCGGTCGCGATTTCGGCCAGGCCGTGTCGGTCTGGCTGGCGCGTGAAGGTGCTCATGTCGATCTGTGTGCGCGCCAATTGGCCAGCGCCCAGGCAACGTGCGAGATCATTCAGGGCGAGGGCGGTTCTGCCCGCGCCTACCAGTGTGATATCGCCGACGCGGCATCGGTACGCGCCTTCGCCCAGAGCCTGCAGGCAGACGAGCGTCCGATCGACATCCTCGTGCTCAGTGCGGCGCAGTGGCTCGAAGGGATGCTGGGCGAGGCTGACAGCGACGAAGAAATCACCTCGACCATCAACTCCGGCCTGACCGGCTCGATCACCCTGACCCGGGCGCTGTTACCGAGCCTGCGGCGCTCGGATGCCGCTGACATCATGGCAATGGTGTCGGTCTGTGGCGTCCCGCAATTCACCCAGTCCATCGCCCACCCGGCGTTCTTTGCCGCCAAGCATGGCCTGAGCGGTTTTTGCCAGAACATGGCGCATCATCTGGCCAGCGAGCAGATCCGCGTTACCGGGTTCTATCCGCCGGATTTTGAAGTGACCGGGCTGGATGAAACGGTCGACCCTCGCGGCAAGTTGCTCAACGGCCGTTCGATCTGGGAAACCATGCGCTTTGTGCTGACCCAGCCGCGCAGCTGTCACATCGACGCGGTGCATTTCCGCGGCCCGACCCGAGAGAGCCTGCAATGATGCGCATGGCCCCAGCGCGCAGGCAGGCAGCGACGGGTTTTCGCTTGGCCGTCGATGACGCGCAACTGCAGCAGACGATGCCAGCCAACATCGCCGCCGGCTTTTTTGCGGCGCACTGCCACCCGGCGGCGTTCTACGATAAATGCGTGCAGCATCTGGCGGTCAGCAGCCTGGCCCCGGATCTGGCGTTCGATGGACGGCAACTGGCTTCACTCAATCAGTTGCCGGCCGACGACGGGCGCGGCTGGGTGGTGCGCCCGGCAGTGTCGCCGTGCTCGCGGGGCTCGGCGGTGCTGGTGTGGGGCGAGGGCATCAGTGCCAGCGAGGCGGCTGCACTGTTGCGCGAGTCGCCGGGGCCGTTCCAGATTCATGTGCACGAACAGGGTTACCCGGTATTCATCAACGGTGTGTTCGACGCTGGCCGGTTCGAGGTCAGTGATGTCTGGCGCTGCCACACCCAGGACCTGGACGGGCGACGGCACCTCACCGCCGTCACCAGCCTGAGCTTGGCGGCATTACCCGTCGAGCTGGTGCCACGCCTGGCAACGCTGGCCAGTCAATTGGGTCTGGTGCACGGGCCGTTGCACGCCGAAGTGCTGATCACACCCGCCGGCCCGCGCCTGATCAAGCTGTCGCCACGCCTGGCGAGCACCCCCTTGCCAGAGCTGTGCCGTCTGGGTGGCTGGCCCAGCCAGGAGGAGGTGTGGCAACAATGGCCGGGGCATCGGCAGGCAACCCAGTCGCCGGCAGCGGCGGTGGCGGATTACTCGTTTCTGATTACCCGCCCAGGGCGCATCAAGGCCCTGCGCTTCGATCGCGAAGTCCGTGCGCTGGCGAGTTTCAGTCACTACTTCGCCGAGCCGGTGCTGGGGCAGGACGTGGCGATGACCACCGACGGCACCACTTACGGCTGTACGGTGTTTTTACGCAATCCTGACGCCGCCGCGCTCGACGAAGACATCGCCAGGCTTCAGGCGCTCAACCGCCAGGGTGCCTTTGAGTTCGAGTAACGCTTAGCCGAACCGGCAATACCTATAAAAAACGCCCAGGGGCTGTCGTCGTGCGATGACCTTCCTGCGGCCTCGCTCAGCCTGAAATTCTGTAGAAAGGGAGTTCACATGAGTTTTGCAACCGATTTGACCAGAAGCCCTTGCAAGCAAAAAATCCATGACGTGGTGGGCATCGGTTTCGGCCCCTCGAACATTTCGCTCGCCATTGCCTTGCTGGAAATGGCCCCTGAACTGGAGGTCGCTTTCGTCGACAGTGCGCCCGGCTTCGGTTGGCACAAGGGCATGCTGTTCAAGAACGCGACCATGCAGGTGTCCTTTCTCAAGGATCTTGCCAGTTTTCGCAATCCGCGCAGCCATTTCACCTTCGTCAATTACTTGCACACCAAGGGGCGCATCGCTGCATTCTCGAATAAAAAAGACTTCTTTCCGGGGCGCCTGGAGTTCCACGATTACCTGAGCTGGTGCGCGGCAGAGTTCAGCGATCAGGTGTTCTACGGCCACCGGGTGGTCAATATCAGTGAAGGTGGTGTGGACGGCGACGGTTCACCGTTGTTCAGGGTCGAGATGCAGGTCGGCGACACCACGACTTCGCTACTCGCGCGTTCGCTGGTGCATTCGCTGGGCCTTGAGCCACAGTTGCCGGGTAACGTTCAGGCCGGTGAGCGCATCACCCACGTTCATCATTTGCTGGCGCACCTGCAAGACACACCGCTGAAACCCGACGGCCACTGCGTTGTGGTGGGCGGAGGGCAGAGCGCGGCTGAAGCGGTGGAATATCTGCTGGAGACGCATCCGGCAATGCGCGTGACGGCGATCATGGCGCGCTACGGTTACACGCCGGCCGATGACAGCCCGTTCGTCAACGAAATCTTCAATGCCGACGTGGTCGATGATTTCCATGCGGCCGCGCCGCATGTACGCAAACATATTCTGCGCACGCACGCATCCACCAATTACTCCGCGGTGGACATGGCGCTGATCGAAAAGCTCTACCGCAACTGGTATGACGATGAGGTCAGCGGTCAGCAGCGCCTGGTGCTCGAACGCATGAGCCGGCTGCAGTCGGCGCAGGTCCAGGACACGCAGGTGCAGGTGACGTTTGCCCGGCAGATGAGTAACGAGGTGCAGACTCTCGCTTGCGATTACCTGGTGTGCGCCACGGGGTTTCGGCCACGCAGCATTGCCAGCGTGTTGAGCCCGGCACTGGCGGCCCGGTTGATCCGCGATGAGGGCATGACCCGCGTTTCGCGTCATTACCGCCTGGCCTTTCAGGGCGACGCCGCGCCGCTGCTGTACTCCACCGGCGTTGCCGAAGATTCCCATGGGCTGAGCGCCACGCTGATTTCCAACATGGCCATTCGGGCCGGAGAGATCGTTGACGACCTCAAAGTCGCGCTGAAGCGGAGGCACTATGAGCAAGCCATTTGATGTGATCATCGTCGGTGCCGGCATCATCGGGGCGACGTGCTTCCAGGTCCTGAGCCAGGCCGGCCAGCGCTGTCTGTTGCTTGATGACAGGCAACTGGGCAGCGGCGTGACAGGGGCGTCCGGTTGCATCGTGCGGGTGGCGCACGCCTCGTTGCAGGCGACCCGTGCTGCAGCGCAGGGTTACCACTTTTACCGGCGTCTGGCACAGGACTCCCAAAGCCAGGTGCCCTTTGCGCAGACCGGTTATCTGCACTTCGCCGAGCCGCATGCCCTGGCGCAAATGCAAGGCTGGCTCGAGCAGGAAGACATTGAAGCGCAACTGCTCGATGCTGCGGCCCTGGCAAAGCGCTATCCGGACTTGCCGATCGCCGCCGGGCAGGCCTTGTTCGAACCCCGGTCTGGTTATATGGAAGCCAGGCCAACGCTGCACTATCTGGTGCGCTCGGCCATCGAGCAGGGCGGCGTGTACCACGATGCGGTGCAGGTTCAGGCGATCCGCGTCGACGCTGCGAGCCGGCGGGCTGTCGGTGTACTGACCTCCAATGGCAACTACGATGCGACCCGGGTCATCGTCGCTATGGGCAATGGCACCAGCGAGTTTCTCATCCGCCAGTTCGGTCATTCGTTCGGCCTCTGGAACCAGCACATCCAGGTCACCCGCTTCAAGGGCGCGGCCGCGCTGCCGACGGCGCCCTGTTTCATCGACGACACCCACCAGCTCAACGGGCGCTGGTGCCCGCTGACCGGAGGCTTCTATGTCGGTTACCCCACCGGGCAGCGAGTGCCGGCCAGTCAGGGCTATGCGGCGCTGGACCAGCGTCACGCGCAATTGACCCGCGAGCAGGGCCAATCCCGGTTCCCCTGGTTGCAGACGGCGTCGGTGGCCGGCGCGTTATGTCACAGCGACTGCTACAGCGAACAACCGATCGGATTGATTGGCGAGCAACCTGGCCTGCCAGGCGGCGTACTGGTGGCCTCCGGCTTCAGTGGCGGTGGTTTCAAGATGGCCCCTTACGTCGCCATGCAACTGGCCGACGCCATTACTCAGGGATAGAGAGACAGCACAATGAAAAAAATCAATATGTTTTCCCCGGCCAAGCGTTTCTACAACGTTGATTCGCGCGTCGTCGAGTTGCCGGGAACCGCGCTCAATCTGATGGGCTGCACATTGGCCCCGGGCCAGGAAAGCCAGCCGCACAACCATTTCGAAGATGAACTGTTCATCTTCACCGAAGGGCACGGTCTGGTCCGGACCGCGCAGGAAACCCTTGAGGTCAACGCCGGCGATGCGGTGCATTGCGCGCGATTCGAGTCGCACACCATCCGCAACCTGAGTGATCGCCAGCCGCTGCACTTTCACTCGCTGTATTGGGACGCGGGACAGTTGCAACCGAGCGAAGCGGAGCCGCCTGTGGACACTCTGATTTTTTCCACGCCGCCCACGCCCAACGGGGATTTGCATCTGGGCCACCTGTCGGGGCCCTACATCGCCGGCGATGTGCTCAAGCGCGTGTTGAGCAACAGCGGCGCCAAGGTCTTTTATGGCAGTGGCCGTGACGACAATCAGACGTACGTGCTGACGTGCGCAGCCAAGGAAAACACCTCGCCCAAGGCCTGCGCCGACCATTATGCCGAGGCGATTCGCGAGACCTGGCAGGGCTTTGGCATCGACATGGACCTGTTCATCACACCGGACAACCAAGGCGAATACGCCGACTTTGCGCATCATTACTTGCAGCGCCTGCACGATCAGGGCCTGATTTACGCCAAGGACACCCCGGTGTTCGTCGATGACCAGGGCAATGCGCTGCACGAAGCCTTTCTCAACGGCGGCTGCCCGCACTGTGGCGAAAGCAGCGACGGTAATGCCTGCGAAGCCTGCGGCCAGCCGAACCAATGCACCGACCTGACCCAGCCACGGGTCAAACGCGACGGTCGCCAGCCACAGTTGCGCATTGAGACACGCTTGTTTTTCCGTCTGAGTGCCTTTGCTGACGATCTGTCCAAGTACGTGCAGACAGCGAACATGCCGGCGCACGTCTATCAGCTCTGTCACACCATGTTGACCCAGGGGCTGCCGGATATCTGCATCAGCCATCGCAGTGACTGGGGCATTCGCCACCGCTTGCCGTCGATGCAGGATCAGGTGATGTACGTCTGGTTCGAAATGGCCTTCGGGTATCTTTGGGGAGCCAGTGATCTGCCGGTCGCCGGTGCCGATCGCTTCGCCAGAGCGGCCCATTGCTATTCGGGCAGCATGGACATCGTCCACTGCTATGGCTTCGACAACGCTTACTACCACACGCTGTTGTTCCCGGCGGTCTATCTGGCGCTGGGCCTGACGCCACCGCGCCACCATGTGGTCAACGAACTGCTGGACCTCGACGGCAGCAAATTTTCCACCAGCCGGCGCCACCTCATCTGGGGCAAGGATTTTCTCGCCGAAACCGGCAGCGACTACGCGCGCATGGCCTTGATGCTCACCCGTCCTGAAGGCATGCGCAGCAATTTCACCGTGGCCCGGATCTGCGCCCGGATCAATGAGTTGTTCCCGGAAAAACTGAGTGCCTGGATGCAGCGTCTGCAAGCACGCCTGGCCGAGCACGGCGGCAAGATCCCCGAGCCTGGTGCTTGGCTGAGCGACCAGAAAAACTACCATGACGAACTGCGCCAATGGATCGAGGGCTACCGGCAAGCAGCCTCGACGTCGACCTTTTCGCCACTGCGGATGGCCGAGCAGGTCGCGCAGGTCATCGACCGGGTCTCGCGTTTCAGTGCCGCGCAGGATTATCTGCTGAGTGCACCCGGGCAACCGCTGTCCAACCATGCCCGCACGTCGTTGGCATTGCAGGCGCTGACCGCACGTTGGCTGGCCTATGCCACCTATCCATTGATGCCGGGCCTCAGCGAGCAATTGACTGACCTGCTCAATCTGGCCGAGCGCGAGTGCGATCCACAGCAGGCGAGTGCATTCTTCGCCGCAGGCCATGCGCCGGCGCTGCATCTACGGCTTGAACTGCCGCGATTGTCGGCAGAAGCCTTGGCACGACTGATGCCGGGCCAGACTGGATGAGCCGCGTCATTGCACCACGGCCGGTCGGTATCGTCGGCCCGCTCACCGGGCCGCGTGCGGCCTACGGCGAGTGGTTGCGCCGGGCGGCGCAGGGTAGTGCGCTGCCATTGGTGTGGGCGGACGATGCGGCCGATCCGGTTGCTGCGGTCGATGCGGCGCATCGTCTGTTGGCCGCCGGTGCCGAGGTGGTCATCGGCCATTTCAACAGCGAATGTGCCCGGGCGGCGGGGGCGCTTTACCGCGCCGCCGGGGTTCCATTGCTGCTGCCGGCAGCCACTGCCGCTGATCTGTGCCAGAGCGTGGGGGCATTCCGCCTGTGCGCCAGCGAGGCGCGCCAGGTGATCGTCATGCGCGATTATCTGATGCGCCATTCTCTGCGCATCGCCGACATCTGGAGTGACGGTTCGGCCTACGGCGAACGTCTGGCGGCGGCGTTACGCCCGCACTCGACGCCCGCCACAGCAGAGGTGGCCATCTGCGCGTTGATGGGCTCGCATGTCGCGGTCGCAGGCGAGATCCGTCGACGCGCACGGCCGGGAGCGCTTTACCTGGTGCCCGACGATTGCGTGGTCGACGAGTTCGACGCACTGCTTGCCGGCACCGGGGCGAGCACCTTGTGCCCGCATGCCACCCCGGATTTTGGCCAGTGCGTGGGCCTGGCGCTGGAGCTTGTCGCGGCTGCCTTTTCACGTGGCGAGCCAGTGGCCGCGTACCTGGACAGGCACGCCGATTTTGTTCACCGACAATACCGACCCGCCGACTACACGCTGGTCCGGCGTCAATACCCCGCACTCTGCGAAAACGATACAAGGACGTAATCATGGCTCTGCAATTTTCTGGCGCTGCGCCTGGACTGCCCGGCATCGGCGAGGGCGCTATGGCTCCCGACGATCTCGACCTCATGTTGGCGGCACTGCGCCAGGCCTTGATCCGACCACGGGGAGCGCTGGCCGCGCCCGCCGAGGCGGAACAGATAGCCGAGGCCGCCGAACGAGCGGTGGGGCAGTCGATCTGTGAGGCCGGGATTGGTCTGGCTCAAGCGCTTGATGTGTATGCCGGTCTGCTCAGCCAGCAAGGCGTTGCCACTGACCATCCGGGTTATCTGGCCTACATCGGGGCTGCGCCGACCCCGGCCGCCGCGTTGATGGACGGCTTGCTGTCGGCCAGCGGCATGATCGGTTCGGGATGGCTCGGCGGGGCGGGGCTGATCTGGGCGGAAAACCAGGCATTGCGCTGGCTGTCCGATCTGGCCGGTCTGCCGGCCGCCGCCTCGGGCTGTTTTGTCAGCGGCGGCACCGCCGGCAATTTTTCCGCATTGGTGGCGGCGCGGCAGCGTTATCGAGATCGCGTGGGCATGCGTCCGGGGCTGTTGCTGGTGGCGGACGGTGCCCACTCGTCAATCATCGTCAGTGCCCGCTTACTCGATCTGCACGTCGTGGTTGTCGCCTCCGATGAGACGGGCCGTCTGACGGCGACGGCGTTGGCGCGCACGTTGGCAGAGCTTGAAGCCGACGGTCGACTGCAACAGGTGGTGGCGGTGGTGGCGGTGGCCGGTTCGACCAATGCGGGGCTGATCGACGACCTGGCCGGGGTCGGCCAACTCGCCCGACGGCACGGCATCTGGTTCCATGTCGATGCGGCCTACGGCGGCGCGTTTCTGTGCGTCCCGAGTGTGCGAGCGACATTTGCCGGCATCGAACTGGCCGACTCGCTGATCATCGACCCCCACAAGGGCCTGTTCGTGCCGTATGACTGTTGTGCGCTGCTCTATGCCGATCCGGGCCCGGTCACAGCGGCGTTTACCCAGGACGCGTCGTATCTGGAGCAGATCAACCAATCGCAGCAATGCAATCCGATGCACTACGCCTTTCACCTGTCGCGCCGGGCGCGGGGCGTACCGCTGTGGTTTTCGCTGGCGGTGTATGGCAGCGGCGCTTACCGGCACACCCTGGAGCAAATACTCGACCTGAGTGCCCGTCTGCGCACGCGAATTGCCTGTCACCCAAGGCTGACGCTGATTCCGGCGTGCGGGTTGAGTGTGATCCTGTTCCGGCGCGAGGGCTGGCAGGCGCGCGATTACGATGACTGGGCGCAGCGCTGTCTGCGTGATGGCATTGCGCTGGTGGTGCCTTCAAGCTGGCAAGGCGAAACGGTGATGCGCCTCTGCATCATGAACACCCGGCTGGATGAGCAACGCTGCGAGGCGTTACTCGCCGACCTGTGAAAGCGGTCGAGGTGAACAGGTCGAACATTGCATTGATGGCGTCAATAACAACCATTAATTCAATGAAGTTCTCATATGAAGAGCGCAGCGTAAGATCGGCTCCACACCCAACCACCGCAACGGAGCACATGATCATGAAACGCCAAACCCTGCTTGGCATCGCTTTCTCGCTTTTCGCACTGAACGCGTTCGCCGCCACCGAAACCGATCCACTGTTCAGCGATGCGGTAGCCGCTGCGACCCAAACCGACCCGCTGTTCAGCGATGCCGTCGCCGCCGATGGTTCGGATCATCTGCAGGGCAACCGGGTAGCGGAAGGTGGCGCAGACCGTCTGCTCGAACGCCGCTCGAATGTCTGAGTCGATCGCTGTAACCAACAAAACCCGGCCTCAACAACCGGGTTTTTTTACGCCTGCTCGCGCCACCTATGGCTTCTAGCGGGGAACGTGTCTTAAACAGCAAGCGACGGGACGCCCATGCGGGGCTGATGGCGCCGTCCGGTTAATCGCTGGTGTCCATGTTGACCATGGTAGCCATGAGCGTCGGGTATTGGCCGGCCTGCTGTTTGCCGATGTACTTCATGGCTGAGCGCAGGTCCTTGTTGCCTTCGACCCGACCCTCTCGTGTGTGATCCTTCATCGACTGCCCGTAAGTCTTGTCGCGTGACATCGCCATCAAGCCATTGACGACAATGTCATTGTCGTCGTGCTTGTGCTTTGACGTCTCTTGACTGGGGTAAGGGAAGTGCCAGAACACCGGTGTGTTATCCAACAGAATGTCGTTCAAAAACGGACTGCAGGTGCCGCACGGTTGCCGCTCGGTATAAACCGCGTGGATCACGGTGCCGTCGAGTGCCTGGGCCTGTGCGGGGGTCAGCCGGGCCAATCCCGCTGCGTTGCCCTGGCCGACCATCCAGTTGGGGATACTGAAGCGGTTTAACGACTGAACGCCGCGTATCGCGATCCACACTTGTTTTTCCGAGTGGCACGCGGCGCTCGGCTGCGTGATGATGAACGGGCCCGGAATGCCGCCGTTGAAGGGGTTGGGGACAGTAAAAAAGAAGGTCGCGTAATTGACCAGGGTGAAGTCGGCATTCGCCCCGCGCATGGCGCGCGCGGCCGCCGACCAAGGACTGTTGAGATACGCCTGCACCAGACTTGGGTATCCGTCATAACCGAGCCAAACCGAATTGAAGGCCAAGGTGAATTCCTTTTCACTAACGGGTAACAGGGCACCATCGCTCCGCTCCAGCTAAGTCGAGGAATCTTGAGCTGTCAATCAGGCCCCTTCATTGCGAAAGGGTTGCCGACGTTTTCATTCGCCCACCGGTTGCCTAGGTACTCTCCGCCGGCTTCGCCAGCGCAATCCCCGCCGCCCCCAGTCGCTTGAGCACCTCGAACAGCAGATCGCTTTTGGTCACCCCGACAATCCTCGGGCTGGCGACGTACCCGGTCACCGTCAAGGTGATGCCGTCCGGCGTCAGCTTGCTGAAGCGCACAAACGGCGCCGGTTTTTCGAGGACGGTTTCGTTCTCGCAGTAGGCGTTGAGCAGCAGGTCCTTCACCTCTTCCGGGTCGATATCCAGCGGAAACACCAACTCCAGAGACGCCACGCCCTGGGCACTGCCGCCGAGCGTGACGTTACGCAGGTTCTGCGAGATCAGTTGCGAGTTCGGCACGATCACGATCGAGCGGTCACTGAGCTGGATTTCCGTGGCGCGCACGTTGATGCGGCGGATATCGCCCTCGACGCCGCTGATGCTGATCAGATCGCCGACCTTCACCGGCCGCTCGGTCAGCAGAATCAGGCCCGACACGAAGTTCTTCACGATCTCCTGCAAACCGAAACCGATGCCCACCGACAGCGCACTGACGATCCACGCCAGGTTGGTCCACTTCACGCCCAGCGACGACAGGGTCAGCAGGATCACGAAGGCATAACCGATGTTGGAAAACAGCGTGCTCAGCGACGCACACATGCCGGGGTCCATGTCGGTCTTGGGCAGAAATTCGTTGTCGAGCCAGCGGCGCAGGGCGCGGATCAGCCAGATGCCGATCATCAGCGCCAGCACCGCGTTGAACAAATGGCCGGGAACGATGTTCAGCTTGCGCAACCCGGCGCCGCCGAGAATCGCCATGATATTGCTCGCCAGCTGCCCCAGCGTGGTGCCGATGCCGCCGACAAACAGCGCGATCACCGCCAGCAGCAACAGCCCGGCACGACTGAAACCGGACAACAGAATCGACATCTGATCGAGGCGTCGATCACCCACCCCGAGCAACTGTTTCAGCGCTTTGCCGCTGGCGTGTCTGGGCGAAAATACATGCTCGCAGGCGTCCTTGATCACCTGGATCAACAGGTAGAACCCGGACAGGACGATATACGACCACACCAATTCATAGGTGATGAACCGCGCCAGCGACACGTACCCGGTGAGCAGCGCCATCGCCGCCACGAACATCGACAGACTGGCGACGGTGAAAATCACACCGGAGAACGTGCTGCCCGCCGCCGACGCATCATTGGCGGCGATCATCTCCTTGCGTGCCTTGCTCACCTGCAACAGCATCGTCACCACAATCGCCAGCACCACCATGGCAATCACGCCGCGCCCGGCGAGCACAATCTGACTGCTCATGCCCGTGGCATTGCTGACCTGCACCAGCGTCACCAGCACCAGCAACGCGAAGGACAGAATCCGTGGGAACGGCTTCAGCGCCAGCGCCACCGGATCGGCAATCGCCGGCAGGCGCCACGACGGATGTTGCGTCGACAGCAAGGCTCGGCTCAGCCCGGTGATCAGCACGCAGGCATACACGACTTTTTCGAACTCATCGGAAAACGTCGCCAGCACCGGCGTCAGCGGCGCGTGGCGGGTGAGGGCGTAAAACAACACATGCAGGGCGATGGCGGTGGTGGCAATGGTCGCAAGGGCTGAAGCGAACGCCAGCGCGCTGCGGCGCAGACGCCCCTCCGGCATGCGATGAATGCAGACCCAGGTCAGCCCGCGTTCGGCCAACCGCCTTCCGTACGTCCAGATCAGCAGCGCCAGCAACACCAACAGCACCGTATAAACGTGCTGCCCTGGCGCCCACACCCTGGCCCAGGTTTCTTCGATCTGCTGCACGAAAAAGCTTAGCCTCTGGCGATCATCCGGCGAAGGGTTGATCAGCGGCGACCAGAAATCCGGGTTCAGCACACTGTCCGTACCCAGGGTCAGCTCGCTCTCCAGCAGCGTGCGCCGGATACCGGCAATCTGCGTGATCAGATCCGCCGCACTCTGCTTCAACGCCGCGAGGCTCTTGAGCGTCGCATCGACCTTGTTCTTCTGCTCCGTCAGCGACGCCCGCTGCGCGATGATATCCGCCTGCTCCGAGGCAATTCCGGTATCCGGCGCCGCCCCCAACACCCCCAGTTGCACCGTCAGTTGCGCCTGCTGCGGCAACAACGCCGTCGACAACTTATCGACATCCAGAATGAACGCCTGCACGCGATCCTGCGGGCCCTCAAGCTGGTTGTAATTGTTCGCGGCAGAAATCTGCTGTTTCAGTGCATCGAGGCGTTGTTGCAGAGCTTGCAGATCACTCTGGGAAATCACCGGCAGCGGCGCGGCGGCGGTCGCCGACGGCGCCGGTAACTCTGCCGCCCACAGCGACGGACTGCCGGGAATGAGCAGGATCAGTACGGTCAACCACAAACACTGCAATGCGTTGCGCATGGGGGCGACGGGCTCGAATGGAACACACAGCCTATGAGGTTAGGTGATTGGGGGAGATGGGGAGGAAAAGTTTCACGGCAGAAGGTGGATCAGCTCGGGTTCAAGCGCGGTGCGGCTGGCGTCGAGCAAGGCAAGCGTGACCGGGAGTTTGAAGCGGCGGCGTCCGGCACTGCCGGGGTTCAGGTAGAGACAGTTTTCGCGCCATTCGATCAGCGGCTTGTGGGAGTGGCCGGTGATCACCAGTTTGATGGCGCTGGTGAGCAGGGCGGGCACGTCGGCGATGTCGTGGGTCAGCAGGGTTGGCCAGCCGTTGAGGTCGAAACTGAGGTGGTCGGGCAGGGCGGCGGCCCAGGGCAGGTCGAGGTCGTTGTTGCCACGCACGGCGTGCAGTGGGGCAATGGCGGCGAGCTGGCTGAGGATTTCCGGGGCGCCGATGTCGCCGGCGTGGATGATCAGGTCGCTGCCCTCAAGGACAGCGAGGGCTTCGGGGCGTAGCAGGCCGTGGGTGTCGGAGATAATGGCGGTTTTCATGAGGGGGAGCGTAGCAGGCGCGGTTCGGTTTGGGTTGAAGGCCTGCGTTCGGGCAGACACACCGTGTTGCGCTGCGCTGACGATCTTTGGCGTCAGATCGACTCCGGCAGGCCTTGCTGCGCTTTGGCCCGGGCGATGGAGAACGCTTTCGGCAGGCTGGCGCCATTCTTCGCTGCAAGAATTTCGGCCATCACACTGACGGCGATTTCTGCCGGCGTCTTGCTGCCGATGTAGAGGCCGATCGGCCCGTGCAGACGTTCAAGTGACGCTTGCGTCTCACCAAAATGCTCGATCAGCCGTTCGCGGCGCAGCTGGCTGTTGCGCCGCGAGCCGATGGCGCCGATGTAGAACGCCGGGCTGTGGAGTGCTTCGAGCAGAGCCAGATCGTCGAGTTTGGGGTCATGGCTCAAGGCGACGATGCAGGTGCGCAGATCGACCGCGAAGTCGCGGACCACGTCATCGGGCATGCCGACGATACGTTCCACGCCGTCCACCGCCCAGGTCTCGATGTACTCGGGACGCGGATCGCACACCGCCACCTTGAACCCGTTGAACAACGCCATGGTCGCGAGGTACTCGGCCAGCGCCCCGGCACCGATCATGAGCATTCGATAGCCCGGCCCCAGGGTGTTGAGCATCTGCGAGCCATCGAAGCTGAATTGTTCGGGCGTCGCCGTGGCTTCGAGCGTGACCTGGCCGGAGGCCAACGTCAGGCGACGGCGAACCAGTTGCCCGGCGTCCAGTTGCACCAGCAATCCATCGAGTGACTGCCAGGCCGGGTTGAATTCGAGGATCAGCTCAAGCGTGCCACCGCAGGGCAAGCCGAAGCGATGCGCCTCGTCGGCGCTGATGCCATAGCGCACCACTTGCGCTGCGCTGTCATTGAAAGCGTTGCCGCCGTGGGCCGTGGTATAGCGGTGGATCAGGTCATCCTCGATGCAGCCGCCGGACACGCTGCCCACCACACGACCGTCGTCGCGCAGGGCCATCATCGAACCTGTCGGGCGCGGTGAAGAACCCCAGGTGCGCGCCACCGTGGCGAGCAACACCCGCTCGCCGGCGGCGAGCCAGTCCCGCGCGGTGCGCAGGACCAGCAAGTCGATGCTTTCCATCAGCGTCTCCTCTTAGCGCATCTGCAGGATAATCGGGCTGCTGCTGGCCGGGTCGGTGTGCTCACGCAGTTTGCCAACTGCTTGCGCATCCACGGCACCGCCTTGATTGCCCCAAGTGGTGCGCATGAAGGTCAGCACGTCGGCGATCTGCTGATCCGACAATTGCTCACGGAAGGCCGGCATGCGATAGGCGTCCGGGACACCGGCCGCCACGACCCGCTGCGAACCGTTGAGGGTGATGTTGATCGCCGAGGCGCTTTCCCTGGCCAGTGCGGAGGTGGCACCGGCCAGTGGCGGCATCCATTCGGCCTGGCCCTTGCCGTCCAGGCCGTGGCACGAGGCGCAGCGTGTCACGTAGGTATGCGCACCGGGTGCGTCCAGACGCGTCGCAGCCGAAACCGCTTGATACTGCCAGGGCTGGCCGTCGCGCTGGGGATCGCCCGGCAACGACTTGAGGTAACGGGCAATCGCCGTCAGATCGTCGTCGGTCATGAACTGCGTGGAGTTGTTGAAGGCCTCGGTCATCGAACCGTAGACCACCGCGTGTTTATTGCGACCGGTCTTGAGGAACTGCACGATTTCCGCTTCGCTCCAGCGCCCAAGCCCAGTGTTGTGGTCATCGCGCAGGCTCGGTGCGTACCAGCCGTCGAGCAAGGCGCCGGCGAGGTACGGCTTGCCGGTCTCATCCAGTGCCTTCTCGTTGAACGCCAAGCCTCGGGGTGAATGGCAACTGCCGCAGTGCCCGGCGCCCTGGACGAGATACGCGCCGCGGTTCCACACCTCATCCTGCGAGGCTTTGGCCGCGTAAGGTTCGGCGTCGACAAACACACCATTCCACAGTGCAATCGGCCAGCGCAGATTCAACGGAAAGGGAATTGCACTCGGGATGTTCGCCTGTTTCACCGGCGCCACGCCTTTCATGAAAAACGCATACAGCGCACGCACGTCGTCATCACTGAGCTTGGCGTAAGACGGGTAGGGCATCGCCGGATACAGACGGCGACTGTCGGGTGCCACGCCGTGGCGCACCGCTCGGTCAAAGTCCGCAAGGCTGTAGTGGCCGATGCCGGTTTCGGTGTCCGGGGTGATATTGGTTGCGTGGATTGAGCCCAGCGGCGTGGCCATTTCCAGGCCGCCGGCGAACGGCGCGCCGCCCGGCACGCTGTGACAGGCCACGCAATCGCTGAGCCGGGCGACGTATTCACCACGGGCGACCAGCGCCGGGTCGATGTCGGCCCCGGCGATTTGATGGGTTTCAAGGCGCGAGACGGGCTCGCGTGTGACATACCAGGCCAGCAGGCCTGCCGCGACCAGGCACGGCACTGCCAGCCAGCCAGCGGTTCTTGCGAATCGGCTGTTATTCATGGACGCTCCGGCGCTGATCAAGTGAAGGTGTGTCGGCTCATGGGCAGGCTGCGCACCCGTTGCCCGGTCAGCGTTGCCACTGCATTGGCGACGGCCGGCGCGACGGCGGGCAGCGGCGGTTCACCGATGCCGCCCATTTTTTCTCCGCTCTCGATGACACGCACGTGAACCCGTGCCATCCGCGCCGGCGGCAGGATCGGATACAGGTCGTAGTTGCGCGCCCGGGGCTTGCCATCCACCCACACGGCCTCTTCCACCAGCGTCTGCGACAGCCCCAGCGCCACCGCGCCATTGACCTGAGCCTCGACAATTGCCGGGTTGACGATGCTGCCCGGGTCAATCGCCTGCCAAATGTCGTGGACCTTGACCTGGCCGTGCTCGATGGACACCTCGGCGATCACCGCCGTCTCGGTACCGAACGGCGAAGCCATGGCCACGCCGCGCGCACGTTTGCTGCCGTCCTCGGCGGTAAACGGCCCGCGCTTCCAGCCGCCCGAGAGTTCACCCACCGCCTGCAGCAGCGTGGTCAGCCGTTGATTGTCGCGCAGCAGATGCAGGCGCAGTTCGAACGGGTCCTTGCCACCCTTGTCCGCCAGTTCGTCGAGGAACGATTCATAGAAAAAATCGTTGAGCGAATTGCCCACTGAACGCCAGTAACCGAGCATCGCCGGACCTTTGGCGTAGATCTGCGCGATCCGCTTGTTGGCGATCGCGTAGGACTTGCCCGACAACCCTTCAAGCGCCGTCGGGTCGAGTTTCTCGCCTTGCTTGCCGGCGAGGGCTTCGGTCGGGCCTTCGGTGGCACTGACCGCTTCGATTGCCAGCGGCCAGCCGTCGTTGTCCAGCGCCGCGCGGAAATTCACCGCCGCCACCGGACGCAGCACGTCACGCAGGAACTCCTCCTCACGGCTCCAGATCAATTTGACCGGGCGGCCAACTGCTTTGGCCAGCGCGATTGCCTGGGGATACGGACTGGCCGAGTCGTAGAGGAAGTGCCGACCGAAGAACCCGCCCAGCAATGGCGAATGCAGCGTGATGCGCGACGGATCCAGCCCCGTGCGTTTGGCGATGTCCGCGCGGAACATGTCCGGCGCCTGGTTGGGCAACCAGACCTCCAGCGAACCGTCCGGATTGAATCGGGCCAGCGCAGAAGGTGGCTCGAGTTGCCCGTGGTTCAGGTATTGGTTGTGGTAGGTGGCGTCGACCCGGGTTTTCGCACTCGCCAGAACGCCAGCCACGTCGCCTTGGTTTTCATCATCCCTGGCGGGGCCTTTGTCTTCAGCCAGTCGCTTGAACCAGGCATCGCTGGAAAAGTCGGCGGGCATCGGCCGCACCTGACTGTCTGCGGCAGGTTCCTGCCAGTCGACCTGGATGGCTTCCACTGCACGTTTTGCGTGCCACCAACGCTCGGCGACCACCGCCACGGCACCCGGCAGGCGATGCACGGAATGCACGCCTTTCATGGCCTTGACCTGATCCTCGTTGCGCAGGTTGCCCACGGTCATCCCCAGGCGCGGTGCATGCTGGACGGCGGCATGCAGCATGTCGTCGACCTTCAGATCAATGCTGTAGAGCGCTTTACCCGTGGACTTGTCATAGGCATCGAGGCGCTTCACGGGTTTGCCGATCCAGCGGAACTGACTCGGGTCACGCAACTGCACGGAAGCCGGATCGGGAACCGGCAGATCCATCGCCTGCCCGGCCAGTTCACCGTAGGCCAGCGAGCGGCCCGACTTCGCGTGCACAACCTTGCCAGGCTCGGTGCTCAATTCGCTCATCGGCACCCCCAGCTTTTGTGCGCCGGCCTGCAACAGCATGGCGCGGGCGAGGGCGCCGAGGCGGCGCATGACCGGGTAACTCAGGCGCACCGACATGCTGCCGCCGGTGATGCGCATGCCGTTTTCCAACACCACGTAGGCTTCGCCGGGCGGTGCGGCTTCGACCAGGAAGGTCGACGGGTCGGCATCCAGCTCTTCACCGACAATCTGTGCCATCGCGGTGAACGTACCTTGCCCGCCCTCCATGAACGGGCAGAGCAGGCGCACGCGATTGTCCGGGCGGATTTCGAGAAACGCCGGGACCTGCGTGCCGCGTTCGGCGGTCGCCGCCGCTGCCGCCGCTTGCACGCGGGTGGCACCCAGCGGCAGACCGAAGCCGAGCACCAGGGCACCGACGGCGGTGCCGGTGAGGAAACGTCGGCGCGACAGATTGACCGGATCGTGCAGGGCCAGGGCCGATGCTTCCAGGGAAGGGTCGATACGAACGGTCATCAGGCGTCTCCCTTGCCGGCCAGCTCATGCACGGCGGCATGAATGGCGTTGTAGGTGCCGCAACGGCACAGATTGACCATCGCCGCTTCGATCTGCGCGTCACTCGGCCTGGGGTTCTGTTTGAGCAGTGCGGTGGCGGCCATCACCTGCCCGGACTGGCAATAGCCGCACTGGGCGACCTGCAGATCGACCCAGGTCGAGACGACCCGTTTGCCCACTTCATCGGCCTCGATGGCCTCAATGGTGGTGACCTCGCGGCCGACCACGCCGGCCACCGGTGTGACGCACGAGCGCACCACATTGCCGTCCACCAGCACCGAACAGGCGCCGCATTGCGCCAGGCCGCAGCCGTACTTGGTGCCGGTCATGCCCAGGTCATCGCGGATCACCCACAGCAAGGGCGTATCGGCGTCGGCATCGACCTGATAGGTCTTCTGGTTGATTCGTAGTTCCATGGCTCACCCGCTTGATCATCGGTTGACGTGCGTTGTTATAAGCAGTGACACGCAGCGAGGCGTATCACCGGAAAAGTGTGTCGTTCGCTCAACTCGCCGCACTGCCGAGCGTCTCAGCCTCGAAAGGCTGGCCACGCAGCAACGAGATGTCACGGCTGGGCGCGGTGCCGAACAAGCGGCCGTATTCGCGGCTGAACTGCGAGGGGCTTTCATACCCGACGGCAAACGCCGCGCGCGATACGTCCAGACGCTCCATCAACATCAGCCGCCGGGCCTCGTTGAGCCGCAGCCATTTTTGGTATTGCAGCGGACTCATACCGGTGAGCTGGCGGAAATGGTGGTGAAAGGTGGGTGCGCTCATTTGCACCCGCGCCGCCAGTTCATCAATGCGCAGGGCGGCGCTGAAGTTGACCTTGAGCCAGTCGATGGCCTTGGCAATGCGATAACCCTGGCCATCGACGGCGGTGATCTGCCGCAGCCGTGCGCCTTGATCGGTGTGGAGCAGCCGATAGTGGATCTCCCGCAGGATCAGTGGCGCCAGCACCGGGATCGCCTCGGGTTCATCAAGCAATGCCAGCAAGCGATCGAGCGCACCTTCCAGGGTGGACGACATGTTGCCAATCGCGGCGCCTGACGCGGTGGAGGGCTGCCGCTTCGCCGGCAAGCCCACCTTGGTGATGACCTCGGCGAGCATGCTGACATCCAGTTTCAGCACCAGCCCGACGCAGGGCTGTGCAGGGCTGGCACGCAGCACTTCGGAGTTGGCGGGCAAGTCCAGCGAGGTGACCAGAAACCGCGAATGGTCGTAGCAATAGCCCTCGCCACCGACCCACAAACGCTTTTCCCCGCGACCCACCAGGATCAGGCTCGGTTCGACCATGCACACGACCGGGGGCGCCGGTTGATCGCGACGAAACAGCGACAGCCCGGGGATGGCCGTGGCGAAGTCGCCCGGTGCGCTCACGCGCGGGTCAATGTTCAACGCCAACGGAGATTCATGGCGCAGCGGTGTGTCGATCATGGCGGCTCACTCCTGTTGAGCGAACTGTAATCCGCTGCCGAGGCGTTTCCTATCCATCACCCTGCATCCTCAGAGGATCAGGCAAGCATTCAAGAGGAATGCACTAGGGCAGAGGTGGATCGACCGGGAGAATGTGTCGAACTGTTACGGGGAAAGTGCTCATGTGAGCAATCAATTGCTCGCCCCCTGCGCATCACCCCCTCATGTTTTTTGCACCACAGGTAGTTCCCATGACTGTTCTCTCTACAGAAAAACGCGGCTGGAGCGCCGTGCTGGCGATGTCGCTGGCCGCATTCGCCCTGGTCGCTTCCGAGTTCATGCCCGTCAGCCTGCTAACGCCGATTGCCGCTGAATTGCACATCACGGAAGGCCAGGCCGGGCAGGGTATTTCCGTATCCGGAGCATTCGCCCTGATCACCAGCCTGGTGATTGCCGCGGTCGCCGCGCGTGTCGAGCGCAAGAAGCTGTTGCTGTCCCTGACCTTGTTGATGATCGTCTCGGGGACGGTCGTCGCGTTCGCGCCGGGCTACCCCTCATTCATGTTCGGGCGTGCCTTGATCGGCATCGCCATCGGCGGTTTCTGGTCACTGTCGGCGGCGACCGCGATGCGCCTGGTGCCGTCCGATCAGGTGTCCCGCGCGCTGGCCATTGTCAATGGCGGTAACGCGCTGGCGACGGTCATCGCCGCACCTGCCGGCAGCTTCCTCGGCTCGTTGATAGGCTGGCGCGGCGCATTCTTCTGCGTGGTTCCGGTCGCCGCGCTGGCGGCCGTGTGGCTGCTGATCAGCCTTCCGTCTTTCAAGGCCGAGCGCCAGGCCGGCAGCGGTAACGCCCTGCGCCTGATGACACGGTTGCCGGTGGCGCTGGGAATGATCGCCGTCAGCGTGTTTTTCATGGGTCAGTTCATGCTGTTCACTTACCTGCGTCCGTTTCTTGAAGGAGTCACCGGCGTCAGTGTTTCAACCTTGTCGTTGATGCTGTTGGGGCTGGGACTGGCGGGCTTCATCGGGACCTTTGTGATCGAAAGGTTCATCGGCAACGGCCTCTATCGCACACTGACGGTCATCCCGCTGATCATGGCGGCCATCGCACTGGCGCTGGTGAACTTCGGCGCATCGCCGTTGCTGACCGCCGTCCTCCTCGGACTGTGGGGGCTGGTCGCGACTGCCGCGCCGGTTGGATGGTGGACATGGCTGGCGCAAACACTTCCGGATGATGCCGAAGCCGGCGGCGGCTTGCTCGTGGCCATCGTGCAACTGGCGATCGCCGCCGGGGCAATCATCGGCGGCCTGGCCTTTGATCTGAGCGGCTACAAAGCCACCTTCGAACTCAGCGCAACCGTATTGGTCGCCGCCGCCGTACTCGCCTGGCTGGCGGGGCGCAGCGCCACTGAAGTGCACCTGCCCGAATCGAACGCGACAGCCTGAGGCGATCAGCCTTCGCTCAGCGGTTCGGCCGGAAGCCGCCGTGCGCGGTTTCGCGCTGTATGCGCCACAGGGCAATCCGGTGGTGTACTACCGAAACTTCCAGCGCTCAGGGGATCTTGTTCACTCGCGGCGGTTTGTTTCAGAGAGCGAGCGACGGGCGGCGGTGGAAGGGGAGGTTGAGGCGTCTGCAGGCAAGCGAGTGATGGTGCGACACCGCCCTTATTGAGCCAATGAGCGAAGCTTGTACGATCAGCTAATCTTTGAGCACTGTCGGCGCTTATGGCGATTCAAGTGAATGAAAATGAGCTTCAGGGATGACCTCGTCTGTTCAATGGTTTTGGTGGCGCTTGTTCTGGCATACGCCTCGGGTGCCGGGAACACGCTCCACTTAGGCTACTGGTACCTCACGCTGGTGCCAGTGGTGACCTTGCTTCCAGGCCTGATTCTACGTGCCCGGGCCCTGTTCCTAACGGGAGCGACAGCCGCAGCGGCTGGTACGCTTCTGGTCTATATGGCGATCATATCCAGCTCGGGCCGTGATGGCGGCCTCGTTGGGCTGGGGCATTTGTTTTCTGTCCCGGGACTGGTCGTCGGCACCAGTGTGTCTGCTTGGTTATTGAGATTCCGTGTGAATGCGACATTGCCATGGGTCGTCGCGGGCATCGCATTTTTGGGAGCCGGCTTCGGGTTCATCATTGCCCAAACTATTGTGTGCACCACCGCTGTGGACTGCGGTGCGCTGTCGATGAGGGTGGGGAATTAGGAAGGGGGCTCCAAAGAGTGGCTTTCAGAGAGCGAAGATTTTGCACTCTCGGCCTGTTTAGATCCTCATTTCCCGGGTTTGGTGTTCTTGCGCGTCTACTTGGGTTCAACGTCAGATGACGACTGCGACTGGCAAATAAATGGATCTTTGTTGGTCCTCCCTAGCCAGGTTGAGCGCTTTGCAAAAGACTTGTCCGCAATTTAACGGTGCGGTCGGACTCAAGTCTTTGAACCGCAAATGTACAAACTGGCGTGTGGGTTGCTAGCGTTTTTTAGCGGCAGCTTTCGGCTAAAAGCAGGCGTTCGGAAATAGGGGGCTTCTCCCTTGTTTCTCCATCCCTGTACGCGCTAGCCGCGATGCTGTTTAACCGCCACGAGCAGGAAGCGGTGTGTTGAAATCAATAAGCCGCAAAGGGGTGAAGTAATGACTGAAAAACTAAAATGCGTTGATCTTCTTCAGGATTTTTTAGACAGGGTTTATGGACAGGCGTCGAGAGAACAGGGCGGTGTATTAAGTAGAAACTGTGGTCATTACGATTATGCGGGTGACAAGTTCTCTGTATGTGTTACGGTTTTTCCCAAGGAAGTTGAGCTTGTTTTTGAAGGTGAGCAAGTAGAGAGCGGAAGTTTTTTTGTGAGTCTGGATATATGTACTCCTGAAGGGGAAATATTGAAGGGCAAGGTGGTGTCTGCAAAAGGCGGTTGTGACGAAATCAGGAAAGCTTTGGAGCGTTCAGAGGCCTCAGTACTTGCAGAATTTTTGAGGTTTCTCAACGGATGAAGTCAATGCATGCTTGGTTCCAATAATTGGGGCGGATTTATTTTTGCAATGAGTTATGAATGCAAGCTGGTGTCCGACGACACCACTTCAGCCAGCAAAGTAATGAAGAAAGTAGAGGGCAGCGGCGCATGCGTTCGCGTGCAACAGCCTGGTGACCTCTACCTGAAAGATCAGTCGCTCAGATGCGCATATCAGTCAGACGTTCATGGTAAAAGACGCAAAAAGTTAGCGTGTTGATATTGAAGTAATAACTGACAAAGCTTTTGTGGGGTGGCAAAATGTTCAATGATTATCTGAGCGGTAAAGATTGCCATCTCAAATTGGAGCGGAGCTTTTATGGTTGTTTTCAATTGACGGTTCAGGCGAGTAAAGTTAGTGCTGAAGTATTTAAAGCGCCTTATTACAATACTTTTTTTCAAATGGTATGCCATTTATGGGTGGCGACCCGGCTAAGACGACGCGCATTGGGTTGATAGCAAGTGATGCCCCGGCTGAAAGCCATTTAGGTCGCAGACGGGTGCGCCGGGAGTTGACTACCGTGCCTCACACCGTCAGCCGAAATCACCGATTAACGATGCGTATCCCACGCCAGGTTCTCATTCCCTGCAGGAATGTAGCCTATAAAATTACGCCATTTTCCTTATCTCTGCCCCCGGGGTAGCGTGCTCCCAAGACAAGGAGAATCGCCATGCCCTCGACCCCGACCCAATCCGCAGACAAATTTGACACTTCCCGCGCCAACGAATACGCCAGACAAAGTCGCATCGCCCTGGCCGGTTACGATGCCTGTCACGATCTGGCTGCGTGCATGTTGGCGGCCACTTTGGGGCCGTTGCGTGGCGCCAAGGTGTTGGTGGTTGGCGCGGGCGGTACGGCGCAGGAAATCATCGCAATGGCCGCGCTTGAGCCGGACTGGCGTTTCACTGCGGTCGATCCTTCGGCACCGATGTTGGAGGCTGCGACGCAGCAGTTGCAGGCCAATGATTTGCTCGGCAGAACAGACGTGCATCTCGGGCATGTCGAGGACTTGCCGGCGCAGGCATCGTTCGACGCGGCCACATTGATCGGTGTGCTGCACCACTTGAATGGCGATGACGCCAAGCGACAGATCCTGCGCTCGGTTCAGGCCCGACTGAAACCGGGTGCGCCGCTGATTGTGGCGGGCAATCACTACGCCTATGCCAGCCAGCCGTTATTGCTGCAAGCCTGGGGGCAGCGTTGGCGGCAGCAGGGCGCGAGTGCGGAGGAGGTGAAGGCGAAACTCGGGAAGATTTTGCAGGGCGCCGATCCGCCGCATTCCGAGGCGGCGGTTCAGGCGTTGTTGCACGAGGCCGGATTTGGTGAGGCGACGCGGTTCTTCAGCAGCCTTTTCTGGGGCGCGTGGCTGGCGTGTAAAACGCGCTGAGCGGATTGTGTTCGATCCAGTGAACGCCTTACAAAACCTGCGATCAGGGCTTGTCAGTCGAACTTGACCAGGTCCTTGAAGATCAGTGGCCCCCAGCTTTTTCCTCGCGCCGGCACCAGCCCACACAAATCCAACTACGATCAAGCAGCGACAGGCAGGGCGGTCGCTTTTCATCATGGCGAAGTCACTGGAGCATTAGTGTTATGGGCTTCATCGCTGACTTCTTGATCAACGAGCTGGCTCATCGGGTCGGTGTTTGCGTGCTGCGCCTGCTCAGTGGCGGCCGCTTCAAGGGCGAAAGCGGTTTTGCCTGGGGCTGGGCCCTCGCCGTCGGTGGCCTGGTGCTGTTCGCCCCTGTTGTGGCTTTCATCGCCTGGTTGATCTACTCCGGGGGCTGATGAGGGGCGGGCGCTTATGAAGATACCTCTGCGGCAGATCCGACAGGGATCGTAATGTCAGCGATTTAATGTACCCATGACAATTCTTTGATTGTATTGATTTGCCAGTCCTACGATGAGCCTCGACCATCCGCACCGAGGCTCATCATGCACGTCGCCATCCTGACCTTTGAAGGGTTCAACGAACTCGATTCGCTCATCGCCTTCGGCATCCTCAATCGGGTGCCCGGCTGGCGCGTGTCGATTGCCAGTCCCACGGACAAGGTGCGGTCAATGAACGGACTCACCGTCGAGGCGCAGGTGTCGCTGGAGGAGGCCGGGGTCGCGGTGCTCAATCAACCGTTCGTGGCCAACGGCAATGTCGCCACCGCCGGTGGATGTCTGGCTTCGCAGTATCTGGCAGCCTGGTTCATCGCGCGCCTTGCCGGTGTGGGCGCCGCGTGCGATGCGTTCCAGTACGTGGTGCCGGTGGGGGAGCAGGAGCTCTACATCACGCGGGCGCTGGCGAACATTTCGCCATTTCTATAAAACTGGCCGGGATCAGCTCTCGGTAGTTTCAACCGGTTCTACTGGCGCCTCGGCGGCCATCTTCAAGCGATCCGCCTTGCTGATGTACTTGGGCTTTTTCGGCGCCAGTTTGGCGCTGGCCTTTTTGGCCTTTTCCTTGAACAACTGCTGAAGTTTCTTTTGACGATTCATGGGGCTACCCGGCCTGTAAGTTTGAATATCGACTAGCGAAGGGCGTAGACGTGCCACGTTTGCCCTTGCGCTGAAAAAGGGTGGGATCCTGACGTATACGGCGGGTTCAGGCAATGTCGAATCCTCACCGAATCCAATCGTGTGTCAATCACCCCCGACAATGCAGTGGCTTGCAGAATCAAACCACTCGAAAGGATCCATCCGCACATTGCGCAGACCCACTGTTTGCAGATGCGCGGCGTACAGCGGTTCGGCAAAGTAATTGATCAGGATGGAACGTCGGCGCAAGCCCGCCACGTTGCGGCTGCCGGCATGCAGCAGGTCCACGTCGAACAGCAGAATATCGCCGGCGCTGCCGGAAAGCTGCACGGCTTTCGACTCATCGTTAGCGTCGAGTGGCGGTTCTCCAGGCAGGGGGCGATGGCTGGCGGGGACGATGCGCGTAGCACCGTTCTGTGGGCCGTAATCGTCGAAAAACGCCAGGGCAACCACGCTGTCGCCGGGTCGTTGCGCCGACAGGTCGCGGTGCAAGGGTTGATGACCGCCACCCGGAAGCGGTTCACGACCCTCCACCTGCGCAAGGAAGAAGCGTTCGCCGATCAGTTCGCCTACCACTTCCAGCACCTGTGGCAAACGGCACACCGCGCGCACCGTCGGGTCATCATCGAGCAGCGAGTGACGCCAGTCCTGACCGCGGGGCACCGGCCACTGATCGGACGGCAGGACACCTGCATCGAACACACGGCGCAACTCATCCAGCCATTCGGCGGGTATGGCGTGGCGGAGCAGGGCGTAGCCATTAAACAGGGATGCCTGTGCAGGCGGCGATCTTTTGCTCTGAACACGGCGGCGGTCGGTCATGGCGTCCTCGATGCTGTGCAATCGTCCGGGGTGGTACCAATGTGGATCATGGCGGCACTTACCGTGTGGTCGTTGCCATAAGCCCAATCAAGGGGCCCGCCATACGCCACCAGATCATAGATCTCGCTCTCACCCAGTACGCGGCCATTACGAAGGTCATACAGGCGAAAAAACGCCGGGCTCTCCCAGGAGACAAACCAGCTGCGCTCCATCGCATCGTCCGGCGGCGTCTGTGGATGAAGAAAACCCGGCAACACCCAGAACGGCCGAAACGTCTGGACCTGAAAGCAACCGTCGGGGCTGATGCTAGCGGTGCCGTAGGGCTTGGCCAGCGCTTTTTCCCACCACTCGGAGGCTGTCCATAGTGCTGCGTAGAAGACCAGCAGGCCGAGGACAATCGAGACGATTCGCTGTTGACGTGTCATGACAAGCGCATACCCATTTCTACCGCACGGCGCTCGAAACCAAACTCCGCGTACATCCGCGCCGCCCGTTCATTGAACGGCCAGACCGTCAGGCGCAAGTCCTGCGCATCGTGCGCAAGGGCCCAGTCCTTGATGCGCTGGATCAGTGCGCGGCCAATGCCTTTACCCCAGAACCGTTCGGCGACACACACGGAGCCGATGCGCACGACATTCTGCGGCTGCATTAACGGCCCGACGCTGGCCGACAGGCTGGCGGTAATGAACGCCACGGCCTGGTCGCCCGCGCTGGCGAGCCACACGACCTGGCCCGGCTTCTCGAAAACGCCGGACCAGTGCGGCAAGTCGCGAGAGAAATCTTCGGTCGCAGCCGCGTAAATGTCCGGGCGAGCGGCGTGGTGCACGGCGTTGAGCAGTTGGCCCAGTTCGCACATCGCCAGGGCATCGTCAGCCGTGGCGGTGCGGTAGGTGATGGTTGCTTCCATGATGGTTGAACGCTCCTTGTGTGGGGGACGTGTAGTGCTGATGACTTCCGTTTCGAGTTGCGAATGCTGAAAGCTGAAAATGAATGCCTGGACAATTGGACTGCCGCGCCCATCAGAATCGGCCGGGGCGGCAGTTGCCAAGGTCGACTGAGGCAATGCCGCTGACAATCTCTTCACTGGCGAGGCGCCCGACGATCGCCGCCAGGGTCACACCGGGATGCATTGCGCAAACATACACTCCGCCCACCGTCGGTAGATAGCCGACAACGGGGACGCCGTCGACAGGCACGGGCCGCAAGCCGACGCATGCGCTTTGCAGTTCAATGGAGATTACCCCGTGCAGTTCGTGTTGAATGACTTGTGCGGTTCGCTGCGCGATCTCGTCCGGTTGATTGTGCGGGGCATTTCCCAAGTAGTCTTCCGCTGCCAACAACGTCCCGTCTGCATCTTGCCGCACTTCCATCTCGGGGCTGGAGATGATGCCGTTCAACCGATCCGGTTGAGTCTTGAAGCGGATGAAAATGGCCGGGGAGGCGTCTATCGGCAGTGAAACATCGAGCATCTCTGCCAGCTGCACGGTGCCCGTTCCGGCTGCCAGAACGATTACGTCAGCAGCCAAGGGCCCCGCCGTCGTCTCAATGCCCGTAACGTCTGCGCCGCTGAAGGTGAAGCCGCTTACGCGTGTCTGCGTGAACACTGTTGCGCCGTGGGCCTGTGCCCCGACAACCAATGCGCGGGTGGTCTGTACCGCATCGAGGACGCCTTCTTCGGCGTTATACGATGCTTGGCGTGGAGGGTGGCGCAGGTTCGGCTCGCGTTCGAGGATCTCGGCGCGTGACAGCCATGTCGGCGAAGAGGGCTCGTCCTCTGCGCCGGTACCCCAGGACAATGCCCCTGACCAGCGTATCTGCAATTCAGGCAGCTCCGCTTCCAGTCGGTGATAGTCTTCGATGGCCGCGCCACGCAATCGGGCGATCGGATCGTTCCCGGCATGGGCCGTATTGATCCAGGCGAACGAGCGCGCCGTTACCCCCGAGGCGGGTTCTGCGGCCTCGACCAGCGTCACCTGTGCCCCCTTGCGCGCAAGGTGATACGCCAGCGAAGCGCCCACAATACCCGCGCCGACCACCACCACGCGCTTGCCTGTCCTGTCAGCCATATCAACCTCCCTGTTGTTGACCGGCATACGGTACTACATCTCGACGAAGGCGTGCCTGGCGAATCGAGTAGGAGGCGGTTTCACAACCGCCGTCCTCTCACACCACCGTACGTACGGTTCCGTATACGGCGGTTCAGGTTATGCGATTAAGCCGGTTTATCGTATCCAGTATTGAGACCAGCCCGAGTCGATCCCATAGCTTCTTCGGTAGCGCCTGATTCATATGTGACGCTCCCGAGTTCCACCATGGGCCTCGGCCATTGACCGCCGATTTCCACGCCCGCGCCTCGTCGAGGCCCAAACGTATCAGGTTGCGCGCCCTCGTAGAGGGCCGCTTCCATTGACGCCATATGACGCAACGAAGTTTGTGACGCACCCAGCCATCCAGCTCCTCAAGTGGCCGCTTGCTCTGACTCAGCTTGAAGTAGCCAGCCCAACCACGCAGCACGGGAGTCATTTGCTCAACGATATATCTCATTGAGCGGGCCCGTATCCGACGCAAGAGTTCCCGGAGTCGGTCGCGCAGGCGGTGCAGGCTTATGCTCGCGACCCTCAGCTTCGGCTGTTGATGCCAGCTCATCCCATAACCCAAGTAATCACAGGCCCAAGGCCGTGCCACACGGCTCTTTTCCCGATTCAGTGTCAGCTTCAGGCCCTGAGTCAGGAAGCGCTCAACACTGGCCATGACCCGTTCGCCTGCACGATGACTGCGCACATAAATGTTCGCATCGTCGGCATAGCGTACGAAGCGATGGCCCCGTCGTTCCAGTTCGCGGTCGAGTTCGTTGAGCAAGATGTTCGACAGCAACGGCGAGAGCGGGCCGCCTTGCGGCGTCCCTTCCTGCCGTCGGCTGACGATCCCGCCCGCCATCATGCCGGCCTCGAGGTAACGGCGAATGAGCCTGAGCACCCGCTTGTCTTCGATCTGACGCGCAACATGGGCCATCAACACATCGTGGTTGACCCGATCAAAGAACTTCTCCAGATCAAGCTCCACGCACCAACGGTGTCCCGCCGCCACATGGTCACGGGCTGTTTCGATGGCGTGATGGGCGCTTCTGCCCGGACGAAAGCCGTAGCTGTAGTCCGAAAACAACGGATCGAAGGTCGGCGTGAGCTGTTGCAGCAAAGCCTGCTGGATCAGGCGATCCACGACGCAGGGAATACCCAACTGCCGTGTTCCGCCTTTGGATTTGGGGATGTCGACGGCGCGTACACTTTGCGGGTGATACTCGCCGGCCAGCAGCCGAGCTTTGAGGATCGGCCAATACTGTTTCACGTAGCCTGCCAATTGGTCGACCGTCATGCCATCGGCACCCGGTGCGCCCTTGTTGCTGACTACGCGTTGATACGCACGCTTGAGGTTGGCGGGTGCAAGCACCCGCCCCATCAGCGTGTCCGGCTCCGCGTTCGTCCACGTCACAGCCGCCGGTGATACCTGTGCGCTGTCAGCCGTCATCCTCGGATTCTGTCCGGGACTCGGAGTGACAGTCTTCTCTGGGAGAAATTTCTGCATTTCGGTACTCAACGAGACTCTGACGCCTACTGACGGCATAACCTGTTCGGCCCTTGGTGACGGAGTTACTCGTCACTTACTACGGCTTCGGCTGACTTCTGCACGTTCATCCCGTCGCCTCTCGACGCTCGGTAGCACAGTGGCAAACGTGCAGATCTCCCAGGGTAATTCGCGCGACCTTCCTGCTTATGCCTGTCGGATTTACGTCACAGCGTTCCGTGCAAGTATTGGGCTTTGACGATTTGGGCCGTCTTACCCCGCTGCGCCGCCTCTATCCGCTTCCTGTTCGTCAGGCCAGCATTTTGCCTCGGGCTTCCTTCAGATTCGCGGTCGCCCGCGACACCCTTGCCTCTGGCTAACACTTCCCCTTGCCGGGTGTGTAGAGGACTTTCACCTCCAAGTCACCAGCATGGCCACCACAGCCAAGCTGGTTGCGCTTGCGCGCAACGCGCCATGCCTGGCGCACCCACAAAAAAAGCCCGACTGATGTCGGGCTTCCCTTCATTCGCAAAGCCTTGCGCTGCCACGTCCTTCCTGCAACTGGCCTTCATGGCTTGCATTTGCACGCCGGGTTCTTCGAGTTTGTCCTTGCCCGGCAACTGATCAGCAGAAGACTAGGACGCCGACCGCTGAGTGACTTGTTTCGGCCCCGCCAGCGCCCAGGCAATCAGGCCGAACAACGGCACAAACACGATCAGCACGATCCACACGCCTTTGTTGCTGGATTTTCCCTCGCTTTTGCGCACCCGGTTGATGGCCCAAAGTTCGATGAGCAGAAGAACTGCCGCCAGTACGATCCACACGGTTTCGATTTGCATTGGCTACCTCCTGATGGTCTTAGGGTTAGGTGACCGGTGCGGTGGCGGGTTCATTTATTTTTTTGCAGGGTGTTGAGTTGTCGGGCCAGTTCGAGTGCCACGCGACCGCTGGCTGCGGTGGGCAACAGCTGGGTGAAGGGGATAACGATCAGGCGGTTTTCGCGCACTGCACGCAGTTGCGACAGCACCGGGTCGTGGGTCAACAGGTAGCGCTTGCGGCTGGCGGGCGACCAGTCGGCATCGGCCAGCAGAATCACGTCCGGGTCGCTGACCAGCAGGGTTTCGCGGCTCACGGTGACCCGGTATTGATTGATCTCGGCGAACAGGTTTTTCGCGCCCGCAGCGTCCAGCAACGTGCTGACAAAACCGCGCCGTCCTTCGCTGTCGAGGCCTTTGACTTCGCTGTCCAGGTAAAACACTGACAGCGGTTTCTGCGTGCCGGCCAAGGCTCGGGCATTGGCGAGGTCGGCCTCCATCGCGGCCAGCAGTGCCTTGGCTTCCGGTTGTTTGTGCAGCAACGCGCCGAGGTTCAGCAGGTCATTGCGCACATGCCCGAAGTAATCCAGCGAATGCCCGTTGCACGCCGATTCCAGCAGGTAGGAACCGATGCCGTTGCGCGCCAGCGCCGAGCGTGAAGTGACGCCGTCACCGAAGGCTGTGGCGAACCCACCGATCACCAGATCCGGCTGTTGCGCGTACAACACTTCGCTGGATGGATACTGACGTGCGATCACTGGCACGCCGAAATACGCGGTTGGGCGCTGGCCGGCATCGGTGTCGTCCAGATACGCGACGCCCACCAGCGATGATCCGGCATCAAGCGCCAGCACGAGGTCAGCTGCGTGCTGATTCAGCGCGACGATGCGCGCGGGCGGCGAAGCGGAAACCTGCCAGTGCTCGCCGCAGTTGCGCACGTTGTCAGCCATAGCCGCCGATGAGCAGAGCAGGGCGCCCAGTGCACACCACAAGGGCTTCATGTGCGCCCCCGGATCAGCAAATCCTCGACCACTTCACCGCCCAGCAGATGCACCTCGACCAGGCGCTGCACCTCCTGCCGGTTATGCACGCTGTACCAGAAGCGTTCCGGATACACCGTCACGATCGGCCCGAGATTGCACGGAAACTGGCAATGAGTGCGGGTCAGTAACACGCCGCCCGGTGTCTCGATGCGATCGTGTGCGAGCAGATGCCGGCGCAGGGTTTTCCATAACTGCAAGGCGCCGCGCTGAGTACAGCGCGGGCCGGTGCAGAGGAACACATGGCGCGCGTGATCGGGCACTTGCGACCAGTCCGGATGAGTATCGACGCCGTCGACCTTGGTGATTTCACTCATCAGAAGCGGTACGTGTAGCGAATTTCAGAGGTGAACGGCCGGCCGAGATTATCGACATTGTTCGAACGGCTGGTGACGTAATCGCGGTCGAACAGGTTTTCCATCAGCAGGCTTACACGGTGCTGATGGGCGTGGTCGAGGTAGCGATAAGCATCGGCATCGACCACCGAATAGTTGCCGTACTGCACCTGCTTCGAACTCTTGATATCGCGTATGTAGCGGATCGCGCCCCCGGCCCCCCACATACGATTTTCCGACTCATAACCCACCCTTGAGCGGGCGAAGAACCCCGGGATGTCGTTGATGCTCACGCCGCTGCGCGACTCGGTGAGATTGCGCGTCAGGTCCGCTTGCAGGCTCCATCGCTGGGTGAGCGCCAGTTTCGCGTCGGCCTCGAAACCGCGCATGCGGATCTGCCCCTCACCGTTGACCCACTGCATGCCGTCGAGGGTGATCAGGTCGTCGATCTTGCGTTTGAACAGGCTGACGCTGGCGCTGAATTCGCGCTCGAGCAGAAAGCCCTGGTAGTCGACACCGAGTTCGGCGTTGCGGCTTTTCTCCGGCTTGAGGTTGCGGTTGCCGATCTCGTCGCCCGGCTCGTTGACGAACAACTGCTCGGCATTCGGCAGTTTGTAGGCGCTGCCGTACTGACCGCGCACGGCCCAGTTATCGTTGAGGTCGTACAGCGAGGTGAGCATGCCGACCGTGGCGCCATCGCCGCCGCTCATGGCTTCGTGACGAATGCCGAGGCTCGGGTGCCAGTCGGGCAGGGCGGCGATCTGCGGGCGCAACTGCGTGTAGATCGCGTGGGCTTCGGCCTTGTCGTTGTCGATCACCAGCACATCGTCCTGACCCTTGAACCACTGGTTGTCGGTGCCGAACACCAGCACATGACCGCCGGGCAATAGCGCCTTGCCTTCGGCCTGTACGCCCCAATCGGTGAAGCCCCAGTAGTCGTTGTGGTTGATGACCTTGGTACCGCCGCCATCCACGTTGTTGACGCGGGTGTAGCGGGTGTCCCAGTCGTTGATGTGGCCTTTGACGAAGTAGCTCACGCGCTCGTTGACGGTCTGTTCGAAGGTCGCCGTGGCGATCTGCTGCACACGGTCGTTGGTGGTGTTGTGGTTGTTCAGCGGGCGGGCGAAATCGAGGTTGGCGTCGGCGTACTGATAGAACAGTTCCAGCCGCGCGTCATCGGCGAACGATTGAATCGCCTTGCCGCCGAAGGTGGTGACTTCGTAGGCACGGTTTTTCTCGCTGACGTTCTTCATGTCGCGGTTGCGGTACGGCTGGTAACCGTCGGAGACGTTGTGGCTGGCATAGGCGAGCAAACCCAGTTCGCCGAAACCGTTGCTGAAGATGTTTTCGACCCGGACGTCTTCGGTCGTGCCGCCAAAGCTGTCCACGCCCAGATTCACTTCGCCGGCGGCTTTGCGCGATTGCGGGCTGCGGGTGACGATGTTAATCACCCCCGAGACCGCCTGGGTGCCGAACAGCAGGCTTTGCCCGCCCTTGAGCACTTCGATGCGTTCGATGGCGTTGGCCGGTAGGGTGTCCAGGTACAGGCCGCCGTACAGACGATTGTTCAGGCGCACACCGTCGAGCAGGATCAGCGTGTCGTCGTTACGGCCGCCGAGCAACGAATAGGTGCCGTAGTCGAACGGGCCGTTTTTCGGCGCCACGTACAGGCCGGGAATGAACATCTGCAGGACACGGCTGACATCGGCGCCGGGGCCGGCACGTTCGATTTGTTCGCGGGAAACCCTCTCGATTTTGCTGCCGTACTGCGCCATGTCGGCGACGGTGGTGGATTCCACTGACGGCGCGGAAACGATTTGCTGATCGAGTTGCAGTGGCGTGTCGTCGGCCAGCAGCAAAGGGCTGAGCAGGCAGCCGAACAGCAGGGTTGGTGCAGAAGTGTTGAAAGGTCGAATCATTGTCTTCTCGAAAAGGATCTTCGCAGAAGAGCATGCAGGAGAAGGCATCGCGCACAGCCAATACCGGCCCATGCCCGCCCACCGCAGGATTTTGCCAAACGCATTTCAGGCCGGTCTCCGGGCTCGCGCGTATCGAGGCTTTCACCTTCCCATGGCCGTCTGGCCACAGTGGTCTGTCGAAAGCATCACGCGCCTACCGTTGCGGGGGCAGCACCGGACTTGTTCGCAATGAACGTACCGGTTTCCCGTTTCACCCCAAGCACGGCGGCAGGGGGCACCTGAAACAGGCCCGCATCTGAACACTCGCAACAGCGTTCGTCAACTTCTGACGGGACTTCTGCTCACATCGGTTTCAGCGCCGCAAACTGGCTGCTCAGCCACGTATAGAGCTGTGACACGGCCGGGGTGATCTGCTTGCGATGCGGGCATACCAGGCTCAACGGCGAGGTCTCGCCGGGTTGCTCCGGCAGCAATACAAGCAGGCGACCTGACGCGATGTCGGCGCTGACATCCAGCCAGGATTTGTAGGCGATCCCTTCGCCGTCCAGCGCCCAGCGCCGCACCACGTCGGCGTCGTCGCTGAACAGCGGTCCCGAGACTTGCACGGTCTGATTGCCCAGGTTCCACTTGTCGTAGACCCGGCCAGTCTGCAAATAGAGCAGGCACTGATGATCCAGCAGTTCATCCGGGGTCTGCGGCTGGCCGTGGCGTTGCACGTATTCAGGCGAAGCGACCAGCACCCGCCGGTTCCACGGTGCCAGCGGCAGCGCTACGTAGTTGGCATCCACGTTGGCGCCATAACGAATCGCCACGTCCACCGGGTCGCGAAACAGATCGACCATCTGATCCGACAGCACCAATCGCAAGGTCAGCTCCGGGTGCTGGCGGCGGAACTGCGTCAGCCACGGCAGCAGGATATTGCGTCCCAGATCCGACGGCGCAGTGACTTGCAACACGCCGCGCAGGGTGGCGTTTTCCCCCCGCAAATTGTCCTCGCCCTGCTTGAGGGCTTCGAGCACCGCGTGGGCGGTGGGCAAGTACTGCTCGCCTTCGGCGGTCAGGCGCAGGCTGCGGGTGGTGCGGGCGAACAGGCGCACATCCAGTTCGCGTTCCAGCCGCTTGATCGCGGCAGCGACCTGGCCGGGCAGTAAATCAGCCTCCAGCGCAGCAGCGGTAAAACTGCCCAGCGCGGCGCTGCGGGTGAATAAACCGAGATCGTCGATGCGGATCATTTTCACGCCTGCAGTGAAAGTGTTGGCGCATTCTGCCGGTTTTTCTTTGCCCGAGGGAAGCCGAAGATGGCGGCCAGTGACTGCCACAGCCCTTCAGAATCAGAGATCCCATGAAAGCCATCACCTTTACCCAACACGCCTTGCCCATCGAAGATCCGCAATCGTTGCAGGACACCGACATCCCCGAGCCCACGCCTGGCCCGCGAGACCTGCTGGTGGAAGTGCGCGCAGTGGCGGTCAACCCGGTCGATACCAAAGTCCGCGCCGGCACTTTCACCAAGGAACCGAAAATCCTTGGCTGGGACGCCGTCGGTGTTGTCCGTGCAATCGGCGCCGACGTGACGCTGTTTCAGCCCGGCGATGAAGTGTTCTATGCCGGCTCGATTGCCCGCACCGGCAGCTACAGCGAACGGCATCTGGTGGACGAGCGGATTGTCGGGCACAAGCCGCGCTCGTTGAGTGCCGCCGATGCTGCAGCGTTGCCATTGACCTCGATTACCGCCTGGGAATTGCTGTTCGATCGGCTCGGTGTCGCCGAGGGCGCGGGGCAGGGCCAAAGCCTGCTGATCACCGGCGCAGCGGGTGGCGTCGGTTCAATGTTGGTGCAACTTGCGCGGCGTTTGACCGGGCTCACCGTCATTGGCACCGCTTCGCGCCCGGAAACTGCTGACTGGGTGCGCCAGCTGGGCGCCCATCACGTCATTGATCATAGCCAGCCGATGCTCGCGCAACTGCAGGCGCTGGGCGTGGCCGAGGTCGATTACGTCGCCAGCCTGACGCACACCACGCAGCACTTTGCGCAATTGATCGAAGTGCTGCGTCCGCAGGGGCGTCTGGCGGTGATTGACGATCCCGACAGCCTCGACGTCATGCCGCTCAAGCGCAAATCGTTGTCGCTGCACTGGGAACTGATGTTTACCCGTTCGCTGTACGAAACCGACGACATGATCAACCAACATCATTTGCTCAACCGGGTCGCGGGGCTGATTGACCAGGGCGTATTGCAAACCACCGTGGGCCAGCACTTCGGGGCGATCAATGCGGCCAACATGCGCCGCGCTCATGCCTTGGTCGAAAGCGGCAAGGCCCGGGGCAAGATGGTGCTTGAAGGATTCTGAATATTCGAACGGGCCATGACGGCCCAGCGAGGAACACATGATGCGCATGAACAAACTGCCCGCGATGTTGGCCATTGCCTCGACTTTGAGCATGCCTTTGGCCCACGCCATCAGCGCTATCCCGTTGCCGCTGAATACGCCGGCCGACAGGGCTTTTGGCACGCTTGAACAAGTCCACGCGTTCTACGACGCCATGCCCACCGGCGTGACGGTCAGCGAAACCGGGCGAATCTTTGTCAACTTCCCGCGTTGGGGCGACGACGTGCCGTTCACCGTCGGCGAAATCCGCGACGGCAAGGTGGTTGCGTACCCGAACACGGCGATCAATCAGGAGAATCCGCGCGACCCGAGCGATGGCTTGATCAGCGTGCAAAGCGTGGTCGCCGACGGGCAGGGCCGGGTCTGGCTGCTTGACACCGCCGCGCCAGGGTTTGCCGAACCGAAAGCCAGAGGCGCGAAACTGCTGGCGGTGGATCTGGCCAACAACCGCATCGTCAAACGCCTGGTGTTTCCGGACAACGTCATGTTGCCGAGCACCTACGTCAACGACATGCGCTTCGACTTCCGCACCGGGGCCGAAGGCACGGTGTACGTCACCGACTCGTCGCTGCGTGGCCCGGGTGCAATCATCGTCATGGACATCGCCACTGGCCGCGCCCAGCGCCGGTTGAGCGGAGTGCCGGCAACATCGGTCGACCCGGATTTCGTGCCGATGGTCGAAGGTCTGCCGCTGACCGTCGCGGGCGCGGACGGCAAGCGCACACCGTTGGGCGTGGCGTCGGACGGCATTGCGCTGTCGGCGGACGGCAAGACCCTGTACTTCACGCCGCTGTCCAGCCGCCATCTGTACTCGGTTGCCACCGCGCTGTTGCGTGACGCCAGCGTCAGCGAACAGCAACTGGCCGCTGCCGTGCAGGACCTGGGCGAGAAGGGCGCGTCCGATGGCATGGAAGCCGATGCCGCCGGGGCGGTCTATGCCGGTGACTACGAACACAACGCGATCCGCAAACGCCTGCCGGACGGCCAGTGGCAAACCCTTGTCCACGACCCGCGCCTGCTTTGGCCCGACACCCTGTCGATCGGTCCCGACGGCTATCTGTATTTCATCGCCAACCAGTTGCACCGCCAGGCCGGCTTCCGTGGCGGGCAGGATCAACGGCAAAAACCCTATAGCCTGATGCGTCTGAAAATCGACGCGGCGCCGGCACCGACTCGCTGATCACTCAGCCTTGAATCTGGAGAAATAATGATGACCACGTCCACTGAAATGCTGGTGTCGATCGCCGTGCTCAAGGCCCGGCCTGGCCAGGAGCAGGCGCTGAAAGAGGGGCTGCTGGCACTGGTCGAGCCGACCCGCGCGGAACCGGGCAACCTCGACTATGTGTTGTTTGAACTGCGCGACCAGCGCGGCACGTTCTACATGCGCGAGGCCTTCATGCATCAGGCGGCGCTGGATGCGCATTTTGCGATGCCTTACTTCCAGCGCTTTGCCGCCACGGCGGACGACCTGCTGGAAGAACCGTTGCAACTGATCTTTCTTGAGCAAGTCTCGAGCTGATCGCGCTGTTCCCTTTGGCATCCTTGTAGCGCCCGTTGGCCATTGAAGCAGCGCAGGCTCCAGGTAACCGGCATGGCTTGCCGACGCCGGGCCCTATATCCTTCGCACTTTGCACGCGAAACGATTAGGGAAGAATTGCATGCCGTTCAGGGTGATGGTGGTCGGGGGCTACGGAAATTTCGGCAGTATCGTGTGCAGGCATCTGGCGCTGATGCCCGATGTGGCGTTGCTGCTCTCGGGCCGCGATCCGCGCAAGTTGCAGCGCAAGGTCGATGAGCTGAACAGTCGGGCGCACACAGCCTGCGAAGGCTGGTGCGGCGATGCGATGGGCAGCGAATTCCAGGCCGCATTGACTGCGCTGAACATTCAACTGGTGGTGCACACCGGCGGCCCGTTTCAGGGACAGTCGTATGCCGTGGCGCAAAGTTGCATTGCCGCTGGCGTGAACTACTGCGACCTGGCCGACTGCCGTACCTTCGTCAACGGCATTGACGTGCTCGACGCCCGCGCTAAGGAAGCCGGTGTGGCGATTCTCAGCGGCTGCAGTTCGGTGCCGACGCTGTCTTCGGCGATCATCGACGAGCAGCGCCAGCGCTTTTCGCGCATCGACTCGATCGAACATGGCATTTCTTCTTCGGCGAAAATGCCCGGCCTGTCGACGGTCGAGGGTGTGCTGGCGTACGCGGGTAAACCGATCAGGCAGTTGCGCAACGGCGAAGTCCATGAAGTGCCGGGATGGCAGGATCTGACCCTGCGCAAAATGCCGCAGCTGGGACGGCGCCTGCTGGCCAATGTCGATGTGCCGGACATGGATATTTTCGCCAGCCGCTATGGCGCACACACCCTGCGTTTTCAGGCCGGCGCCGGACTCAAGCTCGGCGGCATCGCCAATGCGCTGCTGGCGCAGGCGCTGAAAATCGGCCTGGTTCGCGACCCAGGGGTGTGGGCGGCGAGACTGCATCGGTTGGGCACCCGCTTCGAACGCTTCGGCGATGGTAAAAGCGCGATGTACATCGACATGCAAGGCCTCGGCGTTGATGGCCAGCCACTGAGCATGACCGCGCAACTGACCGCGCTCAACGACAAAGGCCCGGAAATCCCCAGCTGCGCCGCCGTGGCGCTGGCCGCGAAGATGGCTCAGGGTTACACGTCACAGCCCGGCGCCCGGCCGTGCGTGGGCGAAATCAGTGTCAAGGAATACATGGCCGCCATCAACGACCCGGACAACCTGAGCCTGTCCGTGCATTTCTGCGCCGGGCAGCGCTGAGCATGCTCTATCTGGGTCTGAAATACCTGCACGTGATTGCAGCGGTGTTCCTGTTCGGCTTCGGCATGGGTTCCTACCTCTATCTGATCGCCGCGAGCCGTACGGCCAACCCGCAAGTGATCGCCCACGTGGCGCGGATGGTCGTGCGCTTCGATGCCTGGATCACCACGCCGGCGGGGTTTGTGCAGATCATCAGCGGCTATCTGCTGATGAGGGTTTCGGGGTTGCCCATGACCACCGAGTGGCTGCTGACGTCGCTGATCATCTTCTTTTGTGTGGGGGCACTGTGGCTGCCGGTGCTGCTGCTGCAAAAGCGGCTTGAGATCATGGCATCGACTGCCGACGCGACCGGGCAGGGCTTGAGTGATGACTATCGCCGCGTGTACCGGCAGTGGTTCTGGATGGGCGTGATGGGTTTTGCCGGGATGTTCGTGATCGTGCTGATGATGGTGACCAAGATGACGCCGGTGCAGTTGCTCAGCGTTCTGGCGTAGGTGGCGTCATCTTCAAAAAGCGCTGTTCGTGATCCGCACTCGGCAGCAGGCAGGTGGCGTATTGACCGAACAGCCGATAACGATTCAGCGCGATACGGTCATAGCCCCAGTCGCGCAGTCCGCGAGGCAACACTCGCAGCAGTTGGAGCGGCTGCCAGCGGGTGGGCAATTGGCCAATGACTTCGAGGAACGCATCGGAGCGTTCCCAGACGTGGTGGTCACGGATCACTGCCATGGTGTCGAACTGATCCATCGGTAACCCCGCCCACGCCAGCAGCGCCTGGCCCTCGGGCGACTGCACCGCCGCCAGGCGCACGCGGCGCAGCCGGTCATGGCGAATCAGAAACCGTGCCCAGCCATTGCACAGTTTGCACACGCCGTCGAACAGCACCACGGTTTCACCGGGTTGGAGCAGGGGCGCGGGGGCGGGGCGGGTGTACGAGGCTGGCATCAGGGGCGGTCCAGGTGAGACGGGGTGTCCGGATCATACCGGTGGCGCCTCGATCACGTCTGCATCGGCGGAAAATCTGCTGTCGATGCAGCGTGTACTTCAGATTTTCCTGTCGATGACGACAACTAACCCACATTCCTTTGTCGCGAGTCGTTCATGAAGAAGATCGCTGTCCTGATGTTTGCCGTGCTGTTTTTGGCCGGCTGTGCCAACCAGAAATTCAAGCCCGAATACCGCACCCAGATCCACACAGTGAAGATTCTGCCGGTGGCGTGGAAGCCCAAGGAAATCACCTACATGGGCCGTGAACAGGCGTGGGGCGCCGCTGTGGGGGCCGGTGTCGGCACCGGCATCGGTTTGGCCTCCAGTGCGTCGAAAGCCGCAACCGCTGCATTGGGCGGCGCCGGTTTCGTCGCGGGGCTGAAGGCCGGTGACCTGGCGTCGATGTCGACGACCGATGCCATCGTCTACAACATGGAAACCTCTGACATCAATCTCGGCACCCTGGTCAAAAAGAGCTTCGAGGACCAGTTGGCCGCTTCCGGCCGTTTCAAGGTGGTCGGCGACAACGAACCGGCCGATGCGCAGATCGAACTGACGGTGATCAGCTGGGGTTTCTCGCTGACTCAGGGCTTCAGCAGCGTGGTCTACCCGACCATCGCCGTGAGCGGCGTGATGAAACGTGGCGATGAACTGATCTGGCAGCGCAACGAGCCAATCACCCCGTTCAACGGCGCCAACACCTATGGTTACGAGCCGTTGCGTTATCGCACCGAGCCGGAGTTGCTGCGCACGGCGTTGACCGGTGTGTCGCAGATTGTCGGCGGCTATCTGGTCAAGGATCTGAACGAATAGCCGCCGTGTGCGCGTTGATTCGGGCGCTGATCCACTGTCGACTGTAAGCCAGCACGCCTTGCGCGATGGCGGTGGGAAAGTGGATAAATCCGTGGGGCGACGCCGGTAGTAAATACACCTCGACCGGCGCCGCTTGCTGCCAGCGTCTGGCGATGGCCAGCGTGTCGTCCCGCAACGGGTCCAGTTCGCCGGCCAACAGCAGCGCCGGCGGCAAGCCGCTGAAGTCGCCGTACAGCGGTGACAACGGTGGCTGGCGGCGCTCTTCGTCTGTGCGCTCTGGCGTGAGCATGCGCAACGCTTCGACCATGCCGGGACCGTCCAGCACCAGCGTTTCCGGCGGCGCGTTGCGTACGCTCGGCGTGCCGGTCAAATCGTACACGCCGTAATACAGCAACGCGCCGCTGATGCGCTGCAGCAAATCCGCTGAGGGTTGCAGCGCCAGCAACGTCGCTGCCGCCAGATGCGCCCCGGCTGACTCCCCGACTACCACAACCGGCAAACCGGCGAACTCGTCTTCGCTGAGCAACCAGCGTGTGGCGCTCAGACAGTCTTCCAGCAGGCCTTCAATCGGCGTCGACACCGCGAGCCGGTAATCGACCGATACCACCGTGACGTTGCAGGCATTCACGATGGCAACGTTGAAGTTGTCATTCATCTGCGCATTGCCGATGACCCAACCGCCGCCATGGAAATCCAGCACCACGCCTCTGGCCGGGCCTTTGGGCCGGATGATCCGCACGCCAGCGCCGCTCGCCAGGCGTTTGCCTTGCGCGCCGAGCCCCTGTTTGCGCAGCTTGCCGGCGCCCCCCAACTGACTGACCCGCAACAACGCCTGAATCAGCCGAGGCGTGAGGCGATTGCGGATCTTGAAGCGCGGCAACCAGGCGAGCTTCCGGTTGAAGGCGCGCACTTGCGCCAACTCTCGCTCGCCTTGCCGCCAGGGTGTTTCATTACCCAAATTGACGTTCGCCATCAGTGGTTCTTGAGCAGGATGGAAAAATTCAACGCAGCAGCCATACACAGCCACGCCAGGTAAGGAAACAGAATCAGACCGGTGATCAGGTCCAGTTGCAACGCCAGCACCACCATGGCCGCGACCACCAGCCACAGCAGCGTCAGGATCACCATTGCCGCCAACACCTGATGCGCGCCGAAGAACACCGGGGTCCACAGCGTGTTCAAGGCAATCTGCGCCGCCCACAACGCCAGCACGGTCTGACTGCCGGGGATCAGGCTCAAGCGATAGCCGGCCCAGGCCAGCAGCAGGTAAATCAGCGTCCAGGCCAGCGGAAAGGCCCAGTTTGGCGGGGTGAACCGTGGCTTGATCAAAGCGGCGTACCATTCGCCCGGTTTGAACATGATGCCGGTGGTGGCCGCTGCCGCGCAGGCCAGAAGGAAAATGAAAAAGGTCATTGCCAGTCCTTAGCTGAGGTCAGCTGGTTGGGTTTGCCGGGCCATGTCGGCCGTTTAAGAAGGGACGCCTGGCGTCGGTAAAAGTTTGACCGGATCACTGACATTCCCGCCTTTCGTGATGGCGTTGAACTTAAAAGCTGACTGGTGCGTCAGGATAAACAGTTGCCGTCCAATCACACCCACGGGATCCGACCATGCACAACTTTGTCCTGAAATACCTGTTCAATGGCAAGCCGCGTAGCCACGACCTCGAGATCAAGGAGGCCCGACTCGCCGAGCATGAGGCGGCGAGGCACCTGCTGGAACTGCATTACGGCGACGCGGAAAACGGCCTGATCATGCCCTCGGCAGACGCGACACCGGAGCAGATCCTCGAACAGGCCGAGCTGGTCGGCATTACGCAGATTGAGGTCGTTGGCCCGACTCGCTGAGATCAGCGCCGCCCGGCAGCGGGGATTTCGCGCAAGTCGTGATAAACCGCCAGTCCCCGTTGTCGGGCCAGTTCCACCATCTGATCCGCGCCTGCGGACTCACCCCCGATGCGCAGTACCGCGTCGCAACGCTGTAACAGCGTTTTCGCGTAGTCGTGAAAATGCGCCTGATACACCTCATCCCCAACGTGCTGCGAGCCGGCCAGTTTTACCAGTGGCAGCGCTACCCATTCGGCCAGCAGTGGAAAATGCCCGGCCTGCAGCAACTCGGCGGCGCACGCCTGCATGGCATGCAGATTGGCCGCGATGGCCGCGGGATCGTCGCCGGTGCCGGAGCGATAAGGGCCGGCCACCAGAATCATCAGCGCAGGTGAGGGCGGTATGACGGTCTTGAGGTATTGCAGGAGGATGATGGTTTTGCCGTCCATGATCCGCCCGTCATCGACCATCGCCAGCGCCTGATCAAACGGTAATTCCAGCACTTCGATGTCTTCGCCTTCGTCGGCCAGACCGCCGCCGTCGCTGATGCGGTCTTCGGGATGGTATTCGCCGACAAAGAAATGCAGGCGCTCGGTCACTGAGCCCGGGCTCATGAACGCTTCATAGACCTTGCGCACCGAACGCACGCGGTAGCCGGTTTCTTCCTCCGCCTCCAGCCGAATGCGCTCTTCGGGGCTGGCGTTATCCAGCAGCCCGGCAGCGGTTTCGATCAGGTAGCCGTCATGGTCGTTGACGAAGGTCGGGATGCGAAACTGGCGGATGAGGATGACCGAACGTTGCGCCAGGTTGTAGAGCGCGATCGTGGCGCCATTGCCACGGTCATACACCTCACGGCTCAGCGCCTGCCAGCTGCCGTCGCGGCGTTGCAGTTCGAAGTCGATTTTTTTCAGCAGATACCAGTTGTCCGAGAGCAGGTGCTGGGCGACGATTCGAACATTGCGGTGGTTCATGGGCACTGATCCTTGATGACGAGTCGGGAATTAATACCACACCACCGGCAACTCTTTGCTCAAGAGAAAAATTCTGCTCACCCTGCGCCGCGCACCAACGGACGATGCCTGACCCATGAAAACGCTTGTGACCCCGGCAGATCTGGATTACGCCCTGAACGTCATCCTGCAAGATACCCTTCATGACTTGGGTTGCCTGTGTCGGGACCTGCAGATCACGCCTCGCGACCTGTTGAACCAAGTGGCCATAGCGATGGCCCGGCAGTTCCTGGCCGGCACCCGTGATTTCCACGCGTGCGATGAGGTCATGAATAGTCTGTTCAGCGACATCGTCGACCTGGGCGTGCGCGAAGAAATGCCCGAGCCCGCCTTCTCGATCTACCTCGCATTTGACGCGGGAGAGCATTGGCACACAGGCGACACCCGGGATGTGCTGCCTTGGGAGCGGTGGACGCGGCCTGAACTTGAACGGATTCTTGGTGCACTCGGTGACAATCAGCCCAGGCCTTGATAATCGGCGCAGGCGCTTTCGATTACACCGCCACCTCCAGCCTCAAAAACAACGCAAACAAAACACACCGAAGGACCAGGGGAAGGATCCCCCCAACCCCGTAGCAGTTGCGTGCCCTGGATTCATGGACAAATCACGCACCCCACGGCCCATTCGCGCAGGCATTTACGCACAAACCGAAACTGTCATATTCAGTATCACTCGCTTATCCATAGTCAGCAGCCCAACGCTTAATCCAATGAGGCTGCACTGTGTTTCAACGTCTTGTCTGTTCGCTGTCCATCCTGAGCCTGTCCATCGCTACCGCCCACGCCGCCGAGTCCGTGCCGCTCGATACGCCGCGCCTGCAAAGCATCGACAACTTCCGTGACATCGCCGGCATCACCACCGCGTATACCACGGCCCACGACGGCACCCTGCGCAGCGGCGTGTTTTACCGCTCCAACGCCATCACGCCGTCGGCAGCGGACCTGGCGACCCTCAACAGCCTCGGCATCAAAGCCGTCTATGACCTGCGCACCCCCAGCGAAATCGCTGCTACCCCCGACACGATGCTGAGTGGCGCCACTTACGAAAATATCGACATCATCGGCAGCACCACCTCCGGTTCGAACATCACCAATATCTCGTTCAAAAGCGCCGCCGACGCCATCGGCATGATGGAGCTGACCAACCGCGCCTTCGTCAGCGATGCCGGCATGCGCGGCCAGTTCGGCACGTTGTTCAACGAACTGGCCAGCGTCGACGCCGCCCAACTGTTCCACTGCACCGCGGGCAAGGACCGCACCGGCTGGACCGCCGCCGTGTTGCAGAGTATCGCCGGTGTCGACGACGCCACGATCATGGCCAACTACCTGGCGACCAACGACTACACCGCCGCCCGTGTTGCCGCAACCCTCAAAGCCTTGCCGGCAAGCATGGCCGCGATCTACGAACCACTGCTCGGCGTTCGGGCCAATTATTTGCAGGCCGGCCTCGATGAGGTCAAAACCGAATACGGCAGCATGGACAACTACCTCAAACAAGGCCTCGGTCTGTCGCAGGAAACGATCTACGTCCTGCGCGGCAAACTGGTCGAATACCACAGCCTGCCGGGTCAGGCCGGGCTGATCGGCAACGCCGCAGCCGGCGCCGAATTGCTCCGGCAGTTACAGAACACTCAACTGTCCGGCACCTACAGCGCCTACAACTATTACCTGCAGTCGGCCATCGACGCCGGCACCCTCGGCGGTGTCGAATCCCAGGTCGGCGGTCAGGTCCACGCCGACGCCGCCAGTTACCTGCTGCGCGAAAACGCGATGATCGAACAAGCCGCCGCACCGTTCGCCAGCGGCAGCGACCTCAAAGTCGGCCGATATCGCCTGTGGAGCACCGCGCTCGCCAGTTACCTCGGCACCGACGGTTCGGCCCACGCCGAGAGCAGTAACGAACACAGCCAGGGCCTGATGGTCGGCATCACCCAGCGCTTCAGCGAACAACTGAGCGCCCGCGGCGGCTTCGGTTACAGCAAAGGTAGCGTTGGCGGCGCGGGCGGCGAAGCCGACACCGACTTCAGCTTCCTCAACCTCGGCGCCCGCTACGGCTTTGCCAGCCTGGAACGCGGCTTGTTCGTCGACGCCAACGCCAGCGCCGGCTACGTCGACTACAACAGCAAACGCGACCTCGGCGGCGGCCTCGGCACTGCCAAAGGCGACACCCACGGCAAGCTCAGTGGCGCGACGTTGGCGCTCGGCTACCGTGCCCCGGTCAACGGCCTGACCTTCGAACCGAGCCTCGGCTTGCGTGTCAGTCACCTCGACCTGAACGGTTTCAAAGAGCAGGGCAGCGAACTCTCGCTCGACGTCGACGACAACAAGCAAACCCGCCGCAGCGCCGTCGCCAATCTCAACGTCGGCTTTGCCCCGCTGGTGATGGGCAACTGGCAACTGGTGCCCGGCGTGCAGGTCGGCTACGAACACGTACTCGGCGAGCATCAGGTCGAAAGCCAAAGCCAACTGCTGGGCCTCGACATCGAGCAACGCGCCGCCTTCGACAACCGCGACCAGTTCAGCGGCGGGGTCAACGTCATGGCCAGCCTCGGCGCCCTGAGCCTGGGCGCGCAAGTGGGTGCCAACGGCGGGGGCGACAGCCACGGCTACAGTGGCGGCCTCAAGGCCAGCTACGCGTTCTAAAAAAAATACACACAAACTGGAGCGAGCAGGCTCGCTCCTACAATTAGCTTTCCAGCTTATGAGCTGATTAATCCCGAACCCTGAACTCAGCGGGACTCACCCCATAAGCCCCCTGAAAATACCGACAAAACCGCCCGACATTACTAAACCCGAACCGCAACGCCACCTCCGTCACCGACGCCGAGCCGCGCTGCTTCAACACCTCATAAGCCCGTTCCAGCCGCACCTGCCGCTGATACGCCACAATCGACATCCCGACAAACCGCCGAAACCCTTCCTGCAACGCCCTCTGACTGACATGGCTCAACCGCGCCAGCTCCACACCACTGACCAACTGCTCCGGATGCGCCTGAATAAACGCCATCGCCAACTTCACATGCCGTGGCGCCACACTCGGCGCCGGCCGCCGCAACGCCTCGGAAAAATTGTGCGGCCACGCCTCCAGCACCGCGTCAATCAACATCTCGCGCAATCGCGACGGCATCAACGTGCCGCTATTGATCAACAGATCAAACTCAGTGCCTGTGGCCAGATCGATCAGCGCCTTGATGCCTTGAAAGGCTGCGGTGTTCAGATCAACGCTGGGTTCAAAAGCGATCTTCTCCAGAATCGGTTTTTCCAACAGCGCCGAGAGCCGCTCGGTGAGCTGATGGCGATTGATCGACATGCCGTGATGCGCGTGATCATCGAAGAAGCGCATAGAACGAATGTCAGCCTTGTCGATTGCCAGGCCAACGTGCGACACACCGATGGACTCGGTGGCGTGGTTGAACACGATCTTGCCCGCAGTGGGAATGACGAACGTGATCTCGTCCTGCGGATCGGGAAAAGAAACGCTGAAGTCGCCGTGGTAATGCATGCGCCGAAAACTGACACCGTCATGCCGACCATAGACGCCGCCGATGATGATGCTGGAGGGCGGGGGCGGAGTGTCGGCGTAGCGATTGCCGAAGAGTCTGGAGAAGAGGGCACCGAAGTCGTCGGAACGGAGATTGTCGGAGCGCAGGATGATTTGTTGGCGAAGTGGGGTTGTGGACACCTTGGGGGGCACCTTGGATTGGCGGCTCTTTGTTCGAAGCGAAAGGGTAGATGGTGATGAATGACATCTTTATTACGAACGACATTATTAGAGGGCGGATGTGACGAGAGATAGACATGGTGGCATAGGGCCTGTATTTTGTGCGGCTTTTAGTGGTGTGAAATAAAAACTTTAAATAAGGAGATAATTAATTATGGACGCTGGTGTTAATGAGGATACTTCAGATTCGCCGGGTTTTTTTTCGGATCCGGATTTGGTTAAGCTGATAAAAGTTGCCGTCGAGAAAATTAACAACATTTCTGACTCTGGCTCTGATGAGCGGCTTACACGTTTAAGGAGTTTTACACAGCGTAGTTTGGATTTTTTTTGGCAAAGCTATAATGTTGCGAATCAAAATTGCTTATATTGTATAGAAGAATTTGGCAATATTTTCAAGGGGGCTCTAAGAAAGTTTAACGTCGACGCTACTGGTGATGTCGGCGAGTTGGAACCCTTGGCGGTACTTTGCTATCAATTTCTATTGGAGTTGGAAATCGCCTACCAGTATGGTCTCCCCAGGTCATTGATTGGCTGGACTAGTTTCCTTAAAGAGTCCTATTTTTTGGATTATAGCAATAAGGTAGATTTTCAAACTGCACGAAATCGAATAGTAATCGGCGTTTTGAGAAAATATCTCCATCGTAAAGAATTGGTGACCTTGGCCGAGTTGCCGAGGGTTATTCAGCAAGGAGAGGATTTTAAAAGAAATCTTGAGAAGACCTTGGGGGATAAAAGCCAAGTTGTTGAAAAGCTAAAAGGAAATTTGGATGAATATGAGCGGAGCTTTAACTTTTTAGGGTTGAATCGTGCGTTTCGCAGTATGCGGGCTTTGAAGAAAAAGGAAGCGACAAATACACTAAGGTTTTTGGTTTTCCTTGGGGTAATTATGATTGCTCCTCTTTTTGTTAAGGTTTTATTTGAGTTGATCGATAGCTCCTCTGCTTCGGCTGTGAGTGAGGTCAGCGAGGTGAGGCCGGATGGTGGCGCTGCGGGGCCGAATCAGGCTACAGATCAAGCGTCACGTGAAAGAACTAACGGAGCAGCCGCAACTTCTGTCAGTTTGTCCGAAAAGGTCAATGTCGTTAAAGAAAGCAAGGTCTTAGACGGGGGGGAGTCATCAAAATATTTTAAAAAGATAATGTCTTTTGTCACATTTTTTGGTTTTGAGTTGGTTTTATTGTACTTTTTTAAAGTGACTTTGCATAACTATCGGTCGTTGAAGTCGCAGTTGTTGCAAATTGATCTTAGAGTGGCTTTAACTCAATTTGTACTGAAGTACTCAGAATTTGCGGGTAACTCGAAAGAAGCTGCTGCGGGTACATTTGAAAGATTTGAACAAGTGATATTCAGTGGGATTGTGGGTGGAGATAGTGAAATACCTTCTACTTTTGATGGGCTCGATCAGGTTGTAAAAGTTCTCGAAAAAGTTAGGCCTTCTTAGAAGGGAGGGTGAGGGCAGACCAATACATGAAGTGTGGTCTGATCCCTTTTTGAGCCACTGAATAGCACAAGCCACATCTTTCGTAGTCAAAATCGGTTGATTGTCAATGAGTCAGAATTCATTCGCCGGCTTAAGTGCTCTCTACGCATGTGGTTGGGGGTGATTGTTACCATATATGTTGCCCCGCAGTATATCTAACCGTTTTGCATAAGTTTCGATGCCTGTCGGTGTTATTGCAATTGAGTTGATGTCTGATCTTTGTTTTCTATGGTTTGCGATGTTTTGTTTTTGTTGTTTGTAAGATTTTCTATGTCTCGATAGTTGCTGTAATGCGCGTGGATATTGAAAAATGTTTCCTGAGGTTTTGGGTGTTGTTCATAGGGGGGTGTCTTATAGGTTTTTCTGTTAGGGGGTTTGTTATATAGGTCAATGTTAAGAGCCAGTAGCAGTGAAATTAAAGTCAAATATCTCATTGTGCGCCTGGTCTGGGTGGTGGTAAAAGGCCGGACGTGGTGCGGATGTTTTTAATGAATTACATTCCAATATTACTAGTGCAAGTTTTTCTATCGCTAATCACTGGTGATATTGTTCCCATTGGCTCCAGTGATTCCCAAGGTTTTCCCAGCCAAGTTATTGATGAGAACCCGTTGAGGCGATGTCTCCGACAATCGTGTTTCTGCAGGTGCTATTGTCAGTTTGTCGTACGGTAGCTAAGCCATCGAAGAAAACATATGAGACCCAGAGGCTATTGGATTGATTTCATGTCCAAGTAACGGGCAGGAAGTGGGATTGGTTAGGCGAGCGGCAGGTTTGCCCGATATTTAAAAAATTCTTGTAGAAATATCTTCAGGTGAAGTTGGCATAGAAGGTAATGTGCCAACCACGCAGGGTCGATATGGACCTTTTGGGGACGAGGCTCTCAAACCGGGTCTGGTTAATTCCTTACTGACAGTCAGAAACATGTCGTAACAGCATCGCGCCGCTTTTCAGAACACCCTGCTCGGCAGGCCATGGCCGACATGGCAATCTGCTCGCGAAATGACCCTGTTTGAAATGGCCTGAAAGGCTCTATACAAGTTTATTGGAGCGGTAATGCAACCCGATACGCGAACACTACCTATCACCTTGGCCCCGGAGCTCGATTTCGACCAGAACGCCGCCAGCGCGTTTGGCGAGTCGCTGTCCAGTCAATACACCCAGGCCACGCCATTCCCGCACATCGTCATCGACAATTTCCTGCACCAGGACGTCATTGCCAGTATCCGCACGCACTTCCCGGTCGAGCCGACCCACAACGAAATGATTTACGAGCGTGGCTACAAAGGCCAGCTCAAGCGCCAGATCAGTCCCAACGAATGCAGCCCCTATTTGAAGAGCGTATTCAACACCTTCAACTCCGCGCCGATGCTGCAGTTCCTTGAAAAGCTCACCGGCATCGAGGGCCTGATTCCCGATCCCTATTTCACTGGCGGCGGCCTGCACGAAACCAGGAGCGGTGGCTTCCTCGGTGTGCACTCGGACTTTCGGCTCAACAAAAAGCTTAATGTCGAGCGGCGGTTGAACGTGATCATTTACCTGACGCAAGACTGGCAGGAGGCGTACGGCGGTAATCTGGAGCTTTGGGATGTGGGGATGAAGAAATGCCTGAAAAAAATTCTGCCGGTCTATAACCGTTGCGTGATTTTCAACACGGACAAGGACAGCAATCACGGGCATCCGGAGCCGTTGACGACACCTGAAGGCATCACTCGTCGGTCGATCGCGCTTTATTACTACACCGCAAGCGGACAAGGGATTGATCCTTCGCAGAGGAACAAAACCCATTACAAGCCACGGCCGAAGGATCGCTGGAGTGTGAAGTACTACCTGAATAAATTGTTCAAGAAGAAGGGTTGAGGTTGTTTTTGTTCAAGGCTAGCGCCAGTCTTTGCGCGTCGGGCGGGTAGGGCTGATGATCGTTTTGCTTCCGGCCAGAGCACGCGATCAATTCGGCTCGCTCGCCCCCTCGGCAGTTCTCGTTCCATCAAAAGGTTGATCCATGCCCAGAAGCGGCCGACTTCAAAAAAAACTCCATACACGGTATCTGATGGCGACCGCTGAAGCGGTGGTCGGAGACGACTGCCTTGTCGGAAAACTGTGGGCACTGAACCAAGGTGACAGGTTCGAGCTGAATACAGCCTCATTCCATTCTGGGGCTATTGGAAAATACCGCCTGCAATACGTGATAACGAGAGGCCCTGTTCCTGGGCACTGGTTGTACAAAAAGTTTGACCCGGAGGAACTTGTATTATTTTTTACGGCGAAAGACTTTGCCGGCATTTGCCATGGCTGGACGCTGTTCAAGGATTGAAAACATCAGATTTGGCGCTCTGACGGGCAGTTTTTGCACTAAGACCTGAGCAGGCGTTCGTGAACGCCTGCTTCGATCAATGAACCCGCATGATTGTTGGTGCAAACGCCTGCACTTGCGATCAAGCCGCAGTTTCACCACCGCGCACTTGCCTGCCGCCATCCTTCACGCCACCCCTCAGTGCATGCCTGAGTTTCAACGCTGGCCTTTCGACGCAGTAATATGAAATGCCACTCAACAGGAACGACAGGCCCAGTATCTTGGCCACGGTGTAAGCATCGTATGAGCTAATCGGCCATAGACCGTGCAGGAAGTACATCACCGCATAGTGATTCAGGAACACCCCGTAGCTGATGTTCCCGAGGAATTCGTCAGCCCGGTGATACTTGAGTTTCGTCAGCAGATACACCGCGGGTATGCCGAGAGCAATGCCCGCGGCCACTTCTGCATTGGACGGTCGGCGCTCGATCCAGCCGGCCATGATCGCGATGAAGATCAATGCCGCCGCCACGGCGGTGCCTGCCACGATGGCCAGGCTTTTCGCCTGCGGTTTGTACAGGTAGCTGCCGCACAGAAAGATGAACAACACCCCCGGCAACAAGCGGTAGCCATACACGTCGGTGTTGATCAGACCAAGGCACGCGGGGATGAACACGGCGACGGACAAGACGAAGGCAACACCCCGCGCTCGATAGAGGATCAGGAAAGGGATCACCAGGTAGAAGCACATTTCCAGTCCAAGCGACCAGGCCGGTGGCAGGATGCCGTTTCCGGTTGCGCCAAACATGTAGAAGCCCAGTGGCACCATAGCCAGGCTCGCAGCAATGTTTTTGAACGTCAGTTCGGCCTCTTGGGGCGAGCCGGGAAACAGGATGTAGAGCACCGCACCTGCCGCGAAGAAGTAGAGCAGGAACTGAGGGTAAAGGCGCAGGACCCTGTCGAGGTAGAACAGGCCGACTTTCCCAGGCGCCTGGTAGTTGCGCTCGATCAGCGAAGTCATCACGAAACCGCTGATGATCAAGAAAGAAATCACGGCGATCACGCCCGGATTCAAACCCATGAACGTCTTGCCCATATGCGAAACAGCGACCAGCACGGCCAATAACAGTCGATAAGCGCCCACTTACATCCCCAAAACGACCTTGTAGTTATGGCGCGTAAATTACGATGGTTCGCGGACGGAGAACAGGGTTTTTCTCCGGGATGGCGCGATAACGGTCGGGCAGTCACGTTGCTGTCGGCTGGGCGGGCGCTATCGCGAGCAAAGCAATCACCGCGTATCAGGCCCCGATTTATTCACACAACGCATCTGCCACGCGATAACCGTCCACCATGGGTGCTTTGCTCACATCCAGTTCGATGCGGCAACTCTGTCCGGTCTTTTCGCCCCATTTCATTTGGAAGACCTTGCCTTCACCCACTGACAGCAACACTTGGCCGGCCTGGCCGACGACGCCGGCACTGGCGCCTTTTTCGTTGGTGATGGTGGTGCCGAACGGTGGTTGCTTGCCGTCCTTGAGGCGTACGTTGAGCAGCGCTTTTTCCGAGCGGCTGGCGGCGAAGCTGGCTTTGACCACGGCACCGCGACGCGGCACGACGTTGGTCACGCCTTCTTCGATGTCGATGTTGTTGTCCAGCTCGCCGGTGTCCAGTGCCACGCGGTTTTTACGGTAAGGCGTGACGTAGGGGACCAGAGCATACCCCTTGGCGTTGGTCAACGTGCCGGGGGCGTTGAGGACGCCGACGTTCGGGGTGTCTTTGACTTCGACCAGGGCCACGGTTTCGCCGAGGGTCTGGCCGAATTCGAGGCCATCACTGTGACCGAGCACGGAGCCTGCGGCGCTCACCGAGGTCTGTCGGTAACCGCTGCCGACACTGACGCCCGCGCCGAGCTGGGCGAACGGCGCGCGGTAGCCGATCAGGGCCGAGCCGTTGTTGCCGCCGTTGTCGGAGCGGTTGGCGTTGACGTTGTAGTTGAGGTTGCCGTCGCGCCCGCTCAGGCCGGCACGCTGGTCGAGGCTGCCGTCGTTGTTGCGCGTAACCGTGTAGGTGCCGGTGCTGCGCGTCTGGCCGATGGGCATGGATACGCTGAACACCACTTGATTGTTCTGGCCGAAGTTGTCGGTCAGGGTCTTGCTGGCGTAGATGCCGTAGGTCACGCCTTTGTATTGGGTGTTGAAGCCCAATTGCATCTGTTTGTCTTCGCGCGAGGTGCCCCAGTAGTTCTGCTTGCTCATGTTCAGGTAGAACGAGCCGTAGCTGTCGAGGGCCTGGTTGATGCTGGCTTCGACTTTGCTGCGCTTGGAGAACGTGTTGAATTCGTTCGGTTCTTGCAGGCGCACCGCTTCATCAAAGTCGCGATAGCCTTCGGTGGAATAGCGATAGCCGGCGAAGCGTACCGAAGTGCCAGTTTCGAATGCCTTGCCGTAGCGCACGCCAAAACTCTGGCCTTTCTCTTTGCCGGGCGCGACTCCGGAACCCCTCGGTACATCGGTCTGGGCCTGGGTTACGTCCAGCGAAACGGCGCCCAGACTGCCGAGGCTTTTGCCCACGCCGACGACGCCAGCGCGATAGAAGTCAGCGCCCAACAGACCGCCATACACCGTTAGATCGAACGGCAAACCGTAAGCCAGAGAAGCCTGGGCGAAGGCCGGGCGCTGGCCGCCGTCGACAGCGTTGTACTCACCGGCGGTGGCGCTGTAGCGCCAGGTTTTTTCCCGCAGCATGTTCGCCAGCGTGGCGTACGGTTGGGTGAAGCGCCGCTCGCGACCGTCAGCTTCGGTGATGATCACTTCCAGGTCGCCACTGCCCGATGCCGCATTGAGATCGTCGATTTCGAACGCGCCGGGCGCCACATACGTGGTGTACAGCGAGTAGCCGTTCTGGCGCACTTCGACCTTGGCCTGGGTTTCGGCGATGCCGCGAATGATCGGCGCATAACCTTGCATCGAGTCCGGCAGCATGCCCATGTCGGACGCCACCTGGGCGCCGCGAAACGGAATGCTGTCAAACACATCACCCGGGGTGAAGCTTTCGCCCAGGGTCAGCGTGCCCTTGATCGCGGTCAGATCACGCTGTGCATAGGTGTTGCTGCGCTGCCAGTCCTGCTGGCCGCCTTCATCCTGACGGAACGAGGAACTGGAACGAAAACGCCAGTCGCCGAGGTTGAATCCGCCGTTGGCGTAGAGGTTGTATTGCGTGCCGTTGCCACGGGCGTCGGACTGCGTGTTGGCCGCCGAGAACTGATAGTTGAGCATCGCTGCGTTGATTCCGCGATCCCATTCCTGCGGAGCGACATAACCCGCGGCGTCGCGGCGCAAGGCGATCTGCGGCACGCTGATGTCGAGGGTCAGGCGCCCGGCGTCGAAGCTCACCGAAGCGCCTTCGATCAATTGGGCAAGGTCGATGCACGCGGGGAATGACTCACCCGGGGTCAGGAACGCATCGACCTTGACCCCGAGTTCCTTGAGGAACGCCTCGGACAGACAGGCGCGCACTTCAGCGCTTTTTTCGTCCTTGGCGAAAGTCATGTCGCGGCGGTCAAAAAAACTCTGGTTCAGGCGAATCACCACCGGGTAAGTGCCGGGGCCGATGCTGCCGCTGTTGGCGATGGCGTCCAGGTCGAGGTTGGGCCCGGCGCTGGCGCCACCGAAGGGCTGCATGAAGCTGGCATCAAATTTCGCCGGTTCGTCCGCGCTCGCCGAGCTGCCCATCAGCACCGTGAGAATGGCGACCGACAGATGCAATGGAACAAAAGGCACGGACTGACGATGACGGTTCAGGGCTTCGATTCGCATGACAATACTCAACACTCGGCCGTCACGCGGCATCGGCAGCGTGCAGGCGGGTTCGCAAGAAAAGGGGGCGGTGTTACGGGGCGCTGCTCAAGGCGACTTTTTTCGGCTCGCTGTAACCGCCGTAGTCATTGATGGCGGAGAACACCACTGCGCCGCTGCGAGCGCTGAAACCTGGCAGCGCATAACGCTGGCTGCTCATCGGCGCGACCATCTTCGGTTCATTGACTTCAATGACCTGCGCACCGGCCTCGACTTTTACGCCGATAAAGGACACGTGAAACGCCGACGGGTTGTTGACCACCAGCACCGGTTTTCCTTGTTCCTGCTGCAGACTCCAGCGCAGTTGTGGCGGCGCATCCATTGGGCTGCCCTTGAGGGTGGGCGGGCGATAGAAGACTTTGATCCGCGTGCGCATGGCGATCTTCAAGGTATTGGCGTCAGGCTTGCCGGCCAGCGGGATTTCCTGGGCGTTGAAGTAGAAGACCGATTCGCGGTCTTGCGGCAGATCGCCGGGTACTTTCTGGATGCGCACCATTTGCTCTTTGCGCGGATCGAGGCGAAACAGCGGCGGGGTGGCCACGAACGGGGTGGCGGTGGTGTTGTCGTCAGCCTCGGTGTTGATCCAGGCCTGCACCGCGTAGGCCTCGGCCGTGGTGTTGCTCACGGTGATCGAGGCATCGCGTTTGTTGCCGTCGTACACGATACGCGTGCCGCCGAGCATCACACCGGCCTGGCTGAAGCTGCTGAGCAACGTCGCGCTCAGTAACACGGCCAATGCCGATGCAGTTTTGAAGGGGGATATGACTGAGTTCATTGCGTTCATCCTCTTGTCGGCACGGCCACAAAACCGTGGCAAAGGGAAGGGCGCCCGGCGGCGGCAATCGCCGCCGGAGGCTGACCGGACTTACTGGTAGTCGACGGTAAAGGCGGCTTTGGCGTTCGCCGGACCGGAAGTGGCTGTGCCGGTTGCCACGTAGTTGGCGGTGAAGCGCAGCGGTTGGGTCAGGTCCAGATAAGGCGAGGATTCCAGACCCAGTTGCACGTCTTTGCCGGACGCATCCTTGATCTGCACGGCGACGTTGGTGGCCACGCCCGCTTCCGGCAGCAGGCCGATCCACTGGCCGCTGGAACCGGCGTTGCCGCTCAGCGAGAGAAACTTGACCACGGCTTTCTTGCCGGTGACGTTACAACCCGGTGCAGTGGTGTCGATGGTCAGGGTGAAAGCGCCGCCACCTGCCACTTGACCGGCAGAAGCCAGGGAGGTGGCCGGCACACTGCCCAGGCCGACGTCGCCGGCGCCGGCCGAACCGTTGAGGTCGGAAACCACTACCGGGCAGGTGTTGTCGGTCACGCTGCCGACGAAGTTGATTTCACCGTCGGCGGCCATTGCGGCTTGCGACGCGGCTGCCAGAACCAGGGCCAGGGACAAACCTTTGAGCGCAAAATTTTTCATGATCACTTCCAGATATTGAATAAATGTCCGCAAGCCCGAAGGCCCTGAGACGGATCGACGTCGCCATCCCGACGGGGGCAGAGCGTGGCGTCTGAGGCTCATTATCTGGACGTTGATGAGAGCGCTATGTAGGGAAAATCCCTTTGCTTGTAGGAAATTTCCCAGCGCTGCTGCGCGATCAATAAGTTGTCGCCAAAAAAAACGCCCCGCCTTTGGCTCCGCACGGAATGGGCGATGGCAAAGGGGAGCGTCGGGAAAAACAGGTGGATTTTTGTTGGTGGATTTCAGCGGTAAGTCACGGTGAAACTCGCATGGCCATTGGCGGTACCGGGTTGCGGCGTCGGTCCATCGCCGGTCTGGATATAACGGGCCTTGAGCGGTACTGACGTCACGCCGTTGACGATGCGGTTGAGCTGCATGGGCTGCCCCAGATTCATCGGCGAGCCGTTGTCCTGCAACACCTGGATCGCCACGCCCTGAGCCGTCGAATCGGTCGACAGGCTCAAGACACCGTTGGCCGCGTCGAGGATGGTCGATGTCTTGTCGGCGTCGATCTGGATGTTGGCGAAGTTGCCGTTGAAGTAGCCGTTGGTGTTGGACGGGTAGTTATTGCCGGCGATGCAGGCGTTGAGGGTAATGGCGAACGGCTGGGCCTGGGTGGTGGAATTCTTGCCGTTGAATACGCGTTTTTCCCAGGTGCCCATCGGCACATTGATCTGGTTGCCCGGTGCGGCGGGCAGAGAGCAGCCGGCCAGGGTCACGGTGGCGGTGAAAGTCAGGTCGAACATTGGCCCCATATCCGAAGTGCCAGTGGCGACCAGTTGGTTGATGGTGTGGGTACCGGGCGCGATGTCCCCGGTCTTGATCAGCGCATAACGCATCATCGCCTGGCTCATGTTCGCCTGGCTGGGGGCGGTGCGATTCATGTTGAAGGGAATGAATCGGCTGGGGTTGCCCGGCGGCGGAATCCATGCGGCAGCGAAACCGGTCATGTAGATGGCCAGGCCAATACCGGGCACGTTGGTCTGCAGCAAGGCATTGGCCGGCACATCCAGCACGTCCACCGGAATGTTCACCGCCACCGGACCGACCAGTGCCGTGTTATAGGTCGCCGTGCCATAACAGAGCAAGGTGTCACCGAAATTCAGCTGACGCATCGTGCCATTGCTGTTCAACGTGGTGCCGATCGGCACGTCTCGCGGCGCGAACACTGCGCCGCCGGTGAGCGTCAACTGCTTGACCGTATTGTTGCCCGTCGCCCAGGTGCAAGCCGCCATCGCCGGTGCCGCCGTCAACATCAACGCCGTTGCGCCAAGCCCGCCCAGCATCCGTAACCCGATCTTCATGGTATGTGCCCTCCTGAGAAGAAAACGGCCATTCAATGCAGACTGACTGCATCTGGACGTTGTTGGCGTCGGCCAACGAAGGGCGGAATTATCAGGATCACGGGGCGCGCACCGAATAGCCGGCTTCCCGCTGGCGTGTAGGAAATTTCCCAGGGATTTGCTCTTGAACGTCGGGAGTCGATGGGCGTTTCGGTCAAATTACGTGATAACCACGCCCTGGGCTGGCTTTCCATTCAGCACCTGGCTAACCGGATCAATGACTTTGTCAGTGATTACCACGGGCGGCGTATCACCGGGCCGTTGCTTGAAGAAGCGAAACGCCAGAGCTGTTGACGCCGCCCCTTGGAATCAGCCCATATGCCCACATAACAGTAGTTCCCCCCACGCCTTCGAGAGGAACGCCAGACCATGACCACTCAAACCGAAACCGCCATTCTCGCCGGCGGCTGCTTCTGGGGCATGCAGGACTTGCTGCGGCGCTATCCCGGCGTGCTGCACACCCGCGTCGGTTATACCGGCGGCGATGTGCCGAATGCCACGTACCGCAACCATGGCGATCACGCCGAAGCGATCGAAATCGTCTTCGATCCTGCGGTGATCAGCTACCGGCAGATCCTTGAGTTCTTCTTCCAGATTCACGACCCGAGCACGCCCAACCGTCAGGGCAACGACCTTGGTCGCAGCTATCGTTCGGCGATTTATTACCTCAGCGAAGCACAACGCGCCATCGCCGAGGACACCACTGCCGACGTCGATGCTTCAAAACTGTGGCCGGGCCCGGCGGTCACCGAAATCGAACCGGCGGGGCCGTTCTGGGAGGCGGAACCGGAGCATCAGGATTACCTCGAGCGCATTCCCAATGGCTACACCTGCCATTTCATCCGGCCGAACTGGAAACTGCCCAAGCGCGCGTGAGCGGCGGGGCTGAAGCACGTTGCAGCGAGAGCCACCGCCGGGGTGGCTCTTGACCGCTCAGCGATCTCGATCAGGATGGCGTAGCATGGCGCCCTGAACCTTTGCCATTTCATCGCAAAGGGCAATCGAGCCTATGAAAGGGATTATCGTTGGCGACCTCATCACCTGTTCACACCCTGCGGGCTGTGGCCGATCTCGATTACTTTGATCACCGGTCGGTTGTGCTGCCTGTCGAGCTCAGCGCACTTGATGCCTGGAACCACATGACCGCCAAGCCGGGGTTGTTCATGCGCCTGGCGTTTCGCGCGAGGGACGCGATTTCCTCGTTATTCGGGGTCAAGCGTATCGGCGGATTCTCAGGCGCCAGACGCGCAACCGTTGCGGTTGGCGATTCTCTGGATTTCTTTCGGGTGGAGCACTGTGCGCCCGACGTGTTGGTGCTGACCGAACGTGACCGGCACCTGGATGTGATGATTTGCCTTTCGATCGACAAGCGAGTGCTCACGGTCACCTCATCCGTCGTTACCCATAACGCCTTTGGGCGTCTGTACATGCTACCGGTGGGGCTGGCGCACAGAGTGATCGTCAATCGGGATCTGCGTCGGTTGAAGCGCACGCTTGAAGCGCAGTAGTGTGCTCGCTCAAGCTGTGCCCGTGAGGGCGGCGCATTCACGGCTGCCCCCTAGCGCAGCAGATGGACGACCATCCCGACAAGCGCACAGGCCAGCAACACCTGGATAACGCCGCGCTTGAAGCGGAACAAGGCAATCGCCGCCGCGATGGCGATCAGTGCCGAGGGCCAGTCGAGGTGGCCGCTGAATCCCGTTGGCCAGAGCACGTGGTAACCGAAGAAACACGCCAGATTGAGGATCACCCCGACGACGGCGGCCGTTATCGCGGTGAGCGGCGCGGTGAACTTGAGTTCGTTGTGGGTCGATTCCACCAGCGGGCCACCGGCGAGAATGAACAGGAACGAGGGCAGGAAGGTGAACCAGGTCACCAGGGCGGCGGCGACGGCGCCCGCGAGAAAAACCTGATCGGGCCCGAATACCTGCGAGACATACGCCCCGACAAAAGCCACGAACGCCACCACCATGATCAGTGGCCCGGGTGTGGTTTCCCCCAGTGCCAGGCCGTCGATCATCTGTGTCGGGGTCAGCCAGCCATAATGGCTGACCGCGCCTTGGTAAACATAGGGCAGCACCGCGTAGGCACCGCCGAAGGTCAGCAGTGCGGCTTTGGTGAAGAACCAGCTCATCTGGGTCAGCGTGCCTTCCCAGCCAAAGAGCGTGGTCAGGATTGTCATTGGCAGCGCCCACAGTGCGGCGCCGGTCAAGGTAATTGCCAGCAGCTTCAGCCAGTTGAATCGGGCATGATCAGGTGGAGGCGTGTCGTCGTCGATCAACGCCGGGCCGTAGGATTTTTTTGCGGCGCTGTGGCCGCCGGCTCTGAACTTCTCGGGTGCCAGGCGCCCGCCGACGTAGCCGATCACTGCTGCGCCCAGGACGATCAGCGGAAATGGCACATTGAGCGCGAAGATCGCAGTAAATGAGGCTGCCGCAATCGCCCACAGCCAGTTGTTCTTCAATGCCCGCGAGCCGATGCGATGCGCCGCCTGGACCACAATCGCGGTCACGGCGGGTTTGATCCCGTAGAAAATCCCGGCCACCGCCGGCACTTCGCCGAAGGCGATGTACATCCATGACAGCGCGATCAGGATGAACAGCGAAGGCAGCACGAACAGTGCGCCTGCAATCACCCCGCCCCAGGTTCGGTGCATGAGCCAGCCGATGTAGGTCGCCAATTGCTGGGCTTCTGGCCCGGGCAGCAACATGCAGTAGTTCAGCGCATGCAGAAAGCGGCGCTCGGAAATCCAGCGCCGGCGCTCTACCAGCTCCTGATGCATGATCGAAATCTGACCGGCCGGTCCGCCGAAGCTGATGAACCCCAGCTTCAGCCAGAACCAGAACGCCTCGCGCAGGCTGATCGGCTGGGGCGTCGACAATGGCTCGCCGGACGCGGGTACGCAAACCTTATTCATGGGGGCGCTTCTCCGTCACAAACCCGGCCATTTGCGCAATAAGGTCAGGGCTTCACCGCGAAAACGCAAACGCTTTCACGGCTGCCCAGTAACTTTTTGCATGACCGCGGATGGCAGGCGAGACGGCGTTGATCGCGTGTGCGGCGCTGTCCTGATCCTCAGTCGTCCATCGTGCTCAGCACTTCCCCGGTGGCAGCATCTTCGAGCCAGACTTTCAGACGATTGAGGCCCACGTATTTCGAGCGGGCCATGATTTTCTGCCCCGGCTTGCCGTCGAACTTCAGGTCCGCAAACAGAAATTGTCGCGGCAGGCGGTATTCCAGCTGAATGGTGTAGGTGCCCGGCTTGAGCACCGCGCGCTGCGGGGAGTCGTTCTTGTAGTAGTACGTGGAAAAGGGAATGTTGCCGACTTTTTCGTCGTTGATCCGGATGATGTTCAGGTCCGGCTGCAGATCGGCGAAGTGGCGCTGGGGACGGCCGGCATAAGTGTCGGTTTCGACGACGGTATAGCGCGATTCGTCGACCGCCGTGACAGCACCGACGTTGGAATACGCGGGCATTTCCGCACAACCTTGCAGGCATAGCAGGGCGGCAACGAGAGGAAGCAGGATTTTATTCATCAATGGAACCCGATTGACTTTGATGTTGTACAACCAACAGTGATTTTGCAGGTCCGCTACAGGCGGGCCTAGGCGAAGAAAACGTCAACGACAGTCGCTCTCACGCCCGGCCAAAACCAAGGAATGACAGCAGTTTGTTGCCCGCTTTGCGTTCGTAGAAGGGTGTGGTTTGCGTGAGGAAGTACTCGCTCAGCCCCGTCTCGCCGGGACACACGCGACACAGATCAACGGCTTCGCCAGCCGGTGCCGTATCTGCCGCGACGTTCCCCGCTTCGCGCATGACCTGCTCGAAGTCGCCCTCGACCTCAATTCCCACGATCAGGTGCGGTTTTTCATCTAGCGAGGTGTCGTGCATCAGCGCGAGAAAAGCGCGCTTCACGTTGCGGTGTTTGGCCAGTAACTGCGTCAGCGAGTTGACCAGGGTTGACGGGTAATGCGCAGGCTGGCCGAGCAATACGCTGGTTTCTTTTTCGACAGTGCGCGAGGTGGCTTTCTGGCCGACTTCATCGCTGAGCAGATTGCGCACTTCTTCGGGGAAAAACTCTTTGCCATAAAGCGACTTGGGATTCAGGAACAGATGCGCACCCTGGGTCATCTCGAACAGGGCCCTGGCGGGCAGCTCCAGATAACTTTCCTCGCCGTCGATTGATTGTTGCAGCGTTGCCAGCGACGAAAAGAACGGAATGACCGACGTGCCGTCCGCTTTCTGCCAATGGGCGATGCTGACGTTGCTGCCGGCCTCGAGATTGACCAGGCCGTCCGCTGTGCCCGTCGTGCCGAGGATATAAACCGGTGAGTTCAACAAAGTCTTGAAGAACTCGGGACGATGCGCCGGTTCGTCGGCGGCCAGCCTGAGGCTCGTTTCGAGTGGGTTTTCTGACGGTGTGTCCATGATGTCTGTCCGTGACTCTCTGAAAAATGATCGGCAAAGAGCAAGCCAAAGGAACGCAGCGTTACGCAGAGCTTGCCGGTGGGTCAGAGCAGATTCCACGACACGCCGAGGTAAACCCCCATGCCTTCACCCGGTGTCGAACGCGCGGCGTCCAGTCCTTTATCGTCATATCCCGGCGTAACTGTAGCGGCGTAGTGTTGGTTGGTCAGATTGCGCATGTCCAGCCACGTCTGCCAGTCGCCCTTGGGCGCGTTATAGCCCAGCGTTGCGCCGAACAGCGCATAGGGATCGGCGTAGTAACTGTTGGCGTAATCCACGGCGACTTTCGATACCAGTTGCGTATTGAGCGCCGCGAAGAAGCCCTGTGGCCAGTCATAGCGCAACTCACCCTGGTAGTAGTGCATTGGCAGCCCCGGCAAGCGGTTGTCGCCGAAGCGATCATCATCGCGATAGTGGAAGTCGCTGAAGGTGTAGGCCTGGCGCAGGCTCAACCGGCGACCATCAGCGGCGGACCAGAGTTTGCTGTTCAGGCTTGCCTCGACCCCTTGGTGAACGGTAGGGCTGGCATTGAGTTCGTAAGGCGTGACGGCGTTGGCGTCCGGCAATACCGACAGCAATTCGTGGCGCACTTGCGCGTAGTACCACGCCAGACTCCACTCACCGGCGGCACTCTCGCCACGTCCGCCCAGTTCAAGGGTGGTAGCGGTCTGGTTTTGCAGCTTGATCGGGTCTTTTTGCGTGCCGGTCGCCGCGCCGCTATCAAACGGGAAACGTACATTGGAGCTGTAGATCAGCGACCACGGGTGCGGCGCTTCGACCGAGCGGCTGAGGTTGCCGAACAGTTGCAAGTCCGGCGTGACCTGATAGCGCAGGCCGATGCGCGGCGCGTAATCCCAGTCGTTCATGCTGGTTTTGCCGCCGCTTTGCGGCAGGGTCACGGCGCTTTCGCGGCGGGTGTAGATTGCCGCGAGGCCAGTGGTCAGCCACAGGTCATCGGCGATTTCCAGGTCGTTGCCGGCGTGCAGAACGGTGTCCGAACCTTGATAGGTGAAGTTGCGCATGTGTGTGCCCGGTGCGTAACCGGCGGTGTTTCCAGTCGGTATGCGCACCAGTTCGCTGGCGCCGTCATTGGGCAGGTGTTTGGTCACGCGCAGGCCAACGGTGCTGCGGCTTTCCATGCCGAAAATCGTGTCACGGCGTTTGTAGTCGAACGTGCCGCTGACGTCGGTATAGGCGACTTTCAAGCGGTTCGGGCCTTCGCGCAGATCCATCGGGTAATCGTGGTAGACGAGGCCGGTCTGAATGCTCGAATCGTCGTCGATGTAGTAGGTGGTCTTGTTGCCGATGAAGGTGCTGCCCGGCTGCTTGCGGCTGTCGTCACGCGCCACATAGGACGGATTGGCCGCGCGAGGCGAGTGTTCGATGGAGTGCTTGGTCACACGGCCGGCGAGGTCGTTGTCGGTTTCGCGGTAACGGATGTAGAAGCGCGTTTCCAGGTTCGGATTGAAGCGATAACCGAAGTTGGCGATTACGCCTTTGCTCTCGCTGGCGGTGTGATCCTGATAGCCGTCGGCGTTGGCATCGGTCAGCGACACGTAGTAATCGAAATCGCCCAGCACTTGCCCGGAGCTGACCTGGCGCTGCTGATAGCCGTGGCTGCCGGTGGCGTAGCGCACTTGCAGCTTCGGCGCGTCGTAGCCGGTGTGGCTGACGTAGTCGATGGCGCCGCCCAGCGCCAGAGAGCCCCGGTCAAAGCCGTTGGCACCGCGCAACACTTCAACGTGATCGACCCACAGCGGTTCGAGCAATTCGTAAGGCGTGCCACCGGGGCCCGTCAGCGGCAAGCCGTCGAGCATCGTGTACAGCCCCGACGCGTGTGCGCCCGGCGCCCGGTTGATGCCCGAACCGCGGATGGAAATCTTCACGCCTTCGTTGCCCGCCGACTGCGCATACACACCCGGCTGATACGCCAGCACATCCTGGTTGCTCGCCACGCGACCCTGCAAGGGCTGGCGCATGTCGACCACATTGGTGCCGCCGGGCACCTGTTCGAGGCGGGCCCTGGCCTCTTCAATCGAAGCGTCCGCAGCGTTTTGATCCTGCGCCGAAATCAGCACTTGCCCCAGTTCCAGACCTTGAGTCTCGGCCAGTGCCGGGCAGGCGAGGGCGAGGCCCAGCAGGGCGGCGGGCAGGGATTTGGACGCGGACATCGAGAAAACTCCAGGCAGAGGGGAACGGGCAATGAACAGTGCGACGCAAGAAAGATCCAGGGAAACACATGGCGACTGTGCTTTTTTGCCAGGCCATGGCAAACGGCCGGTCATGAACTAACCTCACGTGTCTGGATTGCCCGGTCAATCAACATTTCATTGCGGTCGTGTTTCATGAGGGCTCGGTCATGGCAAAAGACAAAAAGAAGGCCGCCAAGGCATCTGAACGTCCGAAGTTGAACAACAAGGACTACCTTGCGCAGTTGCGCAAGCTGCACGTCGAACTGGTCAAGTTGCAGGAGTGGGTCATTGCCAGCGGCGCCAAGGTCTGCATCGTGTTTGAAGGCCGCGACGGCGCCGGCAAGGGCGGGGTGATCAAGGCGATCACCGAGCGCGTCAGCCCGCGGGTCTTTCGTGTGGTGGCGCTGCCCGCGCCGACCGACCGTGAAAAGAGCCAGATGCACGTGCAGCGTTACCTGCCGCATTTACCGGCGGGTGGCGAAGTGGTGATTTTTGATCGCAGCTGGTACAACCGCGCCGGCGTCGAGCGGGTAATGGGTTTCTGCACCGAGGAACAGGCCGACAAGTTCCTCAACTCCATCCCGTGGGTGGAGCACACGATCGTCCAGTCTGGCGTGATCCTGCTCAAGTACTGGCTGGAAGTCAGCCCCGAAGAACAGACCCGCCGGCTTGAGGCGCGGATCAACGACGGGCGCAAGATCTGGAAACTGACCCCAATGGATCTCAAGTCCTACAGCCGCTGGTACGACTACTCACGAGCGCGGGACGAAATGTTCAAGCGCTCCGACACCGAACACGCACCGTGGCTGGTCGCCGATTCCAACGACAAGCGCCGGGCACGCCTGAACATCATCACCGATCTGCTCAGTCGCATTCCGTATGAAGACGTGAAGCGCGAGAAGGTGACGCTGCCCAAACGGCAGAAACCGGGCAACTACGAAGAACCGAACTATCCATACCGGCGGGTCGCAGAACCCTACTGAGAGGGAGGCCACTTGCCGGCGGTCAAGTGGCGCATTGGCTCAGACAACGCTGGCGCGGGTCAGGCTGCTGACGTGTCCGATGCCCGCCGCCTTCAATCGGTCGATCAGGTCATTGCGAGCATTTTGTCCGCCCGCCCGGATGTACTCCAGCTCCGCGGCGGTGATCAACATCACACTGACCAGCTTGACGGGCGATAACGGCATGTCATCGATTTGTGTGGAGAAATCCGCTTGCGGCGCGCCGAGCAGCATGCCGGTCATGTCGTCCTCGGTGACGAAGCGGGCTGGCAACTGATCGCACATGTAGTCCGATTGACTGAAGCCCGGAATTTCGAATGACATCGAGCCGTATTTCTCCAGCCGGTGGGTAAGTCCACCGGCGTGCGCCACTTCTCTGGCCAGGTGTTTCAACAATTCGAAAGCCCAGCTGCGTGTCAGTGGATAAACGTCGCCCGTGGCACCGCGCGCATGTTCGGGAATATCTGCGGTTTCGATGAACAATTCCATTTCAAAACCGTTGCCCAGGCCTTCGACACCGTCGAACGGGTCCGACATGCCTTCGGTAGCGAGGATGATCGAATCGGCACGACGCACCACACGATACGCCTGACGGGTCGATGGCCAGTCCGGGCCGCCCATCAAACTCGGGCTGATCGCGTAGCCCAGGACATCGCTTTCACTGACGCCGACGCTGTTCCAGTGCCGGTCCAGGCATTTCTGACTGGCCTCTCGCAGGGCCAGGTTGGCCTTTTCTGCCTCGCTCAGGTCGTCATAAGAGAAGGTTTCGTAGGGTTCCTCTGTATGTTCCAGTGCTGGAGCAGATTCAGTGACCGGTGTTTTCCGTGAGGCGAAGAGTTTTTTAAAAAAATGCACAGGCGTTCCTTGCGTCATCGTGATGATTTTGCCGCATGGCAGGATCCGGCAGATTCTCGCATCGGATCACATGGATTGGCCAATTGCCTGTAATCAGTCGGTAGGCGGAATTCGCCACAAAGACTTCAAAACCCTCGGGCGCGATGTTGCTTGAAGCGCGTGGCGCAGAGAATTTGTCCGGCAGCGCTTCCATCCGTCGCCCGCGCTGAACCTCGGTGATCTCGCGTCTTTCTACCAAGGGAGTCCTTCACGAGAACACGTTTATGTTCAATCAGCAAAAACAGGCATCCCTCGCGGCATGGCGCAAACTGGCGACACAGGCGCAAATGCGCCTCGACCCGGAGCAGCAGTACGACGAGTTGCTCAAGGCAGCCGATGAAATGGAGGAGCAGGGCCTGATCACCAGTGCCGAGTGGCGGCAACTGGTGCGTGATGCCGGTAGCGTGTTCACTCGCAATACGCCGCGCACAGAGGGTTGAGCGCACACCTGCAGGGTCTGCGTTATTCGACAGACACAGTGAGTGGCCGCTCAGGTGACGCGGCCTTTTTTGTGGGCTGGCTGGTCTGTTCTGGACATTTGCAACAGCTGCGCAAACGCCACTTTGTCGATCGGCCGGCTCATGAAGTAACCCTGCACTTCATTGCATTGATCCTTGCCGAGTATCGCCAGTTGTTCCTCGGTCTCGACGCCTTCGGCGGTCACCGTCAGGCCCATGGCTTTGCCCAGGCCGATGATCGCCTGTACCACTGCGCGATCGTTGGCACCGCTGCTGATCGAGGCAATGAAACGCTTGTCGATCTTGATTCCGTCGAACGGATAGGCGCGCAGATAGCCGAGGGATGAGTAGCCGGTGCCGAAATCGTCCATGTTCAGGCGCACGCCCAGTTCCTTGAGCGCATTCATGGTGGTCAACGCGCAGTCGGTGTCGTTGAGCATCACGTTTTCGGTGATCTCCAGTTCCAGGCGACTGGCCGGGAAGCGGGTTTCGACCAGTATTTCGCGGACATCCTCGACCACGTCGCTGACGGCAAATTGCGCCGGCGACAGGTTGACCGACAGCAGAATGTCCGGCGGCCAGGCCAGCGCGGTTTCGCAGGCTTCGCGCAAGACCCAGCGGCCAAGCGGGACGATCAGATCGGTCTGTTCCGCCAGGGCAATAAACACATCCGGTCCGAGCAACCCCTGAGTCGGGTGCTGCCAGCGCACCAGTGCCTCGACCGAGACGATCTGCTTGCCGTCGACCTTGTAGCGCGGCTGATAGTGCAGGACGAACTCGTTGTGTTTGAGCGCATGGCGCAGGTCATTTTCCATTTGCCGGCGGGTCTGGATCTGGTCGCTCATGTGCGCTTCGAAATAACACCAGGTGTTCTTGCCCTCGGACTTGGCCTGATACAGAGCGATGTCGGCGTAGCGGATCAGGTCGCCGGGCACGTATCCGTGGCGACGGCTGAGGGCGATGCCGATGCTGGCGCCGATGTGCAGCGGATGGTGCTCGAAGACCACCGGTTGATGCAGGCTGCCGATCAGGCGCGTGCAGAATTTGTCGATTTCAGCGTGGCTGTCCATGCCGTTGAGCACCACGACGAACTCGTCGCCACCGAGCCTTGCGACGATGTCATTGTCGCGGGTGCTTTCGCGCAGACGCGTGGCGACCTCTTGCAGCACGGCGTCGCCCGCCGGATGACCAAGTGAATCGTTGATCGGCTTGAAGTTGTCGAGGTCGATCATCAGCAGCGACAGGGCCGGGGCGTGCTCCTTGAGCAGCAGCGCGTCATCCAGATAGCGCGCCAGTTTGTTGCGGTTGGGCAGGCCGGTCAGCGCATCGTGCAGGGACAGGTGCTGGATCTGCGCATGGGCGGCCACTTCGTCAGTGATGTCACTGGCAGTGCCGCGATACCCGACAACGGCGTGCTGGTCGAAGATCGGCCGTGCGGAAAGTCGGCAATGACGTTGCTCGCCGGAGTGATCGCGGTAGGTGCAACGCAGGTCGCTGGTATTGGTTTGCTCGGTCAGTGCCCGCAGCCACAGTTCCAGCGGAGTGGTGTCGCAGAACAGCAGTTGGCCGATGTCCTGGCCTAGCCAAAAATCCTGCGGATAACCGGTCACTTCGCTGAACCGCGCCGATAGATAAGTCAGCGACAGCGCCCGGTCGACTTCCCAGATCCAGTCCGACGCGGCTTCCGCCACCGCCCGAAAACGTTCCTCACTGGCTTCCAGTCCGCGATTGGCGCTTTCCAGTGCGAGGTTCGAGGCTTGCATCACGGCAAAGCTTTGGTCGACATATTGCGAGGAGCGCAACGCATGGCGAAAGAAATACGCGGTGAGCAGCATCAGCACCAGCATGGTTACGCCGAGGGGGGGCAACAATGACCACAACAAGCGCTGACCGGGTTGCTCCAGATCGGCGATAAGGCTGTAACCGGTGTTGTCCAGCGCCACCCTGGGCCGGTCGCGGGCCAGCGTTTCATCCGGGGCGAGGGTCAGATTGCTCAAGCCATAGCCGCTGCCGAGCGCGCGCAGTTTGGTCGGGGTGAGTTTGTCGACAAACACCAACACCGAGGTTTTCCGTGGATCGCCCAACGGCCGCGCATCATTGGGAATGATCGCCGCCGCCGACACCAGCGCCGGCCAGCCTTCGAACAACGAGTAAACGCTGACGGGAATGCTCAAGTCGCTCTGGCCCTGCACCTGTTCGACCAGCGTTGCGGCGGGGATTTGCAGAAATTCGGAGACGTCGCTGTCGAGCAATTGGCCGCGCACCACCGCATACCGGGTACGCTCGCGGTCGAGGACGAACACGCCGTCATAGCCGTCATTGGTGAACAGGGTTTTGCCGACGTTCTGCTCAGTGAACGCCCAGTTGATATCCACCGGGTTGCTCAGATGTTCATAGGCGGTGGTCCAGTTGGCGTAACTGGAGATGTAGTTCTTCGACGCGGTCATGCGGTTTTCCAGGGCGCGGGCCGAGTAAAACCGGGTTTTGCTGATTTCTTCGGTGTCGAGACGATTGGCGATGCCGAGCAAGGCAACGCTCGCGGCGATCACGCCGGCGACGAACAGCGCGCCGACAGCGATGGCCAGGCGCCGGGTCACGGCGTTTTGCCGGGGTGGAAGGGGCGCCGCATAACTGGAAATATCCATGTGCTCGTCCTTGATCCGCAGTCTTCTGAATCTAGAACAATGGCGCGCACGCAATGTTCCGACTCTTCTACGCACTGTCCTCAAAAGCGTAGTGAAGACGGCGCAATTTGCCTCTTCAACAGCGGCTTGCCGATCAGCGGCGATTCCCGAAAGCACAAGACTTCCCGCGTAAAAACCGGATAATGGCGGCCATTCGTTTAGCCGTATTCTGGTAATCCCGCATGGAAATCAAGGTCAATTTTCTCGACAACCTTCGACTTGAAGCCAAGTTCGACGACTTCACGGTGATCGCTGATCAGCCCATTCGCTATAAGGGCGATGGCTCGGCACCGGGGCCGTTCGACTACTTTCTGGCGTCGTCGGCGTTGTGCGCGGCTTACTTCGTGAAGTTGTACTGCGACACGCGCAACATCCCCACCGAAAACATTCGCCTGTCGCAGAACAACATCGTCGACCCGGAAAACCGCTACAACCAGATCTTCAAGATCCAGGTCGAGTTGCCGGCAGACATCTCCGAGAAGGATCGTCTGGGCATTCTGCGGTCGATCGACCGCTGCACAGTGAAGAAGGTCGTGCAGACCGGCCCCGAGTTCGTGATCGAGGAAGTCGAAAACCTCGACGCCGATGCCCAGGCCTTGCTGATGCCGCATGCGGGCTCCGAGGCCGGCACCTGCATTGCCGGCAAGGACCTGCCGCTGGAACAGACCATCGCCAACATGTCGGGCATCCTCGCCGACCTGGGCATGAAGATTGAAATCGCCTCGTGGCGCAACATCGTGCCCAATGTCTGGTCGCTGCATATCCGCGATGCGCATTCGCCGATGTGCTTCACCAACGGCAAGGGCGCGACCAAGGAAGGCGCCCTGGCGTCGGCACTGGGCGAATTCATCGAGCGCTTGAACTGCAACTTCTTCTACAACGACCAGTTCTGGGGCGAAGAGATCGCCAATGCCGAGTTCGTGCATTACCCGGACGAGCAATGGTTCAAGCCCGGCCCGCAAGACGAGCTACCGGCCGAAATCCTCGACGAATACACCCTGAAGATTTACAACCGCGATGGCGAGTTGCGCGGTTCGCACCTGTACGACACCAACTCAGGCAACACCCAGCGTGGCATCTGCTCGCTGCCGTTTGTGCGTCAGTCGGACAATGAAGTGGTGTACTTCCCGTCCAACCTCATCGAAAACCTCTACCTCAGCAACGGCATGAGCGCTGGCAACACCCTTGCCGAAGCACAGGTGCAGTGCCTGTCGGAAATCTTTGAGCGCGCGGTCAAGCGCGAAATCCTTGAAGGCGAAATGGCCCTGCCGGATGTGCCGCAGGAAGTGCTGGAGAAATACCCGAGCATCCTCGCCGGCATCAAGGGCCTGGAAGAGCAGGGCTTCCCGGTGCTGGTCAAGGATGCGTCGCTGGGCGGTGAGTTCCCGGTGATGTGCGTGACCCTGATGAACCCGCGCACCGGCGGCGTGTTTGCCTCGTTCGGCGCGCATCCGAGCCTGGAAGTGGCGCTGGAACGCAGCCTGACCGAGTTGCTGCAGGGCCGCAGTTTCGAAGGTTTGAACGACTTGCCGCAGCCGACCTTCTCCGGGCAGGCCGTGACCGAGCCGAACAACTTCGTCGAGCACTTCATCGACTCCAGCGGTGTGGTGTCGTGGCGCTTCTTCAGTGCTAAACCGGACTTCGAATTCGTCGAGTGGGACTTCTCAGGCGATGGCGAAAACACCAACGCCGAAGAAGCCGCGACCCTCTTCGGTATCCTCGAAGACATGGGCAAGGAAGTCTACATGGCCGTCTACGAGCACATCGGTGCCAAGGCCTGCCGCATTCTGGTGCCGGACTACTCGGAGATCTACCCGGTCGAAGACCTGATCTGGGACAACACCAACAAAGCCCTGCAATTTCGCGCCGACATCCTCAACCTGCACAACCTGAGCAAAGTCGGCCTGCGCAACCTCGCCCAAGGCCTGGAAAACAGCGAACAGGACGATTACACCGACATCACCACCCTGATCGGCATCGAGTTCGACGACAACACGCCGTGGGGCAAACTGACCATCCTCGAACTGCGCCTGCTGATCTACCTCGCCCTGCAGAAGTTCGAACAGGCCAAGGATCTGGTCGAAGCCTTCCTGCAGTACAACGACAACACCGTCGAACGCGGCTTGTTCTATCAAGCCGTCAACGTCGTGCTGGAGATGGAACTGGACGAGGATCTGCAGCTGGAAGACTACGAAGCCAACTTCCGCCGCATGTTCGGTGATGAGCGCATGGACGCAGCGATTGGTTCGGTCAACGGCAGCGTGCGGTTCTACGGGTTGACGCCGACCAGCATGAAGCTGGAAGGGCTGGATCGGCATTTGCGTTTGATCGAGAGCTACAAGAAGCTGCATTCGGCGCGGGCGAATGTGGCAGGTCTAACTGGATGACAGTTGTCATCCAGGCTTGAGCAGAAAACCTGTGACGAGGAGCTTGCCAGCTCGGCACAGGTTTGCGGCTTAACTGATCGCCTGAAGTCTGATTGGGTTCAACAAGCGGTCACGCCGTGGTTGCTGTTCTCCCACGTTTTCTTAAATGACGCTCGCCGATCGCGAGCGTTGTGTAGTTGACGACGCCTGCTGTGGACGGTTCGCCAATCCCGGCAGGTTTCGCCAGCTTTTATCGACCGTGCGCCGCGTTGGCCAATGCCCCCGTATCCACCCGTACAAACACCGAGTCGCCCACCGCAGTCAGCACATCCCCCGCATACACCTCGCATATCACCCGGGTCTTGCGCCCGACGTCACCCTCGACTTTCGCTCGCAAACTCAGCGGTACGCCCATCGGTGTCGGCTTGATGAATTTGATGCCGAGGTTGCCGGTCACGCAGTCGATGCGCGGCAGGCTTCCGGGTTCGCGGTTTTCCGTGCGGTAGTGGTAGGCCATCGCCGTCCAGTTGGAATGGCAGTCGACCAGCATCGCAATCAATCCGCCGTAGACCAGGTCCGGCCAGCCGCAGTATCTGGCGTCCGGCACATGTTCGGCGAGCACGTGCACACCGTCTGCATGCCAGCGGCTTTTGATGTGCAGGCCGTGGGGATTGCGGTCACCGCAGCCGTAGCAGACGCCTTCGGGGGCCGCGAGGTCTTGCAGGGGGGTGTCGAGTTCAGACATGGGATTGCTCATCCTGGAGTGGGAAGCCCGGTCAGGCGCAGGCGATTGCGCCCGCCGCGTTTGGATTCGTAGAGTGCGGCGTCGCCTTGTTCGATCAGCGCGGTAAGGCTGGCGGGTGGCTGTTCGAACAGGTTGGCGCCGATGCTCAGCGTGACCGCCGCGGGCGTGGGGAAAGTCTGTGAAGTCATGCCGAGAAACTGTTCACGCAGGGCGTTGCCCAGTTCGACGACGCGTTCGCCGGAAGCATCATTTAGCAAAATGACGAACTCGTCGCCGCCCAGTCGCGCCGTCAGCGCATGGCGTGGCAGCAGCGAGCGGATCATCTCGCTCAAGGCGATCAGCAATCGGTCGCCGGCGGTGTGGCCGTACTGGTCGTTGACCAGTTTGAAGTTGTCGATGTCGATCAGCAGCAGGGCGCCGGGGCATTCGGGCGAGGCTTGCGTCAGCAGGCGCGGTGCGCGTTTTTCAAGGGCGCGGCGGTTGTACAGGGCGGTCAGCGGATCGCGCTCGGCCAGCCGGGCGATCTGTTTTTCCCGGCGGTAGCGCTCGGTGCCGGTCATCGACAGAGCGATCAACATGATCGCCATCGTGCCTTCGACCAGCGAAATCTGGATGATCTCGCCGCGAAACGCCGCCAGATCGATCAGCGTGCCGGGGATCACCACGGTCAACGCCTTGGCGACATAGAAAATCCCGTGAGCCAGCAGCACGTAACGCAGTTGCACCGCGCCAACGCTCAGTGATTTGCCGTGGGGGCGCAGGAGAAAACTGGCCTTGAGGGTCGAGAGCGCCACCAGCAGCGAGTTGGCCGCGAGCATGACCTTTGACCATAGCGGCCCCTCCGGCAGTAACAACATGACCAGCCAGGCGACGAAGATCAGCGACCAGGTGCGTGACAGCCGCGTCTGGGTGAAGCGTGCGACGCCGAGCAGGAACAGGAAATGCGCGGTCACCAGCAGGCCGTTGGCGAACCAGATGCCGATCAGCAAAAGGCCGTTGCTGCGCAGCAGGGCCAGAGTGGAACCCACGGTAATCGTGGCGAACCCGGCGCTCCAGAACAACAGGGAAGGTTCACGGATGCTGCGCCACTCGATCGCCATATACAGCGCTGCCGCCGCTGCCAGGGCAGTGGAGAGGGTCAACATCGTTGGTGGGTCGAGCGGCATTTCTGGACGAGCCTGTCTGATGGGCGAATAGACGGGCGATTGTAAGCGTTCGAGGCCGTTTTGGCAGGTGGGGTGGCGCGTGCGGTCGCGGCCACACGCACCGCTCGCTCATGACTTGGGCGCGAGCCAGGTGTCCACCACCCGCCGATCCAGTTCTTCCCAATACGCCATGCCCAGCACTCGCGTGGTGTTCAGGCCGCGCAAGTAGCCGCGCAATTGATTGGCGGTGTCCTGAATAAGCTGCGGGTCGGCGACGGTCTTGTCCAGCAGGACGCTTTCGTACTGGACCAGGTATTCGGCCACACGCTCGCGAAAGTCGGGTAATACGGCGTCTCGGATCAGGTCAAACGTTCTCAAAGAGGGTTCCTCATGCATCTTTTTCTAGTTGTAGTGAGTGTGGATCAGTCTGCACGGCGCGCAACTATTGCTAGAAGTAATAGTGACCATCACGAAACGCAAGTTTTGCTTTGTCGGCAATGGGCGGAAAATCACCCCCATCGAACACGCCGCTCAAGGAATTTGCGCGATGAACACATTGACCCGACTGGTTTTGGTCGCCCTGCTGACGGGCGGAGCTGTTGCCGCTGCACCAGCGTTCGCAGACGACGGCCGGTCATGTCACTTGCAGTCCATCACCGGCAGCAGCGCCACGTTGCAGCACTCGCAAACCGTGGGCGTACTGTACAGCGAGAACACCCTGGACAATCTGCAATACCTCGAGCGCTACCACGACATGGCGCTCAACGGCGCCAAGGGTGCGCTGGACTCGCGGATTCGTGAAGCGTTCGTCGATAGCTCCGACCCGGAACTGGCGATTGACTGGCTGGTGAACTCGTTGCAGCAACAGTTTCTGTCAGTGACCGTCTACGACAGCCTCGATGAGCTGGTTCAGGCCCATCCGGACATCGTGGTGAAGCTCGACACCTTCAACCGCTTGATGACCCAACGCAACAGCCTGGTCGAGGCGCGTTTTACCGCACGCTTCTATGACGCCGACCTGCAATACATCGGCAAGGCTGAAGGCGCCTTGGAAAAACAACTGCCCTCGGCCTGGGTGCATCACCAGGCGCCGCCGCAGATCGCCGCGCAGATCGAGAAGCAGCGAGACCTGCAACTCAATGCGTTGAAACAATTCGATGCATCACTCAAGGCGCTGGTGGCTTCGAGCTGAACCGCAAACCATAAATGGCAATGGCGGCGCGGTGGCGCTGCACCGTTGCCGGTTGAACCGACACTTTATTTTCAGGATTACACCCATGCGCTCTTTATTTGTTCCGGCCCTGGCGGTTTCTTCGTTGCTGCTCGCCGGTTGCGCCTCGGCGCCGAACGACCCGACCCTGACCCTGCAGACCGGCAAGACGCCTGCGCAATACGCCGATTGCGTCGTGCCGAAACTGCGAGGCAGTGCGCTCAGCCCGACCGTTTCGCAGACCCAGCGCAGCTACCGCATCGTAGTGCCGAGCAAGGTTTCGGCGGACAACGTGCTGGAGGCCTACAAGGCCGGCAACGGCGGCAAGGTGTTCATTTATGAACGCCACTTGCTGGCTTCGAACTTCCTGCCTTCGAGTTTTGAACGGGCCGCTCAGGACTGCATCTGATTCCGCCCGATCGACGTTTTTGACAGAGCTCCTTTGGTTGGCCGCAACCAACCAATTTTTTGCCCCGTGCCTTCATTCGGTCGCGGGGCTTTTTTTTTGCCAGCGGGTTTGCCTGAGGTAACATGCCGCCACCCACTTGTTACGAGCATTGAAAATGGATTCTCACTCGATTCTGGCCTTCACCCTGGTCGCTGCGATTGCCATCGCCAGCCCAGGTCCCGCGACGTTGATGGCAATCAACAACAGCCTGGCGCATGGACAGCGCAGCACCATCTGGTCTTCGCTGGGCAATGCCAGCGGTCTGTTCTGCCTGTCGGCAGCGGCGATGCTCGGGTTGGGCGCGCTGTTGGCCAGCTCGGAAATGCTGTTCAACGCAGTGAAGTTCATCGGCGCCGGTTACCTGTTCTATCTCGGGGTCAAGCAACTGCTCAAAAAGGGCCCGATGCTGGCGCAGGGCATTGAAGGCGAGGCCGGCAAGGCTCGGCCGACCCGCGGCAAACTCTACAAATCGGCTTTCCTGACCGCCGTGACCAACCCCAAGGCCACGATGTTTTTCACCGCGTTGTTCCCACAGTTCATTGATCAGAACGCGGCGCTGCTACCGCAATTTCTGATTCTGACCGCCATCTTCATGGCGTTGTCGGTGTCGTCGCTGAGTGTCTACGCCGCATTGGCCTCGCGGGCCAAAGGCGTGCTGACCCGACCGGCGCTGTCGCGTTGGGTCAGCCGGGTGGTGGGCACGACGTTCATTGGTTTTGGTGCGGTGATTCTGACCATGCGCCGCCAGACGGCGTAAGTGCGGACGGCGGTTCAGGCCCACTTGAAGCGCGCCGGGAATCGCGCCACGAAGCAGGTTCCCGCGTCGAGTGTCGAGCTGACCTGCAACGTCCCGTTGTGCGCCGTGGCAATCTGCGACGCGATATACAGCCCCAATCCGAGGCCTTCGCCGCGTTGCCCGGCTTCGGATCGCGAAAACGGTTCGAACAGCAGCGGCATCAGGGCGGCGGGTATCGGCACCCCCTGATTGGTCAGCGAGATCACGATCTCGTCGTTCTGCGCATAAGCCTTGAGGACGATCGGCGTGGCGGTCGAACCGTGCGTCACGGCATTGCCGAGCAGGTTCGACAGTAACTGACTGATGCGCAAGGCATCGCAATGAACACCTGCCGGCAGGTTCAGCGTCGACTCGAAGATGGCGAGGGGATGAGATGCCTGCACCTCGGCAAGGGTCTGTTGCAGGGTCTGCTGCAAGTCATCCACCAGGACGCGCTGTACCGGAATCCCGCCACCGAGCCGGCCGCGGGCAAAATCGAGGATGTTCTCGATCAGCACGCCCATGCGCGTCGAGCTGTTGCGGATCGCCGCTATCAGATTCAGCGAACGTTTTTCTTCGGTCCTGGTTTCCAGCAAGTCGGCACTCATGCGAATCGCGCTCAGCGGCGTGCGCAGGTCATGCCCGAGCACCGCGATGAACTGTTCGCGCAGGCGCCCCAGTTCGTTGGCGTTGTTCAGCTCGACCTTGGTCGCCTCAAGTCGCTTTTGCGTGTCGAGGTTGATCGCAATCAACTGGGCGAAAAGGGTCAGCGTTTTGGCAATGGCCGGTTCGTCGAGGTTCGCCGGTACGGAGTCGATGGCACACAGCGTGCCGAAAAATTCACCGTTGGCTTTGACGATGGGAATGGAGATGTAGCTCTCCAGTCCATAGGTTTTTGGTGTGTGGTGCTGGGAAAAAACCGGATGCGTGCTGGCCTGGCCGAAAATCACCGGTTGCTGGTGCTGGCGGATTTCGTGACAAATGGTCGACTCCAGCACCAGTTCGCCACCGGGTTTGAGGCCGAAATTGATGGAGTCGTCCACCGCGCAGGCCACCCAGTTTTTGTCAGTGACGCGCGCCACGGCGGCGAAGCGCATCCCGGTCAGGTGCTTGACCATGCTCAGGATCATGGGCACCGCGTCGATGCTGCTGATCGCTTCAACGTCGGATGAGAAGGCAGAGTCGGTCATGGCACGGTGCTTTTAAAGGAGGTCGAAACAGAGACTATCGCTTATTGGCGGCCATGACCAATGGCCGCCAAGGCGAATGTGCGGCGGTTGCACGACACGTTCGGATTCAGAACGTGTATCTGGCGGTCAGCATGTCGCTGCGCGGATTGCCACAGTTGTTGATGGGAGTTCCCACTAGGTGTTGTAACCGATGGACGAGTCGTGTGGCTCAGTCGAGGTCGCTGGCCTGATGCCGCTCCGGCACCTGCGACGCTTCATCGCCCCAGGTACGGTTGACCCGTTGCCCACGCATCACTGCCGGCCGCTTGGCGATGTCTTCTGCCCAGCGTTGCACATGGGTGTACTCATGCGCCGCAAGGAATTCCGCCGCCGAATAGACATTGTTCCGCACCAGTTGCCCGTACCACGGCCAGACGGCGATGTCGGCGATGGTGTAGCTGTCGCCGGCCAGATAAGGGCTTTCGGCCAAACGGCGGTCGAGTACATCCAGCTGACGCTTGGCTTCCATGGTGAAGCGGTTGATCGGGTACTCCATTTTCTCCGGCGCGTAGGCATAGAAATGCCCGAAACCGCCGCCCAGATAGGGCGCCGAGCCCATCTGCCAGAACAGCCAGTTGAGGGTTTCGGTGCGGCCTGCCGGGTCCTTGGGCAGGAAGGCGCCGAACTTTTCCGCCAGATACAGCAGGATCGAGCCGGACTCGAATACGCGGATCGGCGGTTCAACGCTGCGGTCGAGCAGCGCCGGGATTTTCGAATTCGGATTGATCTCGACAAAGCCGCTGGAAAATTGATCGCCTTCGCCGATGCGGATCAGCCACGCGTCGTATTCGGCCGCGCTGTGCCCCAGTGCCAGCAGCTCCTCCAACAGGATGGTCACCTTGACGCCGTTGGGCGTGGCCAGTGAATACAGCTGCAACGGATGTTTGCCGACGGGCAAGGTCTTGTCGTGGGTCGGCCCGGCAATCGGGCGGTTGATGCTGGCGAACTGGCCGCCGGACGGGGCTTCGTTTGTCCAGACTTGCGGCGGAACGTAGGGGGCTTTGCTCATGTGGGGGCCTCATCGTTGGCGGGCGGAAGTTATCGATAATAGACAGGTTTGATCAAGGCTTACGGCTGCTGTGGCCATTGATCCTTGATGTCAAACCACGGCGCCTTCGACGTCACCTCGACATGCTTCTGTTTTTCCGTGGTGAACGTCGTGTCCAGCGTCCCCAGCGCGACCGAGATCCAGTCGGCGAACTCACCCTGCTGGCGCGACCAGAACAGCGACGAGCCGCAGTGCAAACAGAACTGGCGCGAGACCGCTTCGGAAGACTGATAGGACTTGATCGCTTCGACGCCCTGTACCACTTGCAGATTCTCGCGCAACACGCTGCCATAACTGGCAAATGCCGCTCCGTGGCTTTTGCGGCACTGGCGGCAATGACAATGAGACAGCGCTTTGGGCCGCGAGCGGATCTGGTAATGGACCGCGCCGCACAGGCAACTGCCGCGAAAGGTCTGGGGGGAGGGCGTCAGCATGCGGGTTTTGGCTCCTTGTGAATCAGGGGAAGGTTTCAGCTGTCGGGTGACTGGGCCAGGAATTCACTGATCAACGAGATCACCTGTCGCTGGATCACCTCGCGGGGGCGATCGTTGCCATCGCCGCAGATAATGCCATCACCCGGCACGTCATCCTCAAGCAGCGCCACCGCGCCAGGTTTGCACACCGCCATAAAACTGAAATGGCTGGCGTCGCTGATTTCCACGTAACGCGAAGATTTTGCCGGCAGGCGTTTGGCAAGGTCGGCAGACTCCAGCCGAGCAGGCAGCTCTGGTGACGGCACGCCGGCAGCAATCACCAGTGTCGGTACCGCCAGCGCCGCCAGACTTGCATCGGTCATGCCCCGTGACAGCCCCAGGTCGAGGGACACCACGGCAGTGACGCGTTTGTCGCGCAAGTCCGTCGCCAGCCGCGCCTTTGAGTCCTCAGTGCTGGCGGGGTTCATCTGTTGGTAAACGGTGCAACTGGCCAACTGCGGATGGACCTTGCAGTCTGCGGCAAAACGCTCGGGGTCGAACCGCGCTCCGGCGACTTCCATGGCGGTCCAGCCGCCGAGAGAGTGTCCCACCACGGCAATTCGAGCCTGCGCGACCGCGCCAAACTTTTCCGGCTGCGCCGCGACGGCGTCGATGGCCCGGCTCAAATCGACCGGACGTTGCCACAACTGTGCCGCCGCTTGCGGGCTGCGGTCGCGGCTGGTTGTGCCGGGATGATTGACCGCCGCCACGATGTAACCCTGATGGGCGAGTGCGCTGGCCAGCCAGGTCTGGTTGATCCAGTTGCCGCCGTAGCCGTGGGAGAGCACCACCAAGGGATGCTTGCCGCCGGCCGGTGGCGCGTCGGGCACGGCCGGGGCGCCGACGAATACCGGGTTGTCGCCGAACAGTCGGGTGGCCGCAGTAGTGGCCGCGGCGGGATACCAGACAACCATCTCCAGTGAACGCTGATGACGCGGGTCCGTCAGCGTGGCGGACTGAAAGCCGACAGGATGATCGTCAGCGAGTGCGTGGGGGATCAGGCAGGTCAGTAGCAGGGCGCCGAGCGCTGTTTTCATGGTTGCTTTCTTCCTTGATGCGTTTTATGGGCGAGCGGCACTTTGACTGAATTCGTGTCCTTGAGCGAGTTTCTTTAGCGGCCCTTCATCAGCGGCCAGTCGTGCAGGCTTTCTTGGTGCTGTGATGGCGCTTCCGGCGTCTTCGCGAACCTGCTCGGGAATGGCCTCGCCACCGATCTGGCAGCTTACCCTGGCCCCGAAAAATCCTGGGTGGCACTGCTCGCCCGGGTCTGATCACTGGCAAATCCATCGAAACTTCGCCGCCGACAACACTGTCCAGACCTTTACACCTTCCGGCCAATGTTCTGCCGGAACAGGCTTATGCATCGGAGAAACGCGAGGATCGAGATGTCGATGGCAGTGGGAGATTTTCTGGTTGAGCGGCTCAGCCAATGGGGCGTCACGCGGATTTTTGGTTATCCGGGGGACGGCATCAACGGCGTGTTCGGCGCGCTTGCCCGGGCCAAGGGGAAAATCGAATTCGTGCAGGCGCGGCATGAAGAAATGGCCGCGTTCATGGCCTCGGCCCATGCCAAGTTCACGGGTGAGCTGGGTGTGTGCATCGCCACTTCCGGTCCGGGTGCCTCGCACCTGATCACCGGATTGTATGACGCGCGCATGGACCATATGCCCGTGCTGGCAATCGTCGGTCAGCAGGCGCGCACGGCGCTTGGCAGTCACTACCAACAGGAACTCGACCTGGTGTCGATGTTCAAGGACGTCGCCGGGGCATTTGTGCAGCAGGCATCGGCGCCTTCGCAAGTGCGGCATTTGCTCGACCGGGCGGTGCGCACGGCAGTGGGCGAACGCCGTGTGACGGCGATCATCCTGCCCAACGATTTGCAGCAACTCGAATACGAAGCACCGGCCCGCGCACACGGCACCGCGCATTCCGGTGTCGGCTACAGCAAGCCGAAAGTCTTGCCTTACGAGGCTGACTTGCAGCGTGCCGCCGAGGTGTTGAACGCCGGGGACAAGGTCGCAATTCTGGTCGGCGCCGGCGCGTTGCAGGCGACCGATGAGGTCATCGCCGTGGCCGAAAAACTCGGTGCCGGGGTTGCCAAGGCACTGCTGGGCAAAGCCGCGTTGCCGGACGATTTGCCTTGGGTCACCGGCAGCATCGGCCTGCTCGGTACCGAGCCGAGCTACAAAATGATGAGCGAGTGCGACACCTTGCTGATGATCGGTTCGGGTTTCCCGTACTCGGAATTTTTGCCCAAGGAAGGTCAGGCGCGCGGCGTGCAGATCGACTTGCAGCCCGACATGCTCAGCCTGCGCTACCCGATGGAGGTCAATCTGCTCGGGGATTCGGCGGAAACCCTGGCGGCGTTGTTGCCGCTGCTTGAACAGAAGACCTCAAATAAATGGCGCAAGAAGATCGAGGGCTGGCGCGGCAGTTGGGAGAAAACCCTGGAAAGACGCGCCATGGCCAAAGCCGATCCGATCAATCCGCAGCGGGTGGTGTATGAGCTGTCGCCGCGTTTGCCGGAGCAGGCGATCATCACCAGCGATTCCGGCTCTTGCGCCAACTGGTACGCCCGCGACCTGAAAATCCGTCGCGGCATGCAGTGCTCGCTGTCCGGCGGCCTGGCCTCGATGGGCGCCGCCGTACCTTACGCCATCGCCGCGAAATTCGCCCACCCGCAGCGCGCGGTGATTGCGCTGGTGGGCGACGGTGCGATGCAGATGAACAACATGGCCGAACTGATCACCGTTGCCAAATACTGGCGGCAATGGGCGAGCCCGAAGTGGATCTGCGCGGTGTTCAACAACGAGGACCTCAATCAGGTGACGTGGGAGCAGCGGGTGATGGAGGGCGACCCCAAGTTCGAGGCGTCGCAAAGCATTCCGGACGTGCCGTATCACTTGTTCGCCATCTCCATTGGCCTCAAAGGGATTTTTGTCGATCGTGACGAAGATGTCGCCGCCGCCTGGGAGCAGGCGCTGGCCTCGGAGGTGCCGGTGCTGATCGAATTCAAGACCGACCCGAACGTGCCGCCGCTGCCGCCGCACATCAAGCTGGAACAGGCGAAAAAATTCGCCACGACCTTGCTCAAGGGCGATCCGGATGAGGCCGGCATCATCGTGCAAGCCGCCAAACAAGTCTTGAGTTCGGTGCTGCCGGGCAAAAAATAAGCGGATAAACCCATAGCGCTGAACCCCTGTGGCGAGGGAGCGTGCTCCCTCGCCACAGGCCGGGCTCAACCGATGGACGCTTCATTGATCCGCAACTCCGCACACAGCCCACCCTGTGGCCGGTTGTACAACTGCAAGGTGCTGCCGATCTTGCTGACGATCATCTGCACAATCGCCAGGCCCAACCCGGCGCCGTTGGCATGGCCGTGACTATAAAAGCGCTCGAACAGTCGCGCGTAGTCGAGTTCGTTGATGCCGGGGCCAGCGTCTTCGACGCTGATGTACACCGCGCCGGAGTCTTGCGGCTGCACCTGCACGCGCACCTCGCTGCCGGGCGGGGCGAAGTTCAGCGCGTTCGTAACCAGGTTCTGCAGGGCAATGGCCAGGGCCACAGGGTCGGTTTCGACCGGGCAGTGGTGGTCGCTGTCGAGGATCAGTTCTATATCCTTTTCCAGCGCGAGCGGCGCCAGTTCGGCAAGCTCCTCGCGCACCAGTGCGGTGAGTTCCACGGGGCTTTTTTCCGGATGGGCCAGACGCGGTTCGATCCGCGCCATGGTCAGCAGCTGGCTGGCGATCCGCGTGGCGCGATCCACCGCGCTGACCAGAAATTCCAGCGCCTCCTCGCGTTGTTGCGAGGTGCCGGCGAGCTGCGCGTTTTGCGCATGGATGCGCAGGATCGCCAGTGGCGTGCGCAGTTCATGGGCGGCATCGGCGATAAAGCGTCGCTCCCGCGCCAGCAGATTGTCGATCTGTTGCAACAGGCGGTTGAGCGCGGTTTGCATCGGTTCGAGGTCGTGGGGCAGGGGGCTCAGGTTCAGCGGTTTGAGGGTTTCGGTGTCACGCCCGCGAATGGTTTGCGCCATGCTGCGCAAGGGTTGCAGTCCCCAGCCGATGGTCAGCCAGATCAACGCCGCCAGCGCCGGCACACCGATAACGCTCGGCCATAGTGTGTGGCCGACAATCCGCTCGATCAGGTCCTGACGAATGTCGTCGCGCTCGCCGACCCAGATCAACAACCCTTGCTGCGAGTCCTTGAGCAGAAACGCACACCAGTCGCGGCCGTTTTCCATCAGGTCATGGGAACCGAGGGTGGTCGGCGGCGCATTCAGTTCCGGCGCTTCGGCCGAACGCATCAACAATTGCCCGTCACTGCGCCAGACCTGAAACGTCAGCCGCGTTTCGTACGGATGCGCCGCTTCGCCATCGCCGACCCGGCTCATCGCCTCATCGAAGGCCTGATACAGGCGCTTCCAGTCGTTGTCGCCCGGCGCGCGTTGCGCCAGTACGCCTTGCAGCAGGCGCGCACTCTGCGCCAGTTGGGCGTCGTAGACTTCTTCGATTTCATGGTGGCTGTCGCGCAACACCAGCCAACTGATCAGCACATCGCCGATCAGCACCAGAATCAGTACGGGGACCAGAATTCGCGCGCGGATCGAAATCATGACTTGAGCTCCACGACATAACCGACGCCGCGCACGGTGCGGATCAGACCGGTCGAAAGCTTCTTGCGCAGGTTGTGAATCAGCACTTCCAGGGTGTTGCTCTCGACATGGTCCTGCCAGCCATATAGCGCCCGGGACAAGCGCTCGCGGGTGACCACCTTGCCGGGACGCGCCATCAGTTGATGGAGCAGTTGATATTCCATCGGTGTCACCACCACCTCGAGACCTTGCCAGGTGACTTGCTGGCTGACCGGGTCAAGGCATACGCCGGCATGTTCCAGCACCGGTTGGGCGCGGCCCTGACTGCGGCGCAGCAACGCACGAATGCGCGCCTTCAATTCATCGACGTCGAACGGTTTGATCAGGTAGTCGTCGGCCCCGGCATCGAGGCCGGCGATGCGTTCGGCGGTGCCATCGCGTGCGGTGAGAATCAGCACCGGCAGGTCCTGTTGTGCACCGCGCAGTTGTTGAAGCAGGGCCAGGCCATCAAGCCGTGGCAAGCCGAGATCAAGCAACAGCAGGTCGAAGCTTTCACTGTGCAGGGCGTGCAGGGCGCTGACCCCGTCCTGCAACCAGTCGAGGGTGTAGCCCTCGCTGCTCAAGGCAACACGAATGCCTTGTCCGAGGGCTTGATCGTCTTCAACCAGCAGCAGGCGCATGGGCGGTTCTCAGTGGGCAACAGGGGCGTTGATGGGCGGCATCATGCCGTTGCACAGGGCGCCGTGGCAGTCCGGCCGACGGGAAAGATGTAACCACTCGTTGCCAACTAAGCTTTCACTAAGGTTGCTTTTGCACAGTGAGGCCTTCCTCATCGAGCGAGAGTGTTTCCATGCGCAAACTTCTGCTGTTGTCCCTGATTGCCGCCAGCCCTTTGGCCGTCGCCGGCCCGCAATGCACCACCGCCGAGCGTTCGCAATGGCAAGACCAGAACGCCTTCCAGGCGCAACTCAAAGCCCAGGGTTACCAGATCAGCAAGTTCAAGGTCACTGATGGCAACTGCTACGAGATCTACGGTTTCGACAAGGACAAGCGCAAAGTCGAGATCTACCACGACCCGGTCAGCGGCAAAGCGGTCAAGACCGAGATCAAAGGCTGATGCCGAGCGCGTCCCTGCGCCTGTGGGATCCGCTGGTGCGGCTGTTTCACCTGTCCATCGCCAGCGTCTTCGTCGCCAATTACTTCTTCAATGAGGCGGGTGACGACTGGCATGTCTGGCTTGGCTATTACGCCATGGGCTGGCTGTTGCTACGGATCGTGTGGGGCTTCATCGGGCCGCGCAGTGCGCGTTGGGCGGACTTCTGGCCGACGCCGGCGCGCCTGTTGGCGCACGGGCGGTCGCTGATCGCCGGGCGGCCGGAACATCGCCTCGGGCATTCGCCGATCGGTGCGCTGGTGATGATTCTTATGATGCTGGCATTGTCGACCCTGGGCCTCAGCGGCTGGGCGATGGAAGAAGTCGATGCCCTGTGGGGCGCCGACTGGCCGTTGCAGGTCCACGAAACCGCTGCCGACGGCCTGCTGGTGCTGGTCTGCATCCATGTTGCGGCGGCGCTGTTTGAAAGCATTCTGGTGCGCGACAACTTGCCGTTGTCGATGCTTACCGGACGCCGTCGCCAATTGCCCGACGATGCTGCGCGCTGACAAGGATGTCTGCCAATTGTTAATCCTCTTGTCCTTGCCGCGAGTCCACTATGCGTGCGTTGTCCTTTCGCTTGACATTCATACTCGGCAGCCTGGCCGTGGGCCTGATTTTTCTGGCTGCTTGGCGCAGTCATCCGAGCCATGTGCTGGCACCGTTCGCGCTGGCGACACCGCCGGTTGACGCCGGGCTGCAAGCCCCCGAACCGATGTACAGCAGCCGTTTCGTGTCCTCGGAACTCGACGACTTCGTGCACTCGTCTTCGGTCACCGCGCTGCCCGGTGGTGACCTGATGGCGGTGTGGTTCGCCGGCTCGCGCGAAGGCGCTGCCGATGTGCAGATCCGCACTGCGCGATACGACGCCAAAACCGCGGAGTGGGGCGCCGAACACGTGCTGGCCACCCGTGAATCGACCCGCGACGGCACCCGGCGCTATATCCGCAAGCTCGGTAATCCGGTGATCGCGCTGGCACCGGACCAACGGCTGTGGATGTTTTACGTGTCGGTGTCCGTGGGTGGCTGGGCCACCAGCGCGATCAATGTGATGGTCTCCGATGACTTCGGGCGCAACTGGTCGACGCCACGCCAATTGGTGACCTCGCCGTTTTTCAACATCAGCACGCTGGTGCGCGCCGCGCCGGTATTCCATGCCGACGGTTCGATCGGCTTGCCGGTGTATCACGAGCTCATGGGCAAGTTCGCCGAGTACCTGTACCTGAGTGCGGACGGCGCGGTGATCGACAAATTCCGCATCAGCCGTGGCAAGCATTCGTTGCAGCCGACCATTGTGCCGCTGGACGGACACCGCGCCGTGGCCATGTTGCGTTATGCCGGCGACACCCACCACCGCGTGCTCGCCAGCCGCACCGACGACGCCGGGCAGACCTGGAGCGAACCCTATCCGCTGGAACCGGCCAACCCCAACTCTTCGCTGGCGGCGGTGGGCACGGCGGACGACGGTTTGCTGGTGGCGCTCAATGACCTGCGGGACGGGCGTTTCAAGCTCAGCCTGTACGGCACCGATGCCAATCTCAATGACTGGCGCAGCGTCATCGAACTCGATCAGTCGCCCGATCCGCTCGGCCAGCCGTTCGCCCCCGAAGCCTACAAAGCGATCATCGGCGAAGGCTTTCGCGCCTCCAGCGGTGCGCGGCGCCTGCCGCTGGAGCAACGCTTTCTGAGCAATCTCGATTACCGCGTGTGCAAACCGCAAGGCTGTGACTTCGAGTACGAGTATCCGTACTTCAGCCGTGGCTCGGACGGCCTCTATCACCTGGTGTACTCGTGGAATAACACCTTTATCAAACATGTCAGCTTCAACGATGCCTGGCTGGCGGAGCGCCTGTGATGCTGTTTCTGTGGCAAGCCCATTTGAGTTTTATCCTGCTCGGTTTTGTGCTGCTGAGCGCATTGGCGTTGACCCGACGCTGGCGCCCGTGGCTGTTGCCGGTGTTGGCGGCGCTCGGTTTTATCCCGGTCAATGATCTGCCGCTGGCGGCGTATGTGCGCAGTTACACCGATGACCTGGCAATCACCACGCTGGTGTTGCTCGCATGGGTCAGCCTACAGCGCCTGGGCGTGGTTCAGCCGTTGCCGACAGTCAGGCGTGTGCAAGTGCTGGTGCTGTTTGCCGGGTTGGCGGCGGTGCTTTACCCGGCAACTCTGGGGCTGACCTATGTCGATCCTTATCGCTGGGGCTTCAATCCACGGCCAATGATTGTGCTGATCGGTCTGACGGCGCTGGCGCTGTTGTGGCTGCGCAACACCCTCGGCGTGGCGATGCTGGCACTCGGCACGCTGGCTTTCGCCCTGCGGCTCAAGGCCTCGGAAAACTATTGGGATTACCTGATCGATCCGCTGCTGGCGGGTTATTGCCTGGTGGCCGGCGCCGCGCTGTGCGTGCGGGAAGTCTGGCGTCTGCTGCGCCCGCTACCCGCCGTACCGACATCTTCAATCTGAATCAGGACACTGAGGTCAATGATGGGCTGGATGCAATCGCGGCGTCTGCGCTATGGCGTGGGTGCGGCAGGTTTGGTGTTTTTACTGCTGGCTTTGCTGCGGCTGGTGTTTGTGCTGGGATTCTCCGGAATCGACATCAGCGAGTTTGTCGACAACCCGCAACTGCGGGAAACCCTTGGCATCGGCTTGCGCTTCGACCTGCGTCTGGCCGTGCTGCTGATGTTGCCGCTGGCGCTGCTGGCCTGGCTGCCGCGCTGGAACCTGACGCGCGTTGCGTTACTGCGCCGCGTGGCAAGGGGCTATTGGCTGTTGGTGCTGGGCGTTGTCGGGCTGGTGTACATCATCGACTTTGGCCATTACGCCTACCTCGGGGTGCGGATCAACGCCACGGTCTTGCGCTACCTGGAGGACGCGCAGATCTCGCAGCAAATGGTCTGGGAAACCTACCCGGTGCTGTGGATTGCCCTGGGCTGGCTGGCGGTGTCGGGGCTGTGGTTCTACGGATTGCTGCGCCTGGAGCGGGCGACGCTGGCGCAGGAACCTCGGACGATCCGCCGCACTTCGCTGGTATTGGGCGGTGGGGTGGGGCTGGTCGTGGTGTTGCTGGCGCTGCTTGGCCGCGTCGAAAACCTCAACCTGGAAAACCCGGTGCCGTTGCGCTGGAGCGATGCGTTTTTCTCCGGCAATGGCCAGATTGCGGCGCTGGGCCTGAACCCGGTGCTGTTTCTGTATGACACGCTCAAGGCCGGGCAGGCGCAGTTCGATGAAGCGCAAGTGCGTGCGCATTACCCGGCGGTGGCGCGCTATCTGGGCGTGGATCGGCCGGATGTGCAGACGTTGAACTTTGATCGCCAGCAAGCCGTTCAGCCATATCGCGTTGCCGGGACGCCGAACGTGATGTTCGTCATGCTCGAGTCCCTGGGCACCAGCGCGGTGGGCGCCTATGGCAACCCGCTGAATCCGACGCCGAATCTCGATCGGCTGGCGAGCCAAAGCTGGTTTTTCCGGCACTTTTACGTGCCGGTCACCGGCACGGCAAAAACCGTCTGGGCCAGCATCACCGGGGTGCCGGACGTCACCCGCCAGGCCACTGCAACGCGGCACCCGTTGATCACCCGCCAGCACACCCTGATCAACGCGTTCACCGACTATCAGAAGCTGTACATGATTGGCGGCAATGCCGGGTGGGCCAATATCAATGCGCTGATCCAGCAGAGCATCGAGGGTGTGAAGCTTTATCAGGAGCGTGACTGGCGGTCGCCGCTGGTGGACGTGTGGGGGATTTCCGATCTGGATCTGTTCAAGGAAAGCGACCGCATCCTGCGTGAACTGCCCAAGGACCGGCCGTTTTTCGCCTACGTGCAAACCTCAGGCAATCATCGGCCGTTCACCATTCCCAAGGACAATGACGGCTTTCAGATCAGCCAGCTCTCACTGGAACAGGTACAGGCCGCCGGTTCGCGCAGTGTCGAGCAATACAACGCCGTGCGCCTGCTGGACTTCAATATCGGCAAGTTGATGGAACTGGCCAAGGCCGGCGGCTATTACGACAACACGATTTTTGTGTTCTTCGGCGACCACAACACCCGCATCAGCCAGATCCCGCACATGCCGCCGGCGTTCGAACTGCTGGGGCTGGAGAGCAACCATGTGCCGATGCTGATTCACGCGCCGGGTCTGCTCAAACCCAGGGTTGTCGATGAAACCGTGGGGCTGACGGATCTGTTGCCGACGGTCGCGGGAATGGCCGGCATCCCGTTCAGCAACGGTGCGATGGGCCGCGATATTCAGCAAGCGGCGCCAGAAGGCGAGCGCGTGGTGCCGCTGGTATTGCGCGAAGGCACGTTCCCGTTGATTGGCGGCGTGACCCGGCATCACCTGCTGCAAATGCAACACGATGGCAGCGCACCGACCCTGCATGACCTGCGCTCGCCAACGCCGCTGGACAACGTCGCCGAGCAGCACCCGCAGGAATTTCAGCGGCTGGTGGAATTGACGCGTGGGCTGCATGAAAGTGCGCGGTTGATGTTGTACCGCAATGTGCGCTGAGCCTTGAATTGGCGTGGGGGAAAGTCGCGGACTAGAGTTGCTTCTCTCCGGTCCCGTCGAGCATCCGCCAATGAACAAGACAGAGGGCAGCCAATATCAGTACCGGTGAGACCTACAAGAGCGCGGTGAAGATGACCTTCGCCAAAGGTGCGTCACTGGACGATCCGACGCGGTTGTTCAATGCCAGCCTGGCGAAGAAAGCCTCACCCGGCCCCTGGGGGAGAGGGCCGGGGTGAGGGGGTAAATCCAACTGCACCCACAAATCCCAACCCTTAAACCAATGTACTCGGCGGCGCCCCCAACAACCCCGTCAACGTATTCATGATCGCCTGCTGCCTTGCGCGGTCCGCCAGATACACCGCCTGCGCCGCCGCCACATCCGCCTGGCAATGCGGGCACGTTACCTCCTGCGGATAAATGTATTGCAGGCAACTGCGGCACAGGCTGAGTTGCACCGGTATCCGTCCTTCCTCCGGCGATTGCCGGCCCTGATTGATCCACGCCAGTTTGATCACCTGACCGCTGTCGCTGACGCTGCTGACCTTTTCCCCGGTGTCGATGCGCTCGGTGATCAGGTCGAAACGGCCGACGGCAAACGACTGCTGTGCGGCGTCCTCGACCTTGACGATGCGTTCGCGCAATCCACGTTTTTCCAGCTCCAGCGTGCGGTAGTGGCAGTAGGGATTGTTGCCGGGTTTGCCCAACAGCGAGTGCGACGTCCAAGTGCAGCCGCCGCGACAGACGTCGTTGTAATAACAACTGCGGCAATAACCCCACATATCATCGACCGAACGCAGACGCCCGAAGTGCATGCCTTCGCTGTAATGCCAGATGTCATGCAGGCTCATATTGCGCACGTTGCCACCGGAGAAGCCGACCGTGGCCAGCGACGGACAGCCTTTCACTGTGCCGTCCGCCTCCAGCGCCAGCACCGTTTGCCCGGCTGCGCAGCCACTCCAGTGCACGCGTTCGTCACCGAAACCGCGCCAGATATGTTCATAGGGGCCGTAGTAGCCGATGTTGTTGCCGACGTTCATCAACAGGCCGCGATCCACGCCTTCACGATACAGCCGCGCTAGCAACGGCATCACCTCCAGTAGCTGATACGGCTGCAACAGCAGTTCCGGATGGTCGACGGCATTGCCCATTGCGACGGTGATCTGGATCTGCCAATGGGTCGCGCCGAGTTCGATGATGGTGTCCATCAGTTCGGGCAAATCGGGCAGGGTGGCCGCGCCGATCTGGGTGTTGACGCTCACGGCCAGCCCCAGGGCTTTGGCCCGGCGCAGGGTGTCCACCGCTTTGTCGAACGAGCCCGGCACATTGCGCACGGCATCGTGCAACGGCGCGAGGCCGTCGAGAGAAATGCCCACGCCATTGAGGCCGGCGTCGACCGCCGCCTGCATTTTCGCCGGGGTGAGATTGCGCCCGCCGGTCTGGATCGCGCAGTACATGCCGTGGTCGTGAATTGCCCGGATCAACTGCGTCCAGTCCTTGCGCAGATAGGCTTCGCCGCCGATCAGGGTGATCTCGCGGGTGCCCAGCTCGGCCAGTGCGTCGATCACCTCCAGGCATTCGCGGGTATTGAGTTCGTCAGGTCGGCGATGCCCCGCGCGGGAGCCGCAGTGCAGGCATTTGAGGTCGCAGGCCAGGGTAATTTCCCAGACCACGTGCACCGGCACGTAGCGCTTGAGATCGGTGTCGCTGAGGTAGCGGGCAGGGCGGGCGTCTGACATGGGAAATCCTTACGCACGTACTTGTGCGCGGCACGAATGGATTGACCTTGGTTGTCACAATTCCCGGGCGGAATCATCGCTGACCCCGCCCGGGCCTGACAGTTAGCGCGCTTCCAGGCGCGCGATTTCCGCGTTCAGTTGCTCGAGTGCACCACGCAAGACGTCCTCGTGGGCCAGTTGCTGCTCGGCTTGCCGGACCACGGACTTGAGCTGCGCCAGATCACCACTGGCCTGTGCCTGCTGCACCGCCACGGCATACAACGGCAGGTACGGATGCGGTACCGGTTGCGGCTCGACCGTCGGTGCCTGGTGCACGGCGACATGTTTCATCTCGTGCCACTGGCCCTGTTCTTCATAGCGATAATCGACAAAACCGCTGGCCCAGTCGCCGGCCAGAATGCCTTTGAGGTGGAAGGTCTGGGCGATCTGGCTGAGCGGGCCGCTCGGGCTGCCGTCGAGGGTGAGGATGATGTGGTTTTCGACTTTCGACGTCAGCTTGGCCTCGGAATAACTGCCCCAGACCCGCGCACGAAAATTGACGGTGGGCCAGGTGGCCTGAAAGACACTGGCAATCCCGCTGACTTTTTTGTGCACGGTATCGACCAACAGATCGAGGGTCAGAACCGGGGCGCCAAGCATTGAATTGCTGACATTGAGACGGGTGTGAAAAAGTCCGATCGACATGGTGCTACTCCCTTAAATGAATGGCGGATTCAATGAACGGTTTCAGCGGCTTTGCAGACGGCTGACTTCGCTCTTCGCCTTTTCCAGCGCGCTTTGCAGTTGCGGTTGTTGATCGAGTTGCTGTTGGGCCAACTTCGCCAGGTTTTTCATCTGGGCCAGATCGCCGCTGGCGATGGCGCTCTGAATCGGTGCGGCGTACAGCGGCATGATCGGCGGGTGCGGGAGAATCACCGGGCCGGGTTCGAGCGGCGGGTAGAACGAGTCGACCAGATGCACAGGCGCGTTGCTCACCTCATGCCAGCGCTGGCCATCGAAGTATGCATAATTGGCCACGCCGTCCTTCCAGTCGGTGCCGACCACCAAATGCAGTTTGAACGTGACGATCGAGTTGGCCCCCGGGCCGCCGTGATTGCCTTGCGCGGTAATCAGAATTTTGCTGACACCGGGCGCCATCACGGTCATGTAGGTGTATTCGCCCCAGACGTCCGCGTGGACGTCGAGCGGTGGGTTAATGGCTTGAGTGATCGCCGCCGTGCCGCTGACTTCTTGTTGTGGCGTGGAAACCAGCAGATTTAGCGAAAGCGTTTGCGCACCGGGCGCGTTTGTACCAATGCGATAGCACACCGGGAACAGGCCGACATTTTGCTGAGTGGAACCGGACATGGTGATTGCCTCCATTGCAATGTGGGAAATGGCCTTAACGTTTTTCCAGACGGGAAATTTCCTGGGCCAGTTTTTCGTACGCGTCCTTCAGGTCTTGCGCTTCGGGCTTTGTCGAGTCGCGCTGTTTCAACAAAGTCTTCATGTGGTGCACATCGCCGCCATCAATCGAACTCTGGATGGCGACGCCATACGGCGGGATGACGTGGGAGGATTGGGACATTTCGCGGGTTTCCTCGCAGGTGTGGCTCTACAGCCCCTTTGGGCAAAGGGGCGCCTTTCCTGACAGCCAGGCAGCAGCGTGCAACTCGGCAAACCCGGCAGGGTCTACCTGGCGTGGCACCGCCTGATCCGTCCGGATCTGTTTAACGCTTGAGGCAGTTCGCGCATGGGCGACGCGGCAGCGTCGATGCAGGCGCCAGCGGCGTCAGCCGAACCCGTCGGGTTTCGCGGGTGGCGCGATTGAATGGGTTTGCCATAACGACAAACAGAAGAAATTCGCCTGTACGTTGGTCATCATTCTTTCCTTGATAGAAAACAACGAAACACAGGGATCAGTTGGGCGCTCGAAAGCGTTTACAAGCGACTGCAATCCTTAAAAAACCATCCCTGTTTCTTTACCGGCAATTTCACGGACACCTGTCCGTTTGGTTGGCTGGCATATCGCCAGCCACGCAACCCTAGATCCGATTTCGACGGCCTGCCAGAAAAAGCGCCGAACGGTCATTGGCGCTCTCGGAAGGGACAATACCGGAGGCGAAATCGTGCGCAGACTTATTGGTCTATCACTTTGATTTAAAAGAAAGTGATGGCAGTGTTTAGCGATGTTTAAGAGGGCGTGGAACTGTTTGAAATAAAAACTTCGTGCTTAAAGCCAATTGCAGAACCTCGACGAAAACAATCGCAAACAGCCAACGCCGACCCTTTGCGATCGCCTTCGTAAAAGACTAATTACCGTCGGCCACTTTGCGTTCGATTTCATCAATTTTGTTTTGCAGCGTCTCGGCGTCCTGCTCTTTCACGCGGGTGGACGAGGGGGTGATGATTTCATCCACGGCCTCAGTGTCATCATCGTGATCTTCAAGATCACGCTCGACTACGTGCACCGGTTTGCCGGACGTATCGGTGGGCGTGGCGTTCGGGGTTTTGCTGTCATCGCTATTCATGGTGCAGACCTCCAGTGGTGTAAACATTGGAGGTGACGTTGCGGTGGGCGTTCGATATTTTTGCGTTGCACTGGAATGAGCGGTGCGCAGAAACTTTGCGCCACAACGATGGCTCGAATCGACTCGATCAACGACTGTCCGGATACCTGACGCCATGTCCCCGAAAAACCTCTTTGCAGCTTTGCTCGGTGTGTCTGTTCTGATAATCGGCGAGGCCAGCCACGCCGCCAGTTTCGACTGCGAGCGCGCCAGTGCAGCCGACGAAAAAGCGATCTGCGCCAATCGCGCGCTTAACGATATGGACGTCAGCATGGCGCTGCTCTACAAGCTCGACCGACGCTTTCTGCCCATGGGCGGGCGTGACGCGTTGATCGGGCAGCAGCACGCCTGGCTGAAAAAACGCAGCCAATGCGCGGCTGATGTGAAGTGCCTGACGGATATCTACCAGCAGCGCATTCAGGTTCTACAGCAGATCATTGATACCCGTGTGGTCACTCAGGGGCCGTTTTGAATACCAGGCAGCGCGCCAGGGGGGGCCGTTGTCAAACCAATGGCGGCTTGCGCATACCGCGCAGCGGATCATCGAGCAATCTGAATTGCTCCAGCATGAAATCGACCAGCAAGCGTGAAGACGGCAGCATCCCGTGCCGGGTCGCAAACACCGCATGAATCATTTCAGTTCTCGGCGCCCAGTCAGGCAGCACCACGACCAGTTGCCCTCGTTCGATGAAGTCGTGCACCAACGACATTGGCATCTGCGCAACGCCAACGCTGTCGATCGCCGCGCAGCGCAGCATCGGCAGGCCTTTGGTAATCAGGTTCGGGCGGTGCTGGAGGGTGAATTCCGAACCGTCCTGATGAAACAGAGTCCAGCTGTAATCGCGTTGCGGGCTGCCATGATGAACACTGGGGAACCGTGCCAGATCTTCTGGTGCGCTCGGTGTGCCCAGACGACTCAGCAGTCCGGGGCTCGCAACCAGACACTGTGGGCGCTGGGACATGACGCGGCTGACCAACTCGGAGTCCTGTAGGGGCGGCGGGCGAACCCGTAACGCCAGATCGACACCCTCGGCGACCACATCGACCTGACGATCAGTCGCTTCCAGATGCACCTCCATGCGCGGGTGGATGGCCATGAAGCGCGTGATGATCGCGCCTACGCACTCGTCCAGCAGCACGGTTGGACAGGTGACGCGCAACACGCCGCCCGGTTCGGTGTGAGTCAGGGCAATCGCGGCCTCTGCGGCTTCGGCTTCCTTGAGCATCGCACGGCAACGCTCGTAATAGGTTTGCCCCAGCTCCGTGACCGTGAAGTGGCGGGTGTTGCGGATGATCAGGCGCACGCTGAGGCGCTCTTCGAGCTGGGCGATGCGTCGACTCAGATTGGACTTGGGAATGCCCAAGGCGCGGGCGGTCTGCGCGAAACCGCCGTGATCCACCACCATGACGAAGTACTGAAGGTCATTGAGATCCAGCACGGTCGAAATCCATTCAGTCAGAAGGCGCTAACTATACAAGGCTGATCGTCCCTTGTATGGGAAACACCAGTCCGTTTTTTGCGACTACCGCGGCGGGTCAGCGGGGTTTTAGATTGCCGACGTTGAATGTCCAGGCTGACGTAGCCCCGCTAATCAATCTCAAGCCGACCGTCAGCATGATGGCGAGAAGTTGGCTGACACTCTCAAACAACGTTTTGTTTCAGCCTGCCCCCCGAGACCTGCGCACCGGTTGTGCAGGCCTGTGCGATTTCTTTGGATTAACAACGTGAACAAACTCTGTGAGATGCATGCTTTCGTCATGGTGGTCGACACCGGAAGTATTTCCGAAGCCGCACGCCGTTTAGGGATGGCTAAATCTATGGTCAGCCAACGCCTGCAAAACCTGGAAAAGCGCTTGGGCAGTATTCTGTTGGAACGCGGACGGCAGGCGCGCCTGACTGAGTCGGGCGAGGTGTTTTATCACTACTGCGTGCGCATTCTGGCTGAAGTCGACAATGCCGAAGACGCTGTACAAGCCTTCCAGTCGAGCTTGCGTGGCAACCTGCGACTGGCCGCACCAATGGCTTTCAGCATTCGCTATCTGACGCCGATCCTGTCGTCATTCGCGGTGCGTTACCCGCAACTGCAACTGGATGTCGAGTTTGACGATCGGTATGTCAATCTGCACGAAGAGCGCTACGACGCCGCAATCCGTATTGGCGAGCTGCCTGATTCTTCATTGGTGGCGAAAAACATCACCGCCAACCGCCACGTCATTTGCGCCAGCCCCGACTATCTCGCTGCTCACGGTACACCGCAAACGCCGCAGGAACTGTCCCGCCATTTCGCCATGCTCTATGTCAATCGCGAGCCCCATGGCATGTGGACGCTGCCGGTGAACAACACGCTGGAGTCATTTCGCGTGCGCTGTCGCCTGCGCACCAACAATGCTCATCAACTGATGGAAGCGGCCAAGGCCGGCATGGGCCTGGCGATTCTGCCGACGTTTCTTGCAGCGCAGCCGATGGTCGCAGGCGAACTGCAAGAGGTGTTGCCAGCGTATGCACCGCGCGGCGGAAATATCTCGGCGGTGTACCGCCAATCCCTGCGCGCCTCACCGAAACTGCAGGCGCTGATCAGCTTTCTCAGTGAGCAGATCGGCAGCCCGCCAGCATGGGAAAAACAGCTTGCCGAGCATGCCCGCCAAAGGCAGTGAGTCGTTCGCAATTAACGAAACCCCGATTCGGTTTTTGCCTGCTTATGAGCGTGTGAGTCCTTCCATATGCTTGTTCCCAACAGACGCCATTCCTGCGTCTGACAGGGAAGAAATGCATGAAGAACACCCTTGATACCGTCGACGTACTGATCGTCGGTGGCGGCTCGGCTGGTGCAGTGTTGGCGCGCCGTCTGAGCGAGAACAGCCAGCGCCAGGTCGTGCTGCTGGAAGCAGGCAACAGTTTTGCCGTGAACGACTATCCAGACATTGTCGCCAACAGCGACATTGTCGGCGCCAATGGCAACCCTCAGTTCGAGTGGGGCTACAAAACCCGGGTCGGCTACATCAAGCATCCGATTGGCGCCGTGCGCGGCAAAGTGTTGGGCGGCAGCTCTGCGATCAATGGTGCTGTGGCGATTCGCGCACGTCCCAGTGATTTCGCCCGCTGGAACCTGCCGGGATGGGGCTATGAAGACCTGCTGCCGTTTTTCAAGAAACTGGAAAGCCACAGCCGTGGTGACAGTGCTTTGCACGGGCATACCGGGCCGCTGCCGGTGCAGCAACTGAGCCATCTGGATGTCACGCCGATGCAGCGGGCATTTATTCAGGCGACATTCTCCTACGGCTATAAAGTCATCGACGACTTTGATGGCGCCGATGCCTACGGGGTCGGTCCGTACCCGATGAACGTCGTCGACGGCGTGCGCATCAACACCGGTATGGCCTACCTCAACGATGAGGTGCGCACTCGCGGTAACTTACACATCCACCCTGATAGCCTGGTGGATAAGGTCTTGTTCGACGGCCAACGCGCGATCGGGGTGCAATTGAGCGACGGCACGCAACTGCTCGCCGGTGAGGTCATTCTTAGCGCGGGCAGCTATGGCAGTGCGGCGATTCTGCTGCGTTCTGGCGTTGGTCCGGATGCCGATCTGCGGGCATTGCAGATTCCCGTGGTGGCAACGCTGCCAGTCGGCAAACAGCTGCAGGATCATCCGTTTTACTACAACGCCTACGCGGCCAATCCCCGTTTGATTGGCCGTCAATCCCCGGCCATCGGAGCCAAACTCTGGTCCCACAGCCACAGCGCAGAGCCCGGTGATCTGGACCTGCACATCACCGCGACGCACCTGTTTCCTCACGATCAGAGCCCGACCAACATCGGCTTCGTGCTGGCGGTTGCGCTCACGCGGCCACGGTCCCGGGGCACGCTCACTCTGGCCAGTCGCGATCCGCTTGCAGCGCCGATCATTGATCTGAATTTTCTCGCCGAACCCGAGGACCGTCAGCGCCTGCTCGACGGCATTCGCCTGGCGCGCAGGATCGGTGGCACAGCACCGTTGAACGCCCTGATTCACACCGAACTCAATCCGGGGGCGGGAGTTGCGTCGGACGAAGCGCTGTTGGCCAGCGTCCGGGCGAGCCTGGATACCTATCACCATCCAACTTCAACCGCTCCGATGGGCGGGCCCGGTGACCAGCATGCCGTAGTGGATTTGCAGGCACGGGTCATTGGCCTGCACGGGCTGCGCGTGGTCGATGCGTCGATCTTCCCCGATGTGCCGTCGGTGGCCACCAACATCACTGTGATTGCCTTTGCGGAAAAAATCGCCGCGCTCTACGCCTAATTATCAGGACGATGCTGCTATGAACAACACTCCCGTTTTGAATTGGATCGATGGCCAATGGCTCGATTCCGGTATTTACAAAGAATCGATAGACCCCGCGACATATGAGCAGATTGGTTGTTATGCCGAGGGAGGCGCGGATACAGCGCAACGGGGCATTGAAGCTGCCTTGCGTTCGTTCGCGCAGTCCTCGTGGAAAGACGATCGCGGCCTGCGTGGCACGGTGCTGCTTGAACTGGCGGAGGCCTTCGAACGTAACGCCGAAGCGTTGATTGACATCCTGGCGCTGGAAAACGGCAAGATCCGTCCGCAAGCGGAATTTGAAGTGCGCATGGTGCCGTCCAAATTGCGTTATTACGCGGCGTTGGCACGTACCGAGTATGGACGCGCAGCAGAGCCGACACCGGGGCGGATTTCCCTTGTATTGCGCCAGGCTGTCGGTGTGGCAGGCATCATCGTGCCGTGGAATTCACCGGTGGTGTTGATGATTCGTTCGCTGGCACCGGCGTTGGCCGCCGGTTGTACAACGGTGATCAAAATGCCGGGGCAGACCGCCCAGACTAATGCATCAGTCGCACGGATCATGAGCGAGGTGCCGTCACTGCCGCGCGGCGTGATCAATCTGTTCAGCGAAGCGGGTGCGGCGGGGTCTATCCATCTGGTCGAGTCGCCAAAAGTACCGGTGATCAGTTTTACCGGCAGTACCGGCACTGGCCGGGCGATCTCGGCGGCAGGGGCGCGACACCTCAAGCGTTTTGGTCTGGAACTGGGCGGTAAAACGCCAATGCTGGTGTTCAACGATGCCGATCTCGATGCGGCAGTTCCGGTGCTGCTCAAAGCCTTGACGGTATTCGCCGGCCAGTTCTGCATGACCGGTTCGCGACTGCTGGTGCAGCGCGATATTGCCAATGCACTGACTGATCGTCTGGCGGCCGTTCTTGAGACCGTGCGCGTGGGGCCCGCAGCAAATCCGGCCAGTGAAATGGGGCCGTTGATCGACAAAGCCAATGTGCAACGAGTCAATCAAGTGGTCGAGGAGGCAATTGCCGACGGAGCGCATGTGATTGTGCGCGGTGGGCCGGTCGTGGAGGGGCCACTGGCTAAAGGCGCGTTTTATCGACCGACATTCTTGCGTGTCAGTGATCCGCACATGGCCATTGTCCAACAAGAGACCTTCGGGCCGGTGCTGACCTTGCAGGTATTCGACAGCGAAGCCGAGGCGATCGAGTTGGCCAATAACAGCGAGTTCGGTCTGGCGGCCAGCGTCTGGACCCGTGATGTCGATCGCTCGTTACGCGTTGCCCGCGAGTTGGAGGTCGGTACCGTCTGGATCAACGATTGGGCCATGGTGTTCGATGAATTCGAAGAGGGTGGCTGCAAACAATCGGGGCAGGGCAGGCTCAACGGTGTGGCGGCCATGGATGATTTCATCGAGTACAAACACATCGCACTCAATCCCGGTCTGCGTCAGGAGTGAATGCCATGTGCTTGCAACGCTTGCTGATCGGCGCCGTGCTGGCCGGGACGCTGGCATCATCCTCAACCTTGTTTGCCAACGACACAAGGAACGACGCGATGGCCCCAGAGCCGTTGTACGACGCTTTGCTCGATGCACTCAATGCCACCTTCGGCCGTCATCCGGGGTTTCGTGCCACCCATGCCAAAGGCCTGTTGGTGAACGGTACATTCAGGGCTTCGCCGAGCGCCAGCACCCTCAGCCGGGCTGCGCATTTTCAGGGCCAAACGGTGCCGGTGGTACTGCGGTTCTCCAACTTCAGTGGCGTACCCGCCACCGCTGACGGTGATCCGCTGGCCAGCCCGCGTGGTCTGGCAGTTCGTTTTACCCTGGCAGACGGCGAGGTCACCGATATCGTGACGCACTCGTTCGACGGCTTTCCGGTGGCCACGCCCGAAGATTTTCTGATCTTCCTGCAAGGCATTGCCGCTAATGTCGCCACACCTCCCGATCCGCTGCCACTGCACCGCTATCTGGCGAGCCATCCACGGGCGCGGGCTTTCCTCGATGCACCGAAACCGGCGCCGCGCAGTTATGCGGGGCTCGAATACTTCGCGGTCAACGCACTGGTATTCAGTAATCATCAGGGCGTTCAAACAATCGGCCGTTACCGTATCGAGCCACTGCTCATGCAGCCGCTATTGAGTGACGCCGAGGCGGCGGCGAAGCCGGCGGATTACTTGCAGTCGGAAATGGCAGAGCAACTGGCCAAAGGATCGCTGACGCTGCGTCTGGTATTGCAATTGGCGTCAGCGCAGGATGCGATCGAAGACGGTTCTGTTTCGTGGTCGCGTCAGCATCAGGAGGTCGAGTTGGGAGTCTTCAGCCTTGACTCACTGGAGCCGGCCAATGCGCAACTCGTCGCCCAGCAGCGGTTGGCATTCAGTCCGGGACGGTTGCTTGACGGCATCAGTCTCAGTGCCGATCCAATGACGCTGGCGCGGGATCGCATCTATCAGCGCGCGGTACTCCGGCGACAGCAACGATGAGCAGCCATTCGGGGGCCCGCTGGAAGCACTGGGTATTGTCATGGCTGATCGTTTTGCCGCTGTCGGTGAGCATGCCCTGGGGATTGGCGGCGCTGCTGGAGATGTCGAACCTGCACTGGCCAGCATGGCTGTTCAAAGTGGTAGTGGCCGGGTTGATCTCTTTCAACATGGTCTACTGGATGCTGCCGTTGAGCGCTCGGCTGATGGCGCGCTGGTTGCTGCGTTGAAACCTGCGCGTCGCCCTCCGCTGATGGGGAGGGCGACGCATCGGGTGCAATTCTTGAGAGTGTCGCGATCCTTGGCTTTCGGCAGGAAGACTATGCCGAGTATCGTCGTCATCAGAATAAATGGGGACAGACCACGTTTAGCATTTTTGCTATGAGCGTTTAGAGAGTATTCCGAAAACGTGGTCTGTCCCCTTTTTACCTAAGACTTGTGCTGGCTGTGAGGCCGTCATCGCGGGCAAGCCTGCTCCCACAGGAGGCGGTGTTGCTCACAAACCTGTATTTACACGCAGAACCAGTGGGAGCGGGCTTGCCCGCGAAGGCGTCAGGGGCCACAACGCCTTGCTCAGTCCTTGTCACAGATCCCTGCTATTGAGGCAATTGCAGATTATCCAGCGCGCGGTTCACCGCCAGCTCACTCAGCATGATCAGTTGCGCAATCCCCAACAGCGTCCGGCGCTGCGCTGCCGGCAACAGGGCGGCGGCGTCATGGGCGATGGTTCTGGCTGAAGCGAGTGTGTCGCTGGCATCGACCAGCAGTTCTTCGTTTTTGAAGTCAGCGGTGACGGCGTACATTCCGCGGCTTCTGCGTGGCGGTGGGGGGGAGCCGGGCGGGCAGAGGTAGTGATCGAGGGCGCGGTCGGCGGCTTCGTGGAGTTTTTTTGAGTCGAGGGATTCGTAGGGGGAGGTGGCGTCGGTTTCGGGCGGGTTTGGTGTTGGTTTAATCATGGGTAAAGCCTCTAGAGTAGTGAAGCGGCCACCGTTCGCTGCTAACGAAGGAGGTGGCGGCTGTACGCGGGTTAGCAGACCAGGACTCTAGAACCCGGCGCACCGAAGTGCCCCACGCAAAGCCGCCATAACGGCAACGGACTTTGTGCGTCTAGAGAAAACCCGGGCTGCTAAACCCGATCACTGAACAATCAGCGACCGACCCACAATAGAACCCGCACCCAAGACCCACAAGCCGGCCGATTCTGGCGTAGCTGTAGGCAATGGCGCAAGGATGTGTAGCCTGTAAGACGTGTCTGAAGGTGTTTTTTAAACGCTGTGGTTTAAGTGCAAAAGATCGCCGCCGAAGGCTGCGATCTTTTGATCTGCCTGCCAGCGACAGAATCAATTCCCCTCCACGCCCTTGGCGGGAGGGAGGGGAATTACGTTTCTCCATCATCCGGCTGTGATGTTTGTTTTGGCGATTACGTTGATACGTTATGTGGTCAAACTGAGTATCCCAAAGAATGGAAAAAAGGCCCGTGAGAACCACCGACCATGCTCCATTTGCGGTCACTTCCGACCGTCATGCAGGAATTACTTTGGACCGCCCCTATCGTGGAATTGGGGTGTGGAGCGACGGGGGCGGATGATAGCTGGCAAGGGAAGAACGTTTCCATTTCTTGAAATACGAATACGGGGGCGATTATTCCAAGGTCTTGGGTGTGTCGCCATTCGTCGGACGGTAGGACGCTGTTGAACTGGGTAGGCGACCGATGTATCCGCCTAACCCCACTCACCGTCACCTGAATCTCCACCACATCTCCACTCGCATCCACAACGGTAATGGTCGTCGTGCCATTCCCCGTCCCGGAAATCCGCCCGTTGGTTGGGTTGGCAACGGCAATCGCCTCATTGGCAGACGTGTAGGTATAGGGCGGGGTGCCTTGCTGCGGAAATCGGTCTGCGTAGGTGCCGATCGGCGGGGTCGGGTTGGCGACCAGAATTTTCTGCAATTCTTCCCCGACCGCGATCCAGTTGCGAGCGCTGAGCACCACCGGTGTTTTTTCAATAATCAGCTCGGGCAACGTGGAGACTTTCAGGGTGCGCACGGTCGATGTCTGACCTGAACCGTACAAGGCCTTGGCGGTGAAACGGTGCTCCGTGGCGGTCAGTCCGCCGATCCTGTGGCTCCAGATACCAGTCACCGGATCGGCGCTGGCTTCGCCCTCGTCGGCGGCCCCATCGAAGACTTGCACCTTCTGACCCGGGCTCGCTTTACCGATGAAGATCACGGTGGTGTCACGTGTCGTGCCTCCCTGCGGGATCTCCACGCCTTGGCTGTCTTCGGCCCGGGTGATCACTGGTTGCACGTCGGCGCCTGCCTTGACGGTATAAGAGCGCACCGGAAACCCCACCGCCGTCGCCGCGTTCGCCACCCCGTCAAAATTAACCTTGAGTGTCACCTTCAAGTCACGGCCATCTTTCAAGCCTTTCAGCCAGGCCAGTGGCACCGCCCGGCTCAAGCCTGGCGCACCCACGCCCACTTCACCGCGAAGGTCGTCGAACGTCACGGTCTGGTCCTGATTGTCCTTGCCCTCGTATTGCAACCACAGCCGCTCACCCTGGACGTGCGGCCATGCCGCAACGGTGAGCAGGGCGGTGGGCTGTAACAACGCCACGTCGAGTTCATTGCCGGTCTTGCCATCCACCACCGGCGTCGGCAAACGTGCATCGCCCTCGGTAATCTTCGACACGCTCAGGTTCAGCTCATGCGATTGGGCAACCTCTGCGTTATTGCGATTCAGGTGCCAGCGAAACACCAGGGGCTTGCCTTGTCGTGCGGTCAGAAAAGCCTGACTCAACAAGGTGTTGGTGCGTTTATTGGCGTTGAATTCCACCAATGGAAACCCTGGTGCACCTGCGGGTGGGTTAACTTCCACCAGCCGCGCTTTGTCGCCTGGCAGGTGTTCTAAATACTCGACCTGAATGGTCACGCCCTGCGGATACGCCAGAACGTCGATCGGATTCACCGCCTTCAGCAGCACCGGCGGCAACAACTCGATAACCTCTGAGCCGGTAACTTCGGCCACGGCATTTTTCGAAGTGGCGAAGACGTTGCCATTTCTCAGCAATTCGTATTTCGCCCGCACTACACTGCCGGCGATTACTTTGGCGTTGGGCACCATCAGTTTGTAGGTGAACGGGATCCGCACGACGTCCTGTTCCACGCTGTGCAGGGTAACGGTGCCGTTCGACGAGGTGGCGCTGTAGCTCACGCGGATTTTATCGTTGGGTTGCCACAACGGAGCAAAGGTCTGGACCAATACGGTCAGGTCCTTGCCGGCGAGTTTGTCCAGATCGATGGTGCTCGGATCGTCGGTCGGGTCATCCGGATCCTCGGCCAGATCGGGGGCGGCCAGGCGGGTTTCCCTAAGATGCACATCGACCTCCACCGTGCCGGAGTAGGGCGAATCGGTGTCCGGCCCGTTGCCGAGCTGGTCGGTGACGGTGTAGGAAAAGATGAACTTCGGGTTGTCCCCGGCGCTCAGGAACACCGCTTCCTCGACCATGACGCAGATCGTTGTCGGCTCGGCCGAGGGAATGGGCGGGGCCTCGGCGGCGGTCACGGTGTGCGTGACATCCTGGCCGTTGCAGTTCAATCGGATCTGGTCGTAGGCGCGGCAGTAAGGGTAGGTGAAACACACTTGCACGCCCTGTTTGGCGCGGTCGGCGTCGATGCCGTCGTCGAGCACGTCCTGGGGCAGGATCAGTTGCAGTTCCGAATGGGCGCTATCGCCGGGCGAGCGGTCCTCGATGCCGGGGCGGATGGTGTTGTACAGCAGAGTCAGCTCCGGCGTGGAGGTGCCTTTGTTCTCGCTGATGCGGGTGATGGTGTAAACGAGGGTATTGACGCGATCGGTCAGCAGCAGGCCCTTGGGCAGGTACAGGGTGTGACGGGAATTTCCTTCGCCAGCCAGGACGGTTTTTGTGGCTTCGGTATCGGCGCCGTTGAGCCGCAGCCGAATGACATCGCCTTCTTCCAGCAAGTCGTCTGGCGGCGGATCGACGACGATGGTCAGGCCCATGGGCTTGAGGTCGTAGACATGCTTGGGCACACCATAGACAGCACCGACCACCGGGGAGGTGGCGTCTGGAGCGTGGGGAGGGAATAGCGCCAATATGGTGTTGTCGCTGGATTTGGCTGTGGCCATGTTTACGGCTCCTGGACGGTGGGCGGGCAGGAGTTATCAGAGCGCGTTGTGGGGTAAAGCGCACCTGTCAGATCTGACAGGTGCGTTGGGGTTTGCGACGAGTGGTCGGGGTGCAGCTAACTGTTAGCGGACCGGTGCGAATCGGGTAAGCCCTCAACAGCAAAAGATCGCAGCTTTCGGCAGTTCCTGATTGTTGCAGGAGTCGCCGAAGGCTGCGATCTTTTGTACTAAAAAACGGGAAAATGTGGTTTGGCCCCGTTTAGTTGTTAGGTTTAATCAGCCATACAAACATAACGCTGGTCGCCCATATCCATCCGTATTGGTACCCCATGGGACGCTACCCGAATTTCCGAAGGTTCCCGTAAGATTGAAATAGTAATGTGAGCCGCCGCCGCCATCTGCAAGCCACGCACCGAAAAGTGCGCTGGGATGATTGTGAATCAAGGGCCATCCCAGCAGGGCCGCCACGTCAGCTCGTTCTTTGGCGTAGAGATCATAAAACGCTCTCATTTCAGCGAGAGTGGCAAGGCGCCCACCTCTTGAAATGCAGTAACTGTGGGCGTTCGGCCATGACCGCCAAGTCGAGTCGTTTCTCAATATGGTTCTGATCCCCCCAACCGTCACCAGGTAAGAAGCTTGTGTACCGTTGGCGTCAGTGATGTTGATTCTTGTGGTGCCATTGGTTCTGCAAGTTACCGTTCCTGTTAGCTCGGTCACACTGGCTACAACAGGGTTTGACGAGATGTATTTGTAGGGACCTATACCGCCTGATGCCGCTTGCGTGAAGATCGCCTCTGTCGGCGCGTACACCGGTGGCCGTCCCTCGGCTACGATGAAGGTCGTCAGGTTCAGCGTTTTGTCAGCACCGGGATCAAGGACGGGGAATGCCGGTTCTACTGTCAGTGTTCTGGCCGGCGACGATGCGCCAGAGCCGTACAGCGCTTTGGCAGTAAAACTGTGACTGCCCAAGTCCAGATCTGTAACAGTCAGCCTCCATTCTCCATCTGTCGGACTTGCGAAGGGTTCACCTTTAGATTCGTCACCATCCACTACATCAACTTGTTGGCCCCTTGCGGCTATACCGATGAGAATCACTGAAGTTTCTACTGTGTAGCCGTTGTCCGGGATTTCGATGTTGCTCGGTGGTAAGCCTTTGATTGAGTCGATTGTCGGTTTCACATCCTCCACGGTGCTGACGGTGTAAATGCGCCGAGGAAACCCAACCGCCGTTGCCGTATTCGCCACCCCATCAAAATTAACCTTGAGCGTCACCTTCAACTCACTGCCATCTTTCAAGTCTTTCAACCAGTCCAGCGGCACCGTCCGGCTCAAGCCTGATACACCCACGCCCACTTCACCGCGAAGGTCGTCGAAGGTCACGGTCTGGTCCTGATTGTCCTTGCCTTCGTACTGCAACCACAGCCGCTCACCCTCGACGTGCGGCCAGGTCGTAACGGTGAGCTGGGCGGTGGGCAGCAACAGCAGGATGTCGAGTTCATTGCCGGTCTTGCCATCAATGAGCGGCGTCGGCAAACGCGTATCGCCCTCGTTAATCTTCGACACGCTCAGGTTCAGTTCAAGCGATCGGGCAACCTCTGCGTTATTGCGATTCAGGTGCCAGCGAAACACCAGGGGCTTGCCTTGTCGTGCGGTCAGAAAAGCCTGGCTCAACAAGGTGTTGGTGCGTTTATTGGCGTTGAATTCCACCAATGAAAACCCTGGTGCACCTGCGGGGGGGTTAACTTCCACCAGTTGCGCTTTGTCGCCTGGCAGAGCGCCCAGATATTCGACCCGGATGGTCACGCCTTGCGGATAGGCCAGCGCGTCGATCGGGCTCACCGCTGGTTTCAGCAGCGCCGGCGGCAACAACTCGATAACCTCTGAGCCGATGACTTCGGCCACGGCATTTTTCGAAGTGGCGAAGACGTTGCCATTTCTCAGCAATTCGTATTTCGCCCGCACTACACTGCCGGCGATTACTTTGGCGTTGGGCACCATCAGTTTGTAGGTGAACGGGACCCGCACGACGTCCTGTTCCACACTGTGCAGGGTAACGGTGCCGTTCGACGCGGTGGCGCTGTAGTTCACGCGGATTTTATCGTTGGGTTGCCACAACGGAGCAAAGGTCTGGACCAATACGGTCAGATCCTTGCCGGCGAGTTTGTCCAGATCAATAGTGCTCGGATCGTCGGTCGGATCGTCCGGATCCTCGGCCAGATCGGGGGCGGCCAGGCGGGTTTCCCGAAGATGCACATCGACCTCCACCGTGCCGGAGTAGGGCGAATCGGTGTCCGGCCCGTTGCCGAGCTGGTCGGTGACGGTGTAGGAAAAGATGAACTTCGGGTTGTCCCCGGCGCTCAGGAACACTGCTTCGTCGACCATGACGCAGATCGTTGTCGGCTCGGCCGAGGGAATGGGCGGGGCCTCGGCGGCGGTCACGGTGTGCGTGACATCCTGGCCGTTGCAGTTCAATCGGATCTGGTCGTAGGCGCGGCAGTAAGGGTAGGTGAAACACACTTGCACGCCCTGTTTGGCGCGGTCGGCGTCGATGCCGTCGTCGAGCACGTCCTGGGGCAGGATCAGTTGCAGTTCGGAATGGGCGCTATCGCCGGGCGAGCGGTCCTCGATGCCGGGGCGGATGGTGTTGTACAGCAGGGTCAGCTCCGGCGTGGAGGTGCCTTTGTTCTCGCTGATGCGGGTGATGGTGTAAACGAGGGTATTGACGCGATCGGTCAGCAGCAGGCCCTTGGGCAGGTACAGGGTGTGACGGGAATTTTCTTCGCCAGCCAGGACGGTCTTTGTGGCTTCGGTATCGGCGCCGTTGAGCCGTAGCCGAATGACATCGCCTTCTTCCAGCATGCCGTCTGGCGGCGGATCGACGACGATGGTCAGGCCCATGGGCTTGAGGTCGTAGACATGCTTGGGCACACCATAGACAGCACCGACCACCGGGGTGGTGGCTTCTGGAGCGTGGGGAGGGTATAGCGCCAATATGGTGTTGTCGCTGGATTTGGCTGTGGCCATGTTTACGGCTCCTGGACGGTGGGCGGGCAGGAGTTATCAGAGCGCTTTGCGGGGTAAAGCGCACCTGTCAGATCTGACAGGTGCGTTGGGGTTTGCGACGAGTGGTCGGGGTGCGGCTAACTGTTAGCGGACCGGTTCGAATCGGGTAAGTCCTCAAGAGCAAAAGATGCAGCTTTCGGCAGTTCCTGATTTTTGCAGGAGTCGCCGAAGGCTGCGATCTTTTGTACTAAAAACGGGGAAATGTGGTTTGGCTCCGTTCAGCTCCCTAGTTGAATGGCTTCAATGCCCAAGCCCCGTTTGGACCTCCTTTATTTTCACATCGAGAAATGCGGGGGGATGGATCAAAAAGAAGTGCAGCGTTTCCGGAACATCCAGCGGTTGTGCACCACCAGGCGTTCTGCCCAAAGAAGGTATAGGGAGTCTGGTAGACGCGTAAGAAATCATTGACTGCTTCTTGCGTCATTGGCGAGGCGCCGAGGCTGTTCATCCACGCCACTGCCCCATCAAAATTTACTGCACCCACATTTTTTACGTGCATTTGCCACACATTTTCCAGCCTGACCGGATAGCTCACAGAATTTCTAACGGCGTCGTACACCGTAATGGTGACGTTGCCGTTTTTCAGGCGTTTAACTTCGCCCTGATTCGAAACAGTGGCTACAGCTGTATTGCTAGACTCGTAGCTGTACGGTTCAAGTCCGCCGGTGGGGGTTCTTGTTTTTGAGTTACCTATTGATTCAAGCCCGGTGGTTGGCCAGTTGTATTTTACGGAAACGCTGTTGATGAGCATTGTCGATGTATCTATAACGAATGGTGGCGCTACTGTCAGTGTTCTGGCCGGCGACGATGCGCCAGAGCCGTACAGTGCTTTGGCAGTAAAACTGTGACTGCCCAGGTCCAGATCTGTAACAGTCAGCCTCCATTCTCCATCTGTCGGACTTGCGAAGGGTTCACCCTTAGATTCGTCACCATCCACTACATCAACTTGTTGGCCCCTTGCGGCTATACCGATGAGGATCACTGAAGTTTCTACTGTGTAGCCGTTGTCCGGGATTTCGATGTTGCTCGGTGGTAAGCCTTTGATTGAGTCGATTGTCGGTTTCACATCCTCCACGGTGCTGACGGTGTAAATGCGCCGAGGAAACCCAACCGCCGTTGCCGTATTCGCCACCCCATCAAAATTAACCTTGAACGTCACCTTCAACTCACTGCCATCTTTCAAGTCTTTCAACCAGTCCAGCGGCACCGTCCGGCTCAAGCCTGATGCACCCACGCCCACTTCACCGCGAAGGTCGTCGAAGGTCACGGTCTGGTCCTGATTGTCCTTGCCTTCGTACTGCAACCACAGTCGCTCACCCTCGACGTGCGGCCAGGTCGCAACGGTGAGCTGGGCGGTGGGCAGCAACAGCAGGATGTCGAGTTCATTGCCGGTCTTGCCATCAATGAGCGGCGTCGGCAAACGCGTATCGCCCTCGTTAATCTTCGACACGCTCAGGTTCAGCTCAAGCGATCGGGCAACCTCTGCATTATTGCGATTCAGGTGCCAGCGAAACACCATGGGCTTGCCTTGTCGTGCGATCAGAAAAGCCTGTGTCAGCAGGGTGTTGGTGCGTTTGTTGGCGTTGAACGGCACCAGTGGAAACTCCGGCGCACCTGCGGGTGGATTGACCTCGATCAGCTGTGCCCGATCATCGTCCAGTGCCTGGAGGTACTCGATGCGTATCGTCACGCCCTGCGGATACTCCAGTACATCGATAGGGTCGACCGCCGGCGCCACCAGAAATGGCAGTTGCAATTCGATGGGTACGAACACTTCGGTGACGTCGTATATCGTCGGATCTGAGGGGCCGTCCACTCCTCCTGCCAGGCGCTTGACGGTGTAACTTAACGCGATGGGATTGCCTTGTTCGGCGTTGATTACACTGTGCGGGATTTTGATCGACGACAGCTCTTTATCGGCTTCGTCAGGCTTTACGGTGTACGCAGGAAGAGGGACGGTATTTTGCCCCTCTACGGTGACGCTGACTTCATCGGCGGACTTCAACTGAGCTTCGGCCGCGATCACGACGGTGGCGCCATCGGTTACATCGTCCGGGTTCAATTGGTCGCCCTTGGCTTCCTTGATGACGGCAGCGGGCAATTTCGCTGATTCAGCTTGCCCCACCACAAACTCCAGCACATTGGAATAACTTGTGTCCTTGCTCGCATCCCGAAAAATCCGATACCGCACCGTCACCTTCTTCCCGCGGTTGGGTTCGATGTGTTGCGCCACAAACGCCGCATCCAGCGTGAAGTCGACGTCCTTGTCCTTGGACAGTGCATTGAGCTTTTTGAAATCTACCTTCTCGCCGCTGACTTCGCCGAACCAGGTGTAGGTGACGATATCGTTTGCTTCGGTCGGCCTGGCCACCGGGCGCGGAGCGGTGAGTTTGCCGACGCCGCCGGGCAGATCAGCCGGTTCCAGCGCGCCGTCCTTTTCGCCGAGGACGATCGGTGGCACCAGTTCGAATTTCGGTTCGCCGACGATCAAGCGCGCGGCGTGTTGTGAGGCGCGGCTGATGATCTCGTCGTTTTCCCCTGCGCTGAGCAGGTTGTACGACAGATCCAGCGAGCCGCCTTCCAGGGTTTTGCCGTGCCGGCCTTCGACGGTGATGATGAAACCGGCCGGGGCGCTGGCTTCTTCCTCCGTGGGAAAATACCAGTCCAGTGCCGGGTCGTAGCTGGTGTTGTCGGGGCGGGTGCCGAACCATTTCAGTTCGATGGCATTATCTGCGGTGATCGACAGATCGTAGGGAATGCGGATGCGGTAGTTGGCTGCGTCCGGGTCGAGTGCCCCCTGCGGCGCATCCAGCGCAATCGGTGCCGCCAGACGTGTCGGTTCGCCGACGACAGTGATGGTGCGTGACTTGGAGCGCTGGATGATCTTGCCGTTGCGCTCCAGTCCGTAGGAATAAATGGCTGAGCGTGTCCCCAGCGAACGCAGGCCAGGGTTGCTGTGCAGGATATCGACCTCCACCGGCGGGTTTTTATCAATGCTCTGGCGCACGACGATGTCGACGGATTTGTCTTCGGCCGTGGTGCCGGTGAGGCGCATGACGATGACATCGCCCCGACTGAACTCATTTGAATCCTCAGCCCAGACCTTCAGCAGCGGGAGGTCATCACCGAGTTTTTCCAGATCCAGAATAAGCCCGTCAGCCTGTTTAAGGATCGGCGCTAGCAGCCGCGAATTACCGGTGTCGACGACGATGCGCGCCTCCTTGCACCAGTCTTCGGACTGGTTGAGCACACGGTCGCGGATCATGTAGCTGACGGACAGGCCGGCGAGGTCCGAATCCCCGGCCGCCAGCAGGGTGGCTTCGTCGATGAGGATCCTGACCGGGTTGGCATCAGGGGCGTCGACCTGGGCCTGGGTGAGGGGGGCGGACAGTACGGTTTGACCGGCCCACCCGACATGGATCACATCCCCCACGGCGGCATTGGGGTAGGGCAGGCCGGAGCCGGATTTGGGAGCGACAATCACCACCACGCCGTCCTTGACGTTGTCCTTGTCGACCCCGTCGCGCACGACACTCTCTGGCAGGAAGGCAATGGCCAGTTCGGAGTGACCATAGTCAGGGTCGGTGTCCTGGCCGCCGGGCAGTTCGAGTTTGACGAAGAGGGTGAGTGTCGGGCCTTCCTCGGGTCGCTGGGAAAAGCGGGTCACTTTGTAGGACAGTGTCGAGGCCCCGGTCAGCAACCGATTCGGCGGTACGAACAGGGTGACACGCTCGCCGATTTCGCTGGTGTCGTAGATGGTTTTTTGATCCATCACCGCGCCATGGAGCAGCAGTTCGACCTTGTCGCCCTCGTCCATGTTGTTCCAGGGCGGGATCTGGCACTTCAATCCCTTGTCGGGAAAGTTGAGTCGCGCGGCCGCGAGGTTGACCCCCCAGATGCCGTCGGGCAACAGCACGCCGCCCGTGATTTCCGGATCGTTCAAGGCGAGTGTGTTGATGTCTTTGCGGGGTTGGACGAGCATTGAAGGCACTCCTGCCGAGTGGGGGGGCGATGGAGTGATTAGGCGCCGGGAAGGCGAAGTTGGCACCTGTCAGATCTGACAGGTGCGTTGGGGTTTGCGACGAGTGGTCAGGGTGCGGCTAACTGTTAGCGGACCGGTTCGAATCGGGTAAGCCCTCAAAAGCAAAAGATCGCAGCTTTCGGCAGTTCCTGATTTTTGCAGGAGTCGCCGAAGGCTGCGATCTTTTGCACTAACTACCGAGCGATGATTGTTCCAGTGAAAAGTTTTTTCTGTTCCCTGATTGCCTGTTATGGCTGTAAACCGGGTTCGCTCCATCCTAAATTATCTGCTGTATTGTCAATCTGAAAGACATCTATCGCACGGCTATCAGCGAGACACACAAAAAGGCGCGAGTCATCTGGGGTGAGGGCAAGTCCATGATAACTACCGGGTGCCGGGATGTTGCGAGTGCTGAAGTTTTTTGTGTCAATCACCAGTACCGATTGGCTTGCTCGGGATGGGACATATAGAAAGTCTCCACCTGAACTTAATACGAGGTGCATGGATTGAGCTGTCGGTATGTTCGTGATGGGCTTGTCGTTGCTGGTGTCGATTACCGTCACCCCTGGATACGGGGTATCGCTGTAATGGACGACATATAGGCGGCTGTTATCAGGGCTGAGCGCGCAGTAACTTGCTTTTGGGGTTATGGTGATATTACGCAGCACCTTGAGGGTGGCGGTTTCGATCACCGCGACAGAAGATCCCGGGGTAGTGATACACACGTAAAGAAGTTTCCCGTCATTAGTAAATGTACCTGATGCTGGGTTTTTTAGAGTAGCCAGGCTGCGCGGAAGCTCTGTTGCTGTATTAGTGAGAGAGATTCCATATCCATGAAGGCACCTAAAAAACTCTGTTCCATCTGGCTTGAAAAATATATGTGTCTGGTCCTGCGTGCTTTCTATTGTTTTGACTGTTTTCCCTGTGGCCGCTTCAAGGATGTAGAGCGTGTTTTTTGCATTAAGCACAGCGGTGACATACAGGAATTTGTCGTCTGGGCTTAAAGCAAAATCATACTGGACGGTCCCGACCAAGTATCTGTCTATTACGGTGTTCGAGGCGGTATCAATGACAGCGATGGATTCTGGGGAATCACAACCGACATAGGCCCTCTTGCCATCTCGACTGAAGATGATCGTGTGAGGCTGGGCTACCATCTCAATCCTGCCAACCGGCCCATGAGCCTGAACAACGACCGTAGCGCTTTCTGTTCGACCTGCATGGGTCGCAATCAGGGCGACTTCGCCCGGACGGCTCGAACCTTTAATGTCATTAACGGTGATCAAACCCAAAGCATCGCTAATGAACTCGCGATCACCCGAGCCGCCATCGGCGTATCTGAAGCCATCAGGAAGGGTCAGCGTCACTTTCGCATCCGCAATCGGTTGAGCCTCGGAGCCAACGCGAATAACGACTTCTTTCAATCGACCCGCAGGGGCGATGAGGTAAGGGGCGTTGATAAAAAACAGGACCGCAGGAAGTTTCAATATCGTTAAGTTCAGCTCTGTTGAGCGACCAGCCTGTTGATTGTTGCGATTCAGGTTCCAATGCAGTTCGATCACCTGGCCTTGCCGAGCCTCTAGAAACGCCGGACTCAGCACCGTGTTCACCCGCTTATTGGCATTGAATGGCACCAATGGAAACTTCGGCGCACCCGCCGGCGGATTGACCTCCACCAGCCGAGCTTTGTCCCCGTCAAGGGCCTGGAGGTATTCGATCCGCACCGTCACGCCGTTCGGATAGGCCAGCACATCAATCGGGTCGACCGCCGGTGCCACCAGAAATGGCGGCAGCAGTTCTATCGGGTTGGTCCCTGTCACCGTTGCTTTAGCCGTGTTGGAGTTGGCCACCAGATCACCGTTGGACCTGCGCAACTCGTAGGTGACCGTCACGCTACTGCCAGGGAAAATCTTGTCGTTGGCGATTTCAAGGAACAAGGTTTTCTTCGCGCCGAAAGGATCCGCTTCCACTTTGCCGGAAACGGGTATTACTACATCGGCGGGTTGGCCTGTGTTTGTTGCGGTATAGGTCGCGATGACGTCATCGCCCACGACAAAACGGTTGTCCGCCGTCATCACAACGATCAGCAACGGATTGCCGGCGAGTTTCTCAAGGTCAATGATGCTCGCGTCATCCCCCGGAAAGTCTTCTTTGCGTTCCAGCAGAATCGGCATCGGCAGGCGCGTACCATCCAGATCCTCATCCACGGTCTGCACCGGCGACCACGGCGCGTCAGTGTCCGGGCCGTTGCCAATCTGGTCGGTGACGGTGTAGGAAAAATGCAGTTTCTGGTCCAGCCGTTTGGCCTTGTCGAGAAATGCGCGATCCACAGTGAAGTGAATGGTGATCGGGACTTCCGAGCCTGGGTTAGGGGGTGGTGGAGCCTCGGTCGGCTTCACCTTGACGGTCATCTGCTCGCCGTTGCATTTGAGGGTAATGCTGTCGTAGGCCCTGCAGTACGGGTATGAAACGCTGACCTGCGCGTCGACGAAATCGGGATCGACGCCATTTCTGATGACCTCCGGCAGCAGCAACTCGAGTTCGGAATGGCCGCCGGGGGCGTCGTACCGATCCTTCAGGCCCGGACGGATGCGGTTATAGAGTATTTCCAGCGGCGTGGATTCGCCTCGATTGTTACTGCCACGCCTGATGGTGTAGTACAGCACGTTGACCTTGTCCGGGTGCAGTCGGTCCTTGGGAATGCGCAACGTGGTGCGCACATCCGGATCCTCAATGGTTTTGCTGTCCAGTGCAGCCGACTCGCCTTCAAGCCAAAGCTCCATGACATCGTTGGGGTCCATGGTGTCGTCCAGCGGAGGGTCGACGAGGACAACCGCGCCTTTACCGTCGGTGACCAGGTCGTAGGCCACCAGGGGCAGACCGATGTGTGCACCTACCACGGGCCTGGTTTGGCCGTTGACGATTGGCGGCCTCAGGACGGGGACGTTGTTGTCCGGTGGGGTTGAGGTGATCATGAATGAGGCTCCTGCGTGGTGGACCGGCAGGAGTTATCAGAGCGCGTTGTGGGGTAAAGCGCACCTGTCAGATCTTACAGGTGGCGACGAGCGGTCATTTATGCGCTTGCGCCAATCGCTGTAGGCGCTACCGCAGCCTGCGGCAGCGCCTACAGGGATTCGGTTCAATCCTTGAGAATGTCGCGATCCTTGGTTTCCGGCAGGAAGAATATGCCGAGTACCGCGGTCATCACGGCAATCACGATCGGGTACCACAAGCCGTAATAGATATCGCCGGTGGCGGCGACCATGGCGAACGCCACCGTCGGGAGGAAGCCGCCAAACCAGCCGTTACCAATGTGATAGGGCAGCGACATCGAGGTGTAGCGGATGCGCGTCGGGAACAGTTCCACCAGCCACGCGGCGATCGGGCCATAGACCATGGTCACGTAGATCACCAGCACGGTCAGCAAGAGCAGCACCATTGGCTCGTTGGTTTTTGCCGGGTCGGCTTTCTCCGGGTAACCGGCGTCCTTGAGTGCGGTGCCGAGGGTCGCGGTAAAGGCATCGTTGCGCGTCTTGAAGTCGGCAGCGGGCAGCGCACTGCCTTCGAAACTCTCGACCACTTTGTCGCCAATGCGCACTTGCGCGATGGTGCCGGGTTCGGCAATCACGTTCTCATACGGGATCGCCCGTTTCGCCAGCAGGGTCTTGGCCAGGTCACAGGAACTGGTGAATCGGGCCTTGCCCACCGGGTCGAACTGGAACGAACACTGATCGGGATTGGCGATCACTTTGACCGGGTTCTTCTCCTGGGCGATGAACACGTCGGGATTTCCGTACTGGGTCAGCGCATGGAAGATCGGGAAGTAGGTCAGCGCCGCCAGAATGCACCCGGCCATGATGATCGGCTTGCGCCCGATGCGGTCGGAGAGGCTACCGAAAATCACGAAAAACGGTGTGCCGATCAGCAGTGAACCGGCGATCAGCAGGTTAGCGGTCTGTGGGTCGATCTTCAGGGTCTGCAACAGGAAGAACAGCGCATAGAACTGCCCGGTGTACCAGACCACGGCCTGGCCAGCCGTGCCGCCGAGCAGCGACATGATCACCACTTTCAGGTTGTTCCAACGGGCGAAGGATTCGGTCAGCGGCGCTTTCGATGCCTTGCCTTCGGCCTTCATTTTCTGGAACACCGGCGACTCGCTCAGTTGCAGGCGGATGTACACCGAGATGATCAGCAGCAGAATCGACAGCAGGAACGGAATGCGCCAGCCCCAGGCTTCGAACGCTTCGGTGCCCAGCGCGGTGCGGCAGGCGAGAATCACCAGCAACGACAAAAACAGGCCCAGCGTTGCGGTTGTTTGAATCCACGAGGTGAAGAAGCCGCGCTTGTTGCGTGGCGCGTGTTCGGCCACGTAAGTCGCGGCGCCGCCATACTCGCCGCCCAGCGCCAGGCCTTGCAGCAAGCGCAGGGTGATCAGGATGATCGGCGCGGCGACGCCAATGGTCGCGTAACCGGGCAGCAAGCCGACGATAGCGGTCGAGATCCCCATGATCACGATGGTGATCAGGAACGTGTGTTTGCGCCCGATCATGTCGCCGAGCCGGCCGAATACAATTGCACCGAACGGCCGCACGGCAAACCCTGCCGCAAAGGCGAGCAGGGCAAAGATGAACGCAGTGGTTTCGTTGACGCCGGCAAAGAAGTGTTTGGCGATGATCGCCGCCAGCGAGCCGTAGAGGTAAAAGTCGTACCACTCGAAAACCGTACCGAGGGACGAGGCGAAGATGACCTTGCGCTCCTCCTTGGTGATGCCGCCGCTGCGCGGTGGACTGCCGGTGGACGTTGTGTAGGTTGTGGCCATGGGTGTTCTCCGTTGTGCTTATTGTTGTAGGCCGGAGTCCCCCGTTACTGCTTATCGCACTCTGGCCTTGTGGCAAATGCCGCCCTTGCGGTCGCATGAAACCTGCACAGTCTGACCGCCTCGCGGGTGTGCAAGGTTTCCTTGAGCATAATCAGCTTCTGGCAGATATCCACTCACCAGCATCTGCGTCTACGCCTTGACCCAGCGTTGCCGGCTCCACGCACTTAACCAGTCCACCACAAACACCAGCACCAGCATCGCCAGAATCACCGTGCTGGCCTGCGCTTCCTGGAACAGACTGAGGCTGACGTACAACATCTGCCCCAGCCCGCCGGCACCGACAAAACCCAGCACGCTGGCCATGCGAATGTTGTTTTCCCAGCGGTAGAGGATGTACGCCAACAGTTGCGGCGCAAGGTTGGGCAGGGTGCCGTAACAGAACGCGAGGATCGGGTTGCCGCCCTGCAGGCGAATGGCTTCGGCCGGTTGTGGCGGGGTGTTTTCCAGCGCTTCGGCGAACAACCGGCCGAGCACGCCGGTGGTGTGCAAGGCGAGGGCGAGGGTGCCGGCGTTCGGGCCGAGTCCGGCGGCGAGCACCATCAGCGCGGCCCAGACCAGTTCCGGAATTGCTCGCAGACCGTTAAGCAGCAACCGTGAAGCACTTTGCAGCGGCCAGCCAAAACGCCCGGCGGCGGGCAGCGCGAGGACGATGCCGAACACCGCCGCGAGCAGGGTGCCGAGGGCTGACATGGCCAGGGTTTCCAGCGAACCATGGAAGATCGCTTTCAGGTACTCCGCGCTCAGGTCCGGGCTGAGGAAGCGCTGCACATAGGCGCCCATCTGCTTGAGGCTGGTGGCACTGCCCAGTTCACCAAGGTCCAGGCCGAGGTAGGCGAACGAAGCGATAACGGCCACGCCGATGCCCGCGATCAGCAACAGGTTGATCAGGCGATTCATGTCAGCCTCCAGCGCAGCAAGCGACTGAGCTGATCGGCGCCCAGCACCAATAGCAGGAAGGTCAGCAGAATGCTGGCGACTTCACCGCCGGCGAACATGCGGATCGACAAGTCGATTTGCTGGCCCAGCCCGCCGGCGCCGACAAACCCCATCACCACCGAAGCGCGGATCGCGCATTCCCAGCGATAGACCGTGTACGAAAGCAGTTCCGCTGCGACATTCGGCAGCGTGCCGTAGGCAAACGCTGCCAGCCGACCGCTGCCGGCCTGCAACAAGGCATGCGCCGGGCGCTGGTCGGTGGACTCGAAAATCTCCGCATACACCTTGCCGAGCATGCCGCTGTAGGTGATCGCGATGGCCAGCACGCCCGCCGCCGGACCGAGGCCAACAGCGCGCACGAACAGCAGCGCCCAGACGATCTCCGGCACGCTGCGCAAAAAGATCAGCAGGCCGCGCACCGGCCAGCGCAGCAATCGTCCCAGGCGACTCGGCACGCCACCCTGCGAAGCCGCCGACAGCGACAGGGCGCGACTGGCCAGCAGGCCGGCAGGGATCGCCAGCAATAGCGCCAGGGCCATGCCGGCGGTGGCGATGGCCAGGGTTTGCAGGGTGGCTTTGAGCAGCAGCTGGAGAAACCCTTCGTCATGCGCCGGTGGCCAGAACTGCGCGACAAACCGGCCCATTTCATTCTGGCTGTCGGGCAGCAGCACGCCCAGGTTCAATTCGCTGAGCTGGATGCCCGGCCACAGCAAGACAATCGCCAGCACCGTCAGCAACACACGTGGCCACGCGGCCGGGTCCCGTGAATCGGCCTTCAGCATCGTGGAATCTGCACAGTCAAAGGCATCGCTGCAACGGTCGGTGATTGCAGTTGTTCGTTGGCGTACAGCGCGTCGAGCATTGGCGGGGTGACACGATCGGAAGGGCTGTCGAACAGAATCTGCCCGTCGCGCAAACCGATGATTCGCGGGAAGTGCGACAACGCCAGATCCACCGCATGCAGGCTCGCCACCAGCGTGACGTTGTGCTCACGGGCGTGGCGCGACAGGATCGACAACGTGTGCCCGGCCATCACCGGGTCCATCGCCGACACCGGTTCGTCGGCCAACAGGATTTCCGGTGCCTGATACAGCACTCGCGCAATTCCGACACGTTGCAACTGGCCGCCGGAGAGTTGCTGGCAATGGGCGAACAATTTGTCGCCCAGATCCAGCCGCGCCAACGCCGCGCGGGCGCCGGGTACGTCCAGTGGATGCAACAGATTCAGCAGACTTTTACCCAGGCTCCACTGGCCGAGCTTGCCGGCCAGGACCGCCGTGACCACGCGCTGACGCGGCGGCAGCGGCGGTGCCTGATGCACCAGGCCGATGCGCGCGCGCAGGCGTTGGCGTTGGCGGGCAGACAAGTGCCAGGCGCGCTCGCCCAGCACTTCGACGTCGCCGCTACTGGGGCGCAGGGCGGTGGCCAGCAGGTTGAGCAAACTCGATTTACCGGCCCCGGACGGGCCGATGATAGCGACCTGTTCGCCCGCGCCAATCTGCAAGTCGATGCCGCGCAGGGCATCGACTCCGTTGGCGTGGCGCAGGCTGCCGTGGTTGAGGCGTAGTGTCATTTCAGCAGTTCGGCAGCGCGGGCGGCTTCCTCGATACCCTTGTAGTTCTCCGGCCTGGTTTCAATGAAGCGGCTGGCGGCTTGCAGATCGAGGATCTTCTTCTGCTCCGGGTTGGCCGGGTCGAGGTCAAGGAAGGCTTTCTTGATCTTCGCCGCCAGGGCCGGATCGAGGGTGCCGCGCACGGTCCAGTTGTAATCGAAGTAGGTCGGGGTGGTGGCGAAGACTTTTACCTTGCTGGTGTCGACCTTGCCGGCATCGACCAGTTTCTGCCAGACACTGGCGTTGAGCACGCCGGCATCGACTTTGCCCGCCTGCACCCAGGCGACGGTGGCGTCGTGAGCGCCGGAGTAGGCAACGCGGCTGAAATACGCTTCCGGCTTGATGCCATCGTTTTTCAGCATGAAATAACGCGGCATCAGGCTGCCGGAGGTGGACGACACCGAACCGAACGCGAAGGTCTTGCCCTTGAGGTCGGCCAGGCTTTTCACGTTCGGGTCGGCGGTGATGAATTTACTGGTGAACTGCGCATCCTGCTCGCGCTGGACCAACGGGATCACTGGCGTTGTTGCGTCGGTCTTCAAACGCGCCTGCACGAAGGTGAAGCCGCCAAGCCAGGCCAAGTCGAGGCGATCGGTCGCCAGCGCTTCAACCACCGCCGGGTAATCGGCCACCGGCACGAACTGCACCTTCATGCCCAATTGCTGTTCCAGATAGGCGCCCAGCGGCTCGAATTTGCGCAGCAATTCGGTCGGGGCTTCATCGGGAATCGCGCTGACCTTCAGCACATCAGCGGCTTGCGCCACCAGCGCGAATAAGGACAGGGCCAGGCCGGCGGTCAGTGCCAGGGTTCGCTTGAGCATAGAATTCTCCGTTTCATGAGCGTCTGAAGGCGATTGGGCCGCCGCAGCAAGATCAACGCGGCGCGCAACGTCAGGGTAGACGAAACGGCGAGGTTATACGCATTCGAGGCGTCAAAGACCAGCATTGGTACTTTGCGATGTTTTACGCGATATAGCTGTAAGCGCTGCGGCACGCGCCTGCCGGTTTGCCTGTGTGCGGGTGTCTTTTCAGTGGTTTGACGTACCGGTGGTTCGCCGGCTGGCGAGTGGAAGTGGCTGGCGCAACGGCGCCGGCCACTGAGTCCGCGCTAGCTCAAGGCGAATCAGCCTTGGCCAGATCGCTCAGCAGCCACTCGGTAAAACTGCGCGCCATCGGCATGTTCTCGCTGTCGCGATGGGTCAGCAGCGCCCAGTTCGGCCCGCGAATGGTCTGTTCAACCATCGGCTGCAACGTGCCGTCGACCCTGGCCTGGCGGCTGAGCAACTGACTGACCAGGGCAATGCCGAGCCCGGAGCAGGCAGCGTCGAGCAGCAATCCCGGATCGGAAAAATTCAACCCCTGATCGCGCTGGCCGAGATCGAGCCCGGCCTCAACGGCCCAATGGCTCCAGTCCATTTCCCGCTCACCATGCAGTGTGGTGCGTTGCTCTGCTGGCAGGGCTAAAACGCTCGGATGACAGGCCGGATAGAGGCGGTCGGTGTGCAGCACTTTGAAGCTGCATTCGGCTTGCGAACTGATGTCGTCACGCACGGCAAGGTCGATGGTCTGGGTGGCCATGTCTGGCACTTCGTCGGTGCTGAAAATCCACAGATCGACTTCAGGATGTCGCGCGCGGAAATCCCCCAGGCGCGGCAGCAGCCAGTGCCGGGCGAACGCCGGCGTGGTGTTGAGCACCAGTTGATTGGGTTTCTGGTATTGGCCCAAACGACGAATGCCCACGGCCAGTTGCTGGAGTATGGACTGGGTGGTGCTGAGCAGATCCTGCCCGGCGTCGGTGAGCGCGACGCTGCGACCGCTGCGGAAAAACAGCGGTTGTTCCAGATACGCCTCAAGGTTGCGGATCTGCTGACTGATCGCCGACTGCGTGAGGTTTAACTCATCGGCGGCCTTGTGAAAACTGCCCAGTCGGGCGGCGGCTTCGAAGCCGCGCAGGGAGCTGAGCGGCGGCCAGTGCTTGAGCATGTCGATAAGTTCCTCTAATCAGTTGTGCGCTAAATCCATCGTTTGTTTGCCTGTTTTTGCGTCCGTAGCATGTTCGGCGTGAACACAATGGCTTAACTAGCGAGGTTTATCATGCAGCACAACGACAATAAAAACAGCGTCTGGATGATGCCGGCAGAATGGGTACCCCATGCTGCGACGTGGATGGTCTGGCCGCACAACCAGGCGTTGTGGGAATCCGGCTGGCGCGTGACCCTGGCGCAGGTGCAGGAGGATTTCGCTGGCGTGGCCAACGCCATCGCCCGTTTCGAGCCGGTGAAACTGGTGGTCGATCCTTCGGCGCTCGCCAGTGCCAAAGCCCTGTGCGGACCGAACATCGAACTGATTCCGTTGGCGGTCAACGACAGCTGGTGCCGCGACTCCGGCCCGAGTTTCGTCTGCCACCCGCAACATGGGCTGGCCGGTGTGAGCTGGCGCTTCAACGCGTGGGGCGGCAAGTCGGCGCACGATCTGGATGAGAGCCTGGCGCGCCGTGCGCTCAATCACCTTGGCCTGGAATGCTTCGGCACACCGCTGAGCAACGAGGGCGGGGCGATTCATGTCGATGGCGAAGGCACGCTGATCACCACCGAATCGGTGCTGCTCAACCCTAATCGCAACCCTGGCATGAGCAAGGCCGAGATGGAGGAAATCTTCAGTCGCCTGCTCGGCGTGAAGAAAACCATCTGGCTGCCGGGCGATCCGGACTACGTTACCGGCGACATGACTGACGGCCACGTCGATGGCGTTTGTGCCTTCGCCCGGCCCGGCGTTTTGCTGGTGGATGCGACACGTGATCAGTCTTCGGTTTACGCCGAAGTGGCACGGGAAAACCGCCGTGCACTGGAACTGGCCACCGACGCCCACGGGCGCAAGTTCGAGCTGATCGAGCTGTTCGAAGCCACCGACGCGGTCGATACCGAAGCTGAAGTGTTCTGCGCCTCGTACACCAACTTCTACATCGTCAATGGCGCGATCATCATGCCGGCCTACGGCATCGAGGCCGATCACCTGGCGGCGAAAACGCTGGCGCAAGCCTTCCCCGGACGCGAAGTGGTGCCGGTGCGGATCAATCACCTGGCGCATGGCGGCGGCGGTGTGCATTGCATCACCCAGCAACAGCCGGCCTGGCCGGTGGAGGGTTGAACGATGACCTTGTTGACCATCGCCACCACCCAGATGCCGTGCACTTGGGATTTGCCGGGCAACCTCGACCGGGCCGAGCAACTTGTACGCGACGCGGCGCAGCAGGGCGCGCAAGTGGTCCTGTTGCAGGAGCTATTCGCCACGCCGTATTTCTGCATCGAACAAAATCATCAACATATGGCGCTTGCCGAGGAGTATCGCGACAGCCGCGTCCTCGCGCGCTTCGCCGCACTGGCCCGGGAGCTGGGCGTGGTGTTGCCGTTGAGCTGGTTCGAAAAGGCCGGCAATGCCTATTTCAATTCGCTGGCCGTCGCTGATGCTGACGGACGTCTGTCGGGCGTGTACCGCAAGACCCACATTCCCAACGCCGTCGGCTATCAGGAGAAGGAATATTTCAGCCCCGGCGACAGCGGTTTCAAAGTCTGGGATACCGCGTTCGGCCGCCTCGGGGTGGGCATCTGCTGGGATCAGTGGTTCCCGGAAACCGCGCGCTGCCTGGCGTTGATGGGCGCTGAAGTGTTGCTCTATCCCACGGCCATCGGCTCGGAACCGGGCAACGCGGCGCTGGATTCCCGCGACCATTGGCAGATGACCATGCGCGGCCACGCCGCCGCCAATCTGCTACCGGTGGTGGCGTCGAACCGCGTTGGTCGCGAAGTGGCGAGCACCGATCCCCATCTGCAAATGAGCTTCTACGGCTCGTCGTTCATCAGCGATCACAAGGGCCAGTTGCTCGCGGTGGCCGACCGCGACAGCAGCGGCGTGCTTGTCCACTCACTCGACCTTGCCGCCATGCGCGAGGAGCGTCTGAGCTGGGGCATCTATCGCGATCGCCGTCCGGACATGTACGGCGCGTTGCTCAGCCAGGATGGCCGCCACCTCCACGCACGCTGGAACACTCAAGGGGTCTGACATGACGACTCAACACAAGCGGTTGCTCGGCGCCATTGGCCTGGCATTGACCTGCGCAATGCCGTCGCTGCACGCCGAAGACAAAACCCTGCGGCTATACAACTGGGCCGATTATTTTGCCGAAGACACGCTGAGCCGGTTCACCGCCGAAACCGGGATCAAAGTGATCTACGACGTCATGGACGGCAGCGAAACCCTCGAAGCCAAGATGCTCTCCGGCGGCAGCGGATACGACCTGATTTTCCCCGGCGACACCGTGGCCGAGCGCCTGATGCGCGCTGGCAGCCTGATGCCGCTGGATCAATCGAAGCTGACCGCACTGGGCGACATCGAGCCTGGTTTGCAGAAGCTGCGCAGCCATTACGAACACTCCAGCAAAGCCACGGTGCCTTACACTTGGGGCACCATCGGCCTGACCTACAACGCCGAGCAGATCAAACAGCGCATGGCCGATGCGCCAGTGAACAGTCTGGACATGTTGTTCAAACCGGAGCTGGCGGCGAAGTTCGCCGATTGCGGGATCTCGATGATCGATTCGCCCGATGAAGCGCTGGCAGTGGTGCTCAATTACCTGGGGCGCGATCCGCGCAGTGCGAAACCGGCGGATCTGGCGGCGGCCAGTGAGCTGTTGATGAAGCTGCGGCCGTACATTCGCAAGTTCCAGTCGCAACCGGTGACCGATCTGGTCAACGGCAATTTGTGTCTGTCGCTCGGTTACAGCGGCGACATGACCCAGGCCCAGCGCACCTCGGACAGCGCCGGCAAGCACACACGCTTCCAGTACCGTGTGCCCCGTGAAGGCACCACGGTGTGGATGGACACCATGGCCATTCCGGTCGACGCCCGACATCCGGAATACGCCTACGCGTTTATCGACTTCGTCATGCGCCCGGAGAACATGGCCGCGATCAGTAACTTCACCGGTTACCCGACTTCCAGCGCCAAGGCGCGCTCGGGCGTCGATGCAAGCATGCGCGACAACCCGGACATTTACCTCGACGAGGCAACCTATGCTCGGTTGATTCCGGGCAAGGACATCCCCCAGGCCGACATGCGCGCCCGCATGCGCACCTGGACCAAATTCAAGACGGCCACCGGCCAATGACCCAGGGCCGGCGGGTTGGCCGGCCTTTTTTTACAGGAACTGCAACATGTCGACTCGTCGCGAGTTCATCAAGCAAGTCACGGTCGCCGCAGGTGTCGGCGCAACGTTCATGGGCCTCGGCCTGTCGCCGGGCAAGGTATTCGCCGCTGCACAAGGGCGCTGGTTCATGCCCGATGAGGGCGACAAACACGCGCGCGCCTACATTGCCTTCGGCGCGCAGGATGCAATCTGGGAAGACTTCACTGCGGATGTGCAGGCAGCCCTGGGCCGCGTCGCCCGAGCCATTGCCCGCTTCGAACCGGTTACGGTGTTCTGCCGCAAGCACGAGCGCAGCCTCGCCGAAACACATTGCGGCACTCACAACATCACGTACGTGGCGGCCGCGCTGGATGACATCTGGATGCGCGACATCGGCGCCAACTTCGTGATCGACGACAAGGGCGGTCTGGGCGCGGTGGATTTCAATTTCAACGGTTGGGGCGGCAAGCAGCGGCACAGCAAGGACGCACAGATCGCCGCGCGAGTGGCCGACGACGCGCAAGCCATTTACCAACGCAGCGAACTGGTGGGCGAGGGCGGGGGTATCGAAGTCGATGGCCACGGTACCGGGATCATGACCGAAAGCAGCTGGATCAACGCCAACCGCAATCCTGACTGGAGCAAAGCTGACGTCGAAGCAGAACTGAAGGCGCGTCTGGGCTTGCGCAAAATCATCTGGCTGCCGGGCATCAAGGGCAAGGACATCACCGACGCCCACGTCGATTTCTACGCACGGTTCATCAAGCCTGGCGTCGTCATCGCCAACCTTGATACCGACCCTGATTCCTACGATCACAAGGTCACCCTGGCGCACCTGGAAATCCTCAAGCGCGCCACTGATGCCGACGGGCGCGCATTGCAGATCCACACGGTTTCGCCGCCGCTCAAACCGCGCAAAAGCAAGTTCAGCCAGAACAACCCGGATTTCGCCGCTGGCTACATCAATTACTTCGTGATCAACGGCGCGATCATCGCCCCGGAATTCGGCGATAAGGCAGCCGATAAACAGGCCTTCGACCTGCTCGCCGAGCTGTACCCGGAGCGTGAAATCGTGCAGCTCGACATCGACGCCATTGCCGCCGGCGGTGGCGGGATTCACTGCGTGACCAGCCATCAACCACAGGCGTGATTGACTCGGAGGCGGATCGGGCCAACTATCGGCGGATAACAACATCACCAATGGGCCCGACCTTGATCGAACGACGCCAATTCAGCGGAGGCATGAAGGGGAAAAACCTCCGCTACCTGAATGAGCAATCCGCTGACACCCGCATGACCCGCACCGGTTTCCTGCTGCTCGAACACTTTTCATTGCCGGCCTTCACCCAGGCGCTGGACACGATTGTCACCAGTAACCTGTTGCGCCCGGGACTGTTTTCGTCCCGTACGTTCGGGCTGGGCGAGGGTGAAGTTGTCAGCGATCTGGGGCTGGTGATTCGCCCGGATGCGAAGATGGATCTGGCGGCGTTGCAGGACCTGGATCTGCTGGTAATTTGTGGCGGTTATCGCACCGAACTGCGGGCGAGCGAGGCATTCATCGGTTTGCTGAAAGCGGCGGCGGAACGCGGCATCACCCTGGCCGGGTTGTGGAACGGTTCGTGGTTTCTTGGCCGGGCCGGGTTGCTTGACGGTTATCGTTGTGCGATCCACCCGGAACATCGTCCGGCGCTGACCGAAATCGCCAAGTCCACCCACGTCAGCAGCGAACCCTACGTGATCGATCGCGACCGGCTCACCGCGTCGAGCCCGTCCGGAGCCTTCCACATGGCGCTGGACTGGATCAAAGGCCTGCACGGCAAGGCGTTGGTCGAGGGTGTCGAGGACATTCTGGCGTTCGAAGAGTCGCGCTATCGGCGGATCAAACCGGATGAAAACATCTGCGTCAGTGCGCCGTTGCGGGAAGTGGTCAAGCTGATGGACGCCAACCTCGAAGAGCCGCTGGAGCTGGAGCAACTGGCGGTGTACGCCGGCCGCTCCCGCCGCCAGTTGGAGCGTTTGTTCAAGGAACAACTGGGCACCACGCCGCAGCGTTATTACCTGGAACTGCGCATCACCGAAGCGCGGCGGTTGCTGCAGCACACTGAACTGTCGCAGGTGGAAGTGCTGGTGGCGTGTGGGTTTGTTTCACCGAGCCATTTCAGCAAGTGTTACAGCTCGTATTTCGGTTATCGGCCGTCGAAGGAAAAACGCCTCGTCAAATAACCGAAGCCGTTACTGACCTGAGTTCACCCCGATATCTCAAGGCAACGTGCCTCTCCCAATCACCTGCGTCAGTTCCTTCTCCCACCGGGAGAGGGCTAGGGTGAGGGGCTTTACAGGTGATCCGCATCAATCACAGCCTTGGCAAACGCCTGCGGAGCTTCCTGCGGCAAGTTGTGGCCAATCCCGCCATTGATCAAGCGGAACTGATACTTGCCGGTGAAGCGCTTGGCGTAATCCTCTGGCGCCGGATGCGGCGCGCCGTTGGCGTCGCCTTCAAGGGTGATGGTCGGCACCTTGATGGACGGCGCGGTGGCGAGTTTCTGCTCCAGTGCGGCGTATTTCGCTTCGCCCTGCACCAGGCCCAGACGCCAGCGGTAGTTGAATACGGTGATGTCGACGTGATCGGGGTTCTCCAGGGCCGTGGCGCTGCGGTCAAACGTGGCGTCGTCGAATTTCCACTGCGGCGAGGCCAGTTGCCAGATCAGTTTAGCGAAGTCGTGGGTGTTCTTTTCGTAGCCAGCGCGACCACGGTCAGTGGCGAAGTAGAACTGATACCACCACTGCAATTCAGCCTTGGGCGGCAGCGGGTTTTGCCCGGCGGCCTGATTGCCGATCAGGTAGCCACTGACCGATACCAGCGCTTTCACGCGTTCCGGCCAAAGCGCCGCAACGATGTCCGCCGAACGTGCGCCCCAGTCATAACCACCGAGCACCGCTTGCTTGATTTGCAGCGCATCCATGAAGTCGATGACGTCACTGGCCAGCGCCGCCGGTTGGCCGTTGCGCAGGGTGTCTTTGGAGAGGAACTGCGTGTCGCCATAACCCCGCGCATACGGCATCAGCACCCGGTAGCCCTTGGCGGCCAGCAACGGCGCGACTTCATCGTAGCTGTGAATGTCGTAGGGCCAGCCGTGCAGCAGGATCACCACCGGGCCGTCGGCCGGGCCGGTTTCGGCGTAGGCCACGTCGAGCAGGCCGGCCTTCACGTGCTTGAGCGGGCCGAAGGGCGAGGGCGCTGAATAGCTGACGGCGGCTGGTTCGGTAGTGTGTGCCTGGGCGGTGCCAAAGGCGCCGAACAACGACACAGCGAGCATCGACAAGCCAAGTGCCGTGGCGGTTTTGCGGGTGTGCGGTGCCATCTTCATGGTGACGTCTCCTTTGCGAGCCTTTGGCCAAGGGTTGCGATTCACCCCTTCAAACCTTGAGTGCATTTGCGCGCAGGGGCGTATCTGGCCTGTGTCGAAGAACGGCGTTGTTGAAAGGCGATGTGTCTCAGCCGGGGGGCGTACACAGTGTGATACACGGCGCGAAACGGCCTGATCATTGGCCCGTATCCGGTCGAAAATAATAAGTCGCTGTTTTAAAACAAAAAATATTTCACATCAGGCTTCACAAACGAAATGAATGTTGGTAAATTGCGCCCCGTTCTCACAGCGAACCTCAACGAGGCGCTGGATAGAGCAGTAGGGGCGTCGCCAAGCGGTAAGGCAGCAGGTTTTGATCCTGCCATGCGTTGGTTCGAATCCAGCCGCCCCTGCCATATTCGAAAAAACGCCAACTTCGCAAGAAGTTGGCGTTTTTTTATGCCTGCGATTTGGTGTGTTCGCAGAAGGGCGGGCGAGTACGGCGCCGCAGCACCGTACTCGCCAACCACTCAGTGCGGAGCGCGGGGGATGGTTTTCATCAGGTCTTCAGGGCTGATGTGGCCGACCACGCTGCCCGGTTGCGGCAGGTTGAGAATGTGGCCTTTCATCTTGCCGATGATGTGCATCTCGCACGGCTTGCAGTCGAATTTCAGCGTCAGCACTTCATCGCCGTGAATCAGCTGCATCGGTGCCACCTTGGTGCGCACGCCGGTCACGCCTTTGGCCTGTTTCGGGCACAGGTTGAAGGAGAAGCGCAGGCAGTGCTTGGTGATCATCACCGGCACTTCGCCTGGCTCTTCATGCGCCTCGTACGCCGCGTCGATCAGCTTCACGCCGTGACGGTGGTAGAAGTCGCGGGCCTTCTGGTTGTAGACGTTGGCGAGGAAAGTCAGGTGCGAATCCGGGTACACCGGCGGCGGAGTGGTTTCGGCCTTGCGGCGACCACGCGGGTGCGCAGCGACACGAGCGGCGGTCAGGGCTTCGATCACTTCACGGCGCAGGGATTTGAGCTGCGAGTTCGGGATGAAGAATGCCTGAGGCGCATCCAGTTTGATGTCGGTGGCGTGGTATTGCGTGGTGCCGAGCTGGCCGAGCAGATCGCGCAGTTGCTCCAGCGCCTGCTCCGGTTTGTTGGCGACGCCGAACGGGCCGTTCAGGGTAACGCTGGCGCTGATGCCTTCCTCACTGGTGGCGGTCACTTCCAGTTGCTCTTCACGCAGACGCGCCATCCAGCTCAGGGCCACGCGACGCTCGGAGGAGGTTTTCTGCAGCGCCTGTTGCCAGTTGTGGTCGAGGTTGCGGTTCAACGGATGGTTCGGGCGCAGTTTGTACAGGCCTTCAGGCATCTCGTTCGGCTCGACGCGGTAGCGGTAGCGTTTCTCGCCGTCTTCCTCGAACTCGCCCTTGGCTTCGGCGATGTTGGCACGGAAACCCACCACTTCACGCTTGACCAGTACGTTGAGGCCGTCACCATTGGACAGCGGCTCGTGGGTCACGACCTGCATGTCGCGTTTGCCGACTTTCTCGACGGTGCCCACCGGCAGGCCGGTGAAGGTCGGCGAGTCGAAGGCGCCGATGTCGATCTTGCGATCGGTGACGAAATAATCGGTGCTGCCACGGTGGAAGGTTTTTTCCGGGTCGGGCAGGAAGAAGTGCGCGGTGCGGCCGCTGGAGGCGCGGGCCAGGTCCGGGCGGTCTTCGAGCACGTCGTCGAGGCGCTGCCGGTAGTAGGCCGTGATGTTCTTCACATAGCCCATGTCCTTGTAGCGACCTTCGATCTTGAACGAGCGCACACCCGCTTCGACCAGCGCGCGGATGTTGGCGCTCTGGTTGTTGTCCTTCATCGACAGCAGGTGTTTTTCGTAAGCGATCACGCCACCCTTTTCGTCTTTGAGGGTGTACGGCAGACGGCAGGCCTGGGAGCAGTCGCCACGGTTGGCACTGCGCCCGGTCTGCGCGTGGGAAATGTTGCACTGGCCGGAGAACGCTACGCACAACGCGCCGTGGATAAAGAACTCGATGGCGGCGTCGGTTTCATCGGCGATGGCGCGGATTTCTTTCAGGTTCAGTTCGCGAGCCAGCACCAGTTGCGAGAAACCGGCCTGATCGAGGAACTTCGCCCGCTCCAGAGTGCGGATGTCGGTCTGGGTCGAGGCGTGCAGTTCGATCGGCGGGATGTCCAGCTCCATCACGCCCAGATCCTGAACGATCAGCGCGTCGACCCCGGCGTCGTACAACTGATGGATCAGCTTGCGTGCCGGCTCCAGTTCGTTGTCGTGCAGGATGGTGTTGATGGTGGTGAAGATGCGCGCGTGGTACTTGCGGGCGAATTCCACCAGTTCGGCGATTTCGCTGACTTCGTTGCAGGCGTTGTGGCGCGCGCCGAAACTCGGGCCGCCGATGTATACGGCGTCGGCGCCGTGCAGGATCGCCTCGCGGGCGATGGCCACATCGCGGGCAGGGCTGAGCAATTCCAGGTGATGCTTGGGCAAGGACATAGTTTTTTTAGTCAGGCTGTCACGGTTAGCCGCGCATTCTACCCGCGAAACGTGCGCCCGGCACGTCTGTGCTGCCCGATGGCAGCAGACACGGTGCCCACCCCAGTGGGAGCGCGCCTGCTCGCGAAGGCGCCGGCACATTCAACCTCAACGGAGACTGAACTGAAGCGTGTGCGAGCAGGCTCGCTGCCACAGGGTTGGCGGGTGTGAATCAGGCCTTGGCGGCCATTGCGGTCACTTCCACGCGCATGCCTTCAACGGCCAGCGAGGCAACGCCGACTGCGGCACGCACCGGCCACGGTTTGGCGAAGAAACGCTTGTACACCTCGTTGAACGCGGCGCGGTCGGCCATGTCGGTGAGGTAGATGGTCAGGTGCATGACCCGGTCCATCGAGCTGCCGGCACGCTCCAGGGCGACTTTCAGCGCTTGCAGCGTGCATTCGCTCTGCTCGGTGATGCCGCCCAGTTCCAGGCTGCCATCGGCGCGGGTCGGAATCTGCGTGGAAACCATGATCCCGCCGAAGGTGGCGACGTCCGAGGAAATCGAGTCCGCATCCGGATCGGGCGTGAAGGTGATGTCTTGATTGGCCATGCTGATCTCTTGTTTGAGCGAATGAAGATCGCGCCAGTTTACAGCTTCAGCGTCGACATGGCCCGTTCGCTTACACCGGCTGCGTCGCCGCTTCCGCCGCCATGGCCGCCAGGACACTGGGACGAGCGGACACCCGGTGCGCGTAGGCGGCAAGCGCTGGCCAGTCCGCCAGTTCGATATTGAAGTTCGGCAGCCACGTGAGCACGGTGAACAGGTAGGCATCGGCGACACCGAACGTGCCCATCAGGTAGTCCTGATCCATGAGTTTGCGGTTCAGGTAGTCCAGGCGCTTGAACAGTTTCTCCTTGAAAATCGCCTTGATCGTCGGCGGAATCCGCGCATCGAACAGCGGTGCACTGCCGCCATGGATTTCCGCGTTGATGAAACTCAGGTATTCCTGCAAACGCGTCCGCTCCCAGGTGCTCGGAGCGGGTGCCAGTTGGGTGGCGGGGACGCGATCAATAAGGAACTGCAAGATGGCCGGGCCTTCGGTCAACACCTCGCCGTTATCCAGCATCAGTGCAGCGACGTAGCCCTTGGGATTGATCTCGCGAAAGTCGCGGCCGTCAGCCGTGCGCTTGCTCTGATTGTTGACGCGAATCAGCTCGAAGGGCAGGCCCAGCTCTCGCAACACGATATGCGGGGACAACGAACAGGTCATGGGCGCGAAATACAGTTTCATGGCACTTCCAGTGGATGGGGAGGTGTCAGGATCCGTTGCGCGAGCAGGCTTTCGCAAAGGTCATTTGCAGTGCTAGCGTATGACAAAATCTCATGGGTATAGAATTGTCATGGTCGCCAGACTGCCTTCCCTCAATGGCTTGCGAGCCTTTGAGTGCGCCGCTCGGTATATGAGCTTTACCAAGGCCGCCGCAGAACTGCACGTTACGCAAACTGCCATCAGTCATCAGATTCGGCGACTTGAAGACGAGCTTGGCGTGACCTTGTTTTTGCGGCTCAAGGAGGGGCTGGCGCTCACTGAAGAGGGGCAGGCCTATTTGCCCGGCATCCGTGCGGCGTTTCATGAATTGCGCCAGGCGACGCAGGCATTGTTGGCGTCGCGTCAAAACACGGTGCTGACCATCAATACCCTGGTCTCCGTGGCCTCCAAATGGCTGCTGCCGCGCCTGCCGTCGTTCCAGCAGGCCAATCCCGATATAGATGTGCGAATCAGCGCGTCCACCGACCTGGTGGATTTTCGCCAGGGTGGCATTGATGCGGCCATTCGTTACGGGCGCGGCGACTGGAAAGGTTTGCGTGCGGATTTTCTTATGTCTGATGAGATTTTCCCGGTGTGCAGCCCGGCGTTGCTCAGCACCACGAAAGGGCTGAACACGCCTGCAGATTTGCTTGATCACACCTTGCTGCAAGTCAGTGGCATGACCGCCGGAGACTGGAACCGCTGGCTTTGCGCAGCCGGTGAGTCAGCGACATTGGCTGAAGGGCCGCGGCTGACGTTCGACCTGGCGATGATGGCCGTGCAGGCCGCCGTTGACGTGCAGGGGGTGTGCATCGGGCGCTCGACCTATGTTGCCGATGATCTGCGGGCCGGGCGTCTGGTGGCGCCTTTTGCACTGCGCTTGAAGGATGAGTTGGGGTTCTATCTGGTGACGCCCCATGAAACCGCGGACTCGAAGAAAATCGTCGCCTTGAGGACATGGTTGATGGCGCAGCAGTATCCCGGCGAAATCTTTGTATAAGCCTGTATCAAACCCGATTCGGTATACACGGCGATAACAAACCCCAGGTTTGCGACACATCCGCCCTACAGGCCTGGCTCACAGTAGCGGTCAACCCACCACTACGTTCGAGAGGGCAACATCATGCGCCGTCCACTGTTTCTGGCTACCGCTGCAGTACTCGCGTCTTTGATCGGCACCGCACACGCCGCTGACACCCAACCCAAGGCCTGGCAACAAGGCCTGAGTCGCACCGATCTGGTTCGCCAGGACCTTGGTGCAGCCGACCGTGAAGTGATACAGGCGCGGGTCGATTTCGAACCCGGCGTGACCTCACCGCGCCATGCGCATCCGGGCGTGGAAGTGGCGTATGTGATCAGCGGCACTTTTGAATACCAACTGGAGGGCAGGGCGCCCGTGACGCTGAAGGCCGGGGATTCGCTGTACATTCCAGAAGGCGTGGCGCACATCGCGCGCAATGCCGGTCAGGACAAGGGTTCGGAACTGGCGACGTATATCGTCAAGAAGGGCGAGCCGTTGTTGATACTCAAGCCCTGAACGAGGGCCAAGACGCAATACCTGCAGGCGCTGCGGCACATTGCGCCTACAGGACGTCGGTCGGTCAATGAAGCGTAGCCACCCGGCGACTCTCGCCAATGCGGATTCTGTCGAGTGCCCGATTCAATGCGTCCAGTGCGTCGAGCAGGGCCTGGGCTTCGGCTTCCCGACCCTGGCCCCAGAGGCGTTCGGCCATTGTGTTCAGGGCTTGAATGGAACGTTCGATGTCTGCGGCGGTGGGGGCCTCTTTGCTGGCCGGCGGTGTCTTCGGCATTCAGGCCTCCTCGTGTGACGTTTGACGGGTCAGGCCGTTGAGCTCTTCATCCGTTTCCGCCGCCTATTGCAGCATATCCTCAGGTGCTTTGCTGCAGTCATTGACGAGGTCGTCGAGTCGGCGTCGCCTCAACTCTTTGCGGGCAACCCCGTGAAATAAACAGGGACGAATCTCTTTTCCAGCAAAGTCATCCGTCCCTGGTAGCTCAGTGAATGAAAAAATTAATCCCGCTCAACCAGTTCGGTCGCCGAGCGTTCCTTGCGCCGCCGAAGCCAGCTGAACAACGCGTGTACCGGGTGGAGGAAGGCTGCAAGCACGCCCAGCAGCATGATGATGAAAATGACAATCAACGGGACGCTTTCGTGCGAGAACATGGTGGGGTACTCCTGTAGTCACTATGTCGGAACCCGCAGGTTAGACGCCTGGAATGCGGCTTGCGATGAACGTATGTTCATTTTCGGCGGTTTGAAGTGTGTTATCGCAGGCAGTGGCAAAACGGCCAATCCGCGCAGATGTAACGATCGGTTCGGCGGTCTTTGGTAGCGGGCTTGGCGGTTTTTCGATTCAGGATTGGTTGTGGTCGGCCGATATCAGCCACTCACGGGGATACGATGCCTGCACGCGAGGAGATCGGGCGTTCACCTGAGTCGCGGTGATTCAGGCGTGCGTTAACCCATCGCGGTGCAGTGCAGTAATAAGGATGTTACGTGTTTCGCAAGTTGATAATGCTGGTGCTGATCGCCACGTTGAGTGGCTGCATGGCAACCGCCATGCGCATGGATTACGACAAACACCGATGCCCCTACATCGGCCTGCGGTTTGACTGGTGGCTGGTGGGCACCTCCAAAGGCAAGCTGATTCCGTTTTTACTGATCGATGCGCCGTTTTCGCTGGTGGTCGATACGGTGTTTTTTCCCTTCGAATATCAGTACAGCTGCAACCTTTGATTGTCCCGGATCTGCTCGCCTCGAGTGAGCGGGTTTCGAGCGTCCGGGTCAGTCCGGTATTTTCTTGTTGCTCATCACATATGGATATCCGTATATTCGGTTTTCCATATGTAATGAGCGCGCCATGATCACCCCCCCTGAAGTCTTCAAGAGCCTGGCCGACGAAACCCGCGTCCGCGCGACCCTGCTGATTGCCGATCAGGGCGAGTTATGTGTCTGTGAGTTGATGTGCGCCCTCGACGACAGCCAGCCAAAAATCAGCCGTCACCTGGCGCAGCTGCGCAGCAATGGTCTGTTGCTCGATCGGCGTCAGGGCCAGTGGGTGTATTACCGCCTCAATCCGGATCTGCCGGCCTGGGTTCACGACATTCTGCAAGTGACGGCCCAGGCCAACGCCGATTGGCTCAAGGGCAACGCCACCCGCCTGCAGAATATGGATGGCCGACCGGTTCGCGAAACCGCCTGCTGCTGAATCTTCCCTCGGAGTGACCCCATGCGAGTCCTGTTCATGTGCACGGCCAACAGCTGCCGCAGCATCCTCTCAGAAGCCCTGTTCAATCACCTGGCCCCGGTGGGATTCGAAGCGGTCAGTGCCGGCAGTTTCCCTAAAGGCCAGGTGTTGCCGCGCAGCCTGACCACGTTGCAGCAGGCCGGTATTTCGATTGCCGGTTTGCACAGCAAAGGCAATGACGCCTTCGAAGGCAATCCGCCGGACATCGTCATCACCGTCTGCGACAAAGCCGCCGGGGAAACCTGTCCGGTGTATTTCGGACCGGCGTTGAAAGCCCATTGGGGGCTGGAAGATCCCTCTGAAGTGACGGGTGACGAAGCGGCGATTGACGCCGCCTTCCGCGCCACGTTGGCGCACATCCAGCAGCGCTGCCAGGCCTTTCTTGATCTGCCGTTCGACAGCCTCAGCCGTGATGAACTGAAAACCGCGCTCGACCGAATCGGCGTGCTTTAAGGAGGATTTATGTCCGAACACCTGCCCAACCTCGATCCCACCCTGTTTGAAGAACCCGGCCCAGCGCTGACCGAAGGGCACAAGCCGCGCATCCTGTTGCTGTACGGCTCGACCCGCGAACGCTCGTTCAGTCGTTTGTTGGTGGAGGAGGCCGCACGCTTGCTGGAGCACTTCGGTGCCGAAACACGCATCTTCAACCCGTCCGGTCTGCCTCTGCCGGACGATGCGCCCCTCGATCACCCCAAGGTGCAGGAGCTGCGCGATCTGGTGCTGTGGTCGGAAGGTCAGGTCTGGTGCTCGCCGGAACGTCATGGCGCGATGTCGGCAGTGTTCAAAGCGCAGATCGACTGGATCCCGCTGGAACTCGGCGCGGTACGTCCGACCCAGGGCAAGACCCTGGCGGTGATGCAGGTGTGCGGTGGTTCGCAGTCGTTCAACGTGGTCAACCAACTGCGGGTGCTGGGGCGGTGGATGCGCATGTTCACCATCCCCAACCAGTCCTCGGTGCCAAAAGCGTACATGGAGTTCAACGACGCCGGGCGGATGAAAGCCTCGCCGTTCTACGACCGCGTCGTCGATGTGATGGAAGAACTGGTGAAGTTCACCGTGCTGCTGCGTGACCAACAAGCGTTTCTGGTTGATCGCTATTCGGAGCGCAAGGAGTCGGCTGAGCAGTTGATGGCGCGGGTGAATCAGCGTTCGATTTGAGCGTGTGGGCCAACCATTGCCAGAAGCCGCTCAGTGGGCATTTGCGTTGTTCGCCCGACGCGCTGAGCCGCCGATAGCGGACGCTCTGAAGCGCGTCCGCCGAGGCCTGCCTTATCAATTCGGCATCAGTACCGTATCGATAACGTGAATCACGCCATTGGACTGCATGACATCGGCAATGGTAATGCCCGCCTTGCCACCTTTGGCATCCTCCACCCACAACTTGCCATCGTGCAGTATCACGGTCAGCGGTTCTCCCTGGACCGATTTCAGCATCACTTTACCGCCGTGCATTTTCGCGTCATTCATCAATTGTCTGGCGGTGTAGGTGCCGGCCACGACGTGGTAGGTCAGGATCTTTGTCAGGTCGGCCTTGTGCTCTGGCTTGACCAGCGTATCGACCGTGCCGGCGGGCAGTTTTGCGAAGGCCTCGTTGGTGGGGGCGAAGACCGTGAACGGCCCTTTGCTATTAAGCGTATCGACCAGCCCGGCCGCTTTCACCGCTGCAACAAGCGTCGTGTGATCCTTGGAGTTGACTGCGTTTTCAACGATGGTTTTCGTCGGATACATGGCAGCGCCGCCAACCATCACGGTATCGGCGGCAGAGCTGAATCCGGCGCTCAGGCTCAACAGTGTGAAGCACGCGATAGCAAGGCGTTTGATGAACATGTGCATGATGCGTCTCCTTGATTTTTCGACCCTTCGAATGAGGGTGTTGAATTTACGGAGCAGGGGCAGGAATGGATGCAACGCAGAGTAAAAAAATTAGACGAATGTTCACTTCAGCTGAAAGCGGTCAGTCGAACGTCGCCAAAGGACTTGCGACGCTCATGATTCGCCAGAAAACATGAATGGGAATAAGTGTTAATTGCGAATGGTTTTGTATAGCATGCGCGGGTGTTTTTGGCGGTTTCACTCCCTGCATTGGCCTATTCGTAAAGGTTTTCTTCTCCATGCGTCGAACCCTGCTTTCCATTTGTGTGCTGCAAGCCTTGTCGTCTGCCTCATGGGCTGAACAAACGGGGGCGTCACCCTCAACGCTCGAGCTGGACGCAACCGATGTGATCGGTACGGCGAATTACGAAAGGGCGGACGGCCCGGTGCAGGGTTATCGGGCGACGCGCTCGGCCAGCGCCACGCGTACCGACACGTCGATTCACGAAACCCCGCAATCGATCAGTGTGGTTTCCAGGGATGCGGTCGAGGATCTGGGCGCCACCCGGTTGCAGGACGCGCTGGACTACGCCGGGGGCGTGGGGCGGGCGAACAATTTTGGTGGCCAGGGCCTGACCACGTTTACCGTGCGTGGCTTCACCAGCGGCGAGTTCTATCGAAACGGTTTCCCGATCAACCGCGGCTACCCGAACATGCCGGATGCCAACACAATCGAACGCCTCGAAGTGCTCCGCGGCCCGGCCACCATGCTCTACGGTCGGGGTGATCCTGGCGGCACCTTCAATGTGGTTTCCAAACAGCCGTTGCCCGAGCGCACCGTCACCCTGGGCAGCCAACTCAACGATCAAGGCATGAAGCGCGGCACGCTGGACGCTTCCGGTCCGCTCGACGAAGAAGGGCGCCTGGCCTATCGACTCAACGTCGTGGGCGAGGGCGGCGACACCTTCCGCGATCACGTCGAAACCGAGCGCTACGGCATCACGCCGGTGCTCACCTGGCAGGCGACCGACGCGACCAGGCTGATTTTCGAAGGCGATTTCATGCGAAACAACGCGCCGCTGGATCGCGGCGTTACCCGCTATGCGAAGCAGATCGGTACGGCCTCTCGCGACAGTTTTTTCGGCGAAAAAGACGTCGGCAAACTGCATAACGATAACAACATGGCGCAACTGCGTTTCGAGCACATGCTCAACGATGACTGGACCCTGGGTGGCGGTTTCCAGTGGCTCGATGGTTCGCTCAAGGGCAACGCAATCGAGGCCAACGGTATAGCCGATGACGGCCGCACCCTGGGGCGCAACTTCAACTATCGCAAGCTGGAGTGGACCGACAAGGATACCCAGCTCAACCTGACCGGGCACTTCGATACCGCTGGCTTGCAGCACACGTTGCTCACCGGTATCGAGTATGAGGATTACGACTACAAGTCGATCATTCAACGCTCCAGCGGCGCTGTCGGTGCGTACCCGATCGACATCTTCGATCCAGTGTACGGCCAGCCGCGTCCGGCACTCACCCGTACGCCGACTCACGACAAGGAAAACCTCAAGACGTATGCCGCGTTCGTGCAGGATCAGGTGGCATTGACCGACAAATTGAAAGTGCTGGCCGGCGCGCGTTTCGAGCGCTTTGAACATGACTACGAAACCTATGTGCCCGGCGGCAAGAGTTGGCAGGCGAGTGACAATGCGGTGACTCCGCGCATCGGCGTGACCTACGACTTGACCGAGACGTTGGCGGTCTATGCCGACACCGCGCGCTCCTTCAAACCGAACACCGGCGCCAGTCGCCAGGGCGGCGGGTTCGCGCCGGAGAAGGGCAAGTCCTACGAAATGGGGATCAAGTGGGAAGCACTGGATCAGCAGTTGAGTGTCGACGCGGCGGTCTATCAGATCGACAAACGTAACGTGTTGACCACCGACCCGGTGGACTCGACCTTCAGCGTTGCAGCCGGTGAGGTGCGCAGCCGTGGTTTCGACCTCAACGTCGCTGGCAACCTGACCCCCGAATGGCGGGTGATTGGCGGCTACGCCTATGTCGATGCGCAAGTGACCAAGGACAACGTATTGCGCTCTGGCACGCGCCTGCTGAACATCCCGAAAAACAGCTTCAGCCTGCTGAATATGTATGAGTTCCAGGACGGCGCGCTCAAGGGCTTGGGCCTGGGCACCGGCCTCAAGTACGTCGACGAGCGCGCCGGCCAAACCGCTAACACCGCGTTTTCGATGGGCAGTTACACCGTTGTCGACCTGCTCGGCTTCTACAAGGTCAATGACAAGGTGCGACTCAATCTTGACCTGAAAAACCTGTTCGATCGCGATTATGAAGAAGGCGCATTCGGCAACGTCTACGCTTATCCAGGCGCACCGCGAACCGTGCAGGTCGGTATTTCCTACACCTTGTAGAAGGGGGCGGGCACGAATCTCACATGCCAGAAAAGACACAGCCCTGAATCCTCAGGGCTGTGTCGTTGTTATTCCGTGGCAACTGAACCGTTCTTGCTGTAGCCGCTGCCGGCCTCGGTCAAGTTCGAGTAAAAGATGCAGCCGATCAGCCTCGCGAACAGGCCTAGCGTGTCCGCCAGGTCCGGGTCGTCGAATATCACTGCCCTGGAATCCAATGCACACAGCGCGCCCCAAAGTTGTCCATCGGGCAGGAAAACAGGCGCACCTGCGTAGCTTTCAATCAGGTATTGCTTTACCACAGGACGTGTCGAAAACCTGCCGTCTCGACTTATCTCCGGCACGAAAAGCACTTGGGGATCTCTTCGAAACTCACTGCAAAGGGTGGTCTCGAGTTCCAGTGTGTCGCCGGTGTTGATCCCAAGCTCGATCGGATCGTACGCGGAACAGACAATCCATTCCGTCTCCGTGAATTTTGCGATCGCTGCGAAGCGCGTTCCGGTCATCCGTGTGACGAGCTGCAGAATATTGGTCGTGGCTTCAATTTCAGCGATAGAGGCGCGTTCCTCCGCGCTTAGCAACGCTCTGTGAATAGTGTCACTGAGAGGCATGCATTTTTCTCCGGTAATGAATGATCGAACTGGCAGCTGCTAAACGCCTTTGAAACTGCCCGTTTGATTCCAGACAAAACGGATTCGTTCACTTGAATGGTTTCTGATTGCCTCCATCGTCGTTAACGAGAACAAAAGTCCTCGTTAAGGACGGGGCTTGGTCCATCCTGCTCTTCGCATTCAGATGTCTGCGAGGTTTTCTCGCGCCCACTGCTCGGCAGTGGTGACTTGAATGGATTGCTGCTCGTTGAACGTGCCTGCCTTGGGCCAGGCCACGCCTCTGCCTTGTGCGAACACTGCACGGTACTTTTTGATGTGATGGGTGGGGTCTTTTTCCAACTCTTGGATCAGGTGCGCAACCGTCCAGACGTTACGTTTGAAGGGCCGTCCCAGCACGCGTTCGAGGATGTCCGCCACCTGCCCATAGGTCACGGTGTCGCCAGCCAGGTAGACAATTTGATTGCGCAGGCGAGGCTCGAAGAAGACGATTTCTGCTGTCAAGGTACCAATGTCTTGCGGTGTGGTGAGCGTCACGCGGGTATCAAGGCTGCCCAGGGCGTTGACTGTGTCGTTTTCGAAGTCCACCACCTCAAACACCGGCTCGAACAGAAAGCTGGTGAACATACCTGTCGAGATGATGACCCATTCGGTTTTATCCTGAGCGCGCAGCAACTCGCGCACATCGAGCTGGGCATCGAACAGATCCTGGGGACTGCCGCGCCCGATCACCTCAAAGTCGACGCCAAATTGCCAGGGAAAGTAGCGCTTGACGCCCGACTTGAGCGCTGCTGTGGCCAGCTTCATGGGTGTTTCGCGACCGGCGACCATGCCTGCACAGCCGATGACGGTATCGAATCGAGCGAAGACCTCAGCCAGTTGATCGATCGAATCGTTGACCAGGTCTGCGGCAACCATTTGGATGTCCAGACTGCGCAATTCAGCGATTTCTGCTTTCTTCTCCGGTATCTGCGTGTTGATCGTGGCGTCCCTGAGCAGAACGCTGATTCTGGAACCGGGCGCACGTTTTGCCACCTGCGCAAGATTGCGCAGAACCGCGAGGCCAAGTTCGCCGGCACCTAGGACGAGAATTGATTGGGGGGATTGCGGGGTCACTTCGGTCATGATGTCTCCTGAAACCGGTTGCCTGTAAGATCAGCCAATGCTTGCACTATTGGGCAACGCTCGTAAGAAGGCACACGTGTGATACCAGGGGTAGAAATGACCGATCAAGACGTTCTGAGCCAGGCGCAAACTATCTGCCAAACGCTTAGAGAAGATGATGATGGCGTCAGGCGGGAAGTCCTGACTCACGCCGGTAGCCGATGGTCATTGGGCATCCTGCATGCCTTGGGTGTTTACGGGACGATGCGCCATGCCGAGATAAAAAGGCAGATGACCGGTGTGACCCAGCGAATGCTGACCAAGACACTGCGCGCCCTGGAGCGCGATGGTTTGCTGAGTCGGTGCGAGTTCGATGAGATTCCGCCGCGTGTCGAGTACGCGCTGACGCCGCTGGGCATGGAGCTGTTGGTGCGTATGTCACCCATCTGGACCTGGGTCGTCGAGAATGTCGATGACTTCCGCAAAGCGCGCCGCACTTTCGACAGTCAGGACGGCAACAAGCCTTCCTGGCAAATACCTACGCCCATTCCAGCCGATTCCAAAACGCTTTAGCCGGCGGCTGCCTGGGTGCTATGGACACCAGCCGCGCCGTTGGCGATCCGAATGACATCGTTGTTCCAGTACAGCCATTGCGAGCAACGTCTGCAATAATGACGACCACAGCGGTGCGATGGCATATCAAGTGCTCGTGCCGGTATTCGGCATTTGGTTCTGGAGGACTCCATGCGTGACATTATTGACGGCTTTCTGCGCTTTCAGCGCGAGGTTTATCCGCAACGCGTCGAGCTTTTCAAGCAGCTCGCGACGGCACAAAATCCGAAGGTGTTGTTCGTCACCTGCTCGGACAGTCGTGTTGTGCCCGAACTCCTTACGCAGCGCGAACCGGGCGAATTATTCGTCATTCGCAACGCCGGCAACATCGTGCCGTCGTATGGTCCCGAACCTGGCGGTGTCTCGGCCACCGTTGAATATGCGGTCGCCGTGCTCGGGGTACAAGACATCGTAATCTGTGGCCACTCCGACTGTGGAGCGATGGGCGCGATTTCACGCTGCACGTGTCTGGATCATCTTCCGGCGGTCGCTAACTGGTTACGCCACTCGGACGCCGCGAAAGCGATTAACGCGGCGCATGAGTTCGACACACCCCGCGCGAAGCTTGATGGGCTCGTTCGCGAAAACGTGATCGCGCAACTGGCGAACCTGCGTACGCATCCATCGGTGGCTCTCGCGCTGGAGCAGGGGCGCATGAATCTGCACGGTTGGGTCTACGACATTGAGGCGGGGTGCATCGACGCGCTCGATGGCGCAACGCGACGCTTCGTGTCACTTGCTGATTCGCCAACCACCGTTGCGATCACTGCGCGTAATGGCGGACCGATGTAATAGCGTGCAAGAAGGGCTGAAATCGGACGATAACAGCCTGTCGAGCGAGATCCAGAACAGCGTGTTGCACGGCTTCGCCATGCGCCAGTCTGGTCTCGCCTGAGCGCTGCCACCCTGGCTGGCCCATACCTGCCGGTCATAAATCCCTTGCTCTAACGCCTGATTCATAAAGATAACGACAAGCGTGCCGATACTCCAAAAGTACTCCAGGTCACTGCACACTGTTTTTGGCGATGAGCAAGGAACACCCGATCATGTCTACTCGTCAGAACGCACTCAAAGCATCCGACGTGGCCCTTTGCGCTTTGGTGTGCCTGGCTGGGGTGGCCGTCACGTTCCTGGTACTGGTTCTGTTCGTAGGGTCAGAGCAGCGTACCGTCAGCGTTGCTTTTCAACTGGAGGTCGACGAAAGATTCAGTCGCCTGCAAAGACGCTTTAATACTCAGGTCTTGAAACTGGACGTTGTGAGGCGTTTCTTTATCAACGCCGACGATGTCACTGAAAAGGAGTTTATGGGCTTCGTTACGCCTCTGGTGGAAGAGGATGAAGCCTGTAGCTGGGTCCCCAGGGTTCTCGAGAAAGATCTCCCGGCATTTCGCGCCAAGGCACTTCTCAACGGCACCAGTGATTTTTCATATCATGAAATCAACCCCGTGAACGGCGAACGAGTTCCCCTCACCAGCCGGCCGGAACACTGGATATTGCTCTACCTATTGAAGCGCGATGACGTAAAGATCATCCCCGGCATGGATGTTCTCTCGCGCCCGGGGCGCCAGGCCTTGATGAGCAAGGCACGCGAAACACGTCAAATAGTGGTGTCGGAACCGTTGAAAATGACCAACGGCCAGTCGGGGATTTTCTTTGTCGCACCTGTCTTCCGCGAGTCCCCTGAGGCGCCATCGAACGATGATGATTTGCAGGGGTTCGTTGTCTCCACCGTACGCCTGGCTTCTTTGATGGAACAAGGCATTCCATTACCAAGTCTGCAGCGACTGAACGTGACGCTTTCATTGATCGACACGCAGCATCAAGGGGAAACCATTTATCAGAGTTCGGCTCCTGCTGCTCCTTCAGCGCTGTACGAGCAACGGCTGCTGAAAGTAGCCGACCAGAATTACTTGATCCAGTTCAGGCCGAGCTCAACCTTTCTGGTCGCCAATAGTTACGCACTGTCCATCAGCCTGATTATCGTGTTCGGAGCAGGGTTGACGCTGCTGCTGACCTTGATGGTGTACTTGCTGATTACGCAGCGCGCCCGCGCGCTCTCGCTGGTAGATGAACGCACGCAAGACTTGCGTCTGTTGAACATTACCGATCACCTGACCGGAGTCTATAACCGCCGATACTTCGAAGAGTTGATGGAGCGCCTGCTCATCGAGGCTAACGCGCAATACCGCCCTCTGTCGCTGATCATGTTTGACGTCGACCACTTCAAACACATCAACGACCGCTGGGGCCATCAGTGTGGGGATGACGTTCTGAAGACGTTGTGCACACGAATACGTTCGGCAACACGCAAAACCGATCTGCTGTGCAGAACCGGCGGAGAAGAGTTCGCATTGATCTGCCCGGATACCGAACTGAACGATACAAGGCTGCTGGCAGAAAAGCTTCGAGCGCTGATCAGCACCCAACCCTTTGATGAAATTGGACAGGCAACGTGTAGCTTCGGCGTTGCGACGTGGATTCCATCAGAATCGTTTGACGCCTTCATTCGGCGTGCCGATACCGCGATGTACCGTGCAAAATCGAATGGTAGAGACCAAGTCCAGGTTGCCGATACGTAGCACTAGTCGGTCGTTCAAAAACTTTTGAACACCACTGATAGCTGAAGTCATCAGGATCCGAAAATAACTCACCGGTCGAAGGGGCAGACGCGTTACTGCCCAAGCGGATCAGTTCATTGGCGAAGCACAGGCCGACAATGATCTGTGCTGCTCCCGCGTATGGGCTTTCGCCCGGCAGCTCGAAGCTTTTCTGCCTGCCGCCGAAGGCATGGGGCTGGCTTGGCTTCCCTACTGGTTGATTCGTGATCGAATGCAGCAGGGCACACTCATAGAAATATGGGGGGATCGGCCTAGAGCAGCCATGGAGTGCTACGTCGTCTGACCCGCAGCTCAATATCAACCGCTTCGATCTCGCCTTGCGATAGATGTGCTTGTCTGCGAATTGGAGAAAATCCCGCAAGATGGGTAGCGCTAGCGATAGTTGGAAGACGACTGTTGCACAGACCGTTGACCCAAGGAGATATCACATGACGAAAAACACAAATCGGCTTCTGACGGCAGTAGTTGCCGTTGGCATGGGATCTGGCTTCGGAGCTGTTACGACGCAGGCCCAAGAGGCAACTACGACCGTCGTACGCATTGCAGAGTTGGAGATCGATCCGGCACACCTTGAAGCCTACAAGGTGGCGGTCAGGGAAGAGATAGATGAATCCATCCGCGTTGAGCCCGGGGTGCTTGCCATCTACTCGGTTGCGGAGAAGGACAAGCCCAACAGTCTTCGTTTTTTCGAGATTTATGCGAGTGAGGATGCCTATCGGGCACACATCGAATCACCGCACTTCAAGAAATATGTTGCGATAACGCAGCGCATGATCCTGGCACGCAAGCTGATCGAGACCCAGCCTGTGCAACTCAGTGCTAAAGCGCGACAGCCTGAGTGAAGACGAATGTAACCTCTATCTTGCGAAGGACCTTTACCCATGCAGTTGAATCACTGCGCATCACGCCGAGAAGAGCCGCTACATCAGCGACAGGCAGCTTCTTTTCGGTCACTTGATTGACTGCTGGATTCTGAATTCTTCGGGGTAATGCGGGTTGCTCATGGCACCTCCTGATTGACCTCGGTTTGAGGCATGGAGGTGTCTACGAAACCTGGGGCGGTTCAGGATCAACGTGAGCCATGGCATGGCAAGTGTGCAGAAATCGAGTGCTTGAGCCGTTCCTTTGCCGCGGGAATGGATCCTGCGGGCGATACAAGCGAAGCCGTCAATATTGGTACCTCGGGCAAAGGGCATGAATCCGCTAAAAAGGCGTGTCGCTCCTGTAGCTCTGTACTCGCAATACTTGGAGTCCACCATGATTAATCATGAGCAAATTGTTCATTTTTCAGAGCAGTTGAGTAAAGGTAAGGCTGAAGCTGAAGCGGCTCGGAACATAATGAAGTTTATGTGCGCGGGCGTCGGTATCGTTCTTCAGGACGAAGGAGTGTCCCCGAGTGTCAAAAGCGCGTTCGAAGCTGCGCAAAGATACTGGTTTGAGGGCGGGAAAAATGAAAGGGAGTTGAATACTGCCAGAGTTAAATGTTGGGATTTTCTGGAAGCGAAAGGGCGCGATGTTGACATTGAGGATAACGAGGATGCTGTCGTAAGAGCTTTGTTTTGCGTCATGTATCCTGACAGAGCTTCCGATGAAGATTTCGTGCAAGAGTCATTTCAGTGGTTTTTCGAGATGATCAATCGGGTTGGCGATTTCAGTCAGGCTTTTGAACCGCTAGCCGCAAAAGTAGCGCTCGACGGAAGGGCGTGACCAAAAAGGGATAAGCGCTGGCTATCACAACTGTGGTAGCCCAGTAAAAAGAGACGGTCATTAGCTGGTCTAAAGTCAAGGGTAAGAATCGCACTAGTTTCGCAGGCACAACTGGCCCGTTCTTTTTGCCAGTTCTCTAACGTTCACAACAGGCGGTAATCGGCCAAAAGTAGCCCACGAGTAGCCAATCAGTGTTACCGCTTATAGTTCTGTTGCGTCCAGTCCCCTCCTAACTGTACCTGTGCACCCGGCCCCGATGCTGCGAGTATTCTTGCACTAACCTAGAACTGTGACGCTGAATTTGATGGACCTTGTTGACGACTTTCCCGAGTATTTCCTGCCACGCTGCACCCTGCGGCGAATTCATCGACGTGATGTCGATGCGATTTTTGCAGGGCTCTCTAATCCGCAGGTAGTTGCCTGCTACGGCGTGTCTTACGACAGTCTCGAAGCGACGGACGAGCAAATGCGCTGGTACGACGCGTTGCTCGAAGAGCGCAAGGGTATTTGGTGGGGCATAGCCCAGCCGGGTCAGGACGAGTTGGTAGGCGCCTGCGGCTTCAATGATTGGTCTCATGCTGATCGCAGCCTGGAAATCGGTTACTGGCTGATGCCGGAGTACTGGGGGCAGGGGCTCATGCAAGCCTGCCTGCCCACTATTATCCGCTTCGCCTTGGGCACGCTCGGCGTGCACCGCATCCATGCAGATGTTGAGCCGGAGAATCCCGCCAGTTCGCGCTTGCTGGAGCGACTCGGCTTTGTGTTTGAGGGAACTCTTCGGGAGTTGGAGTACAAGCACGAGCGCTTCCTCAGCCTGCACCAATACAGTCTGCTGGCCACTGACCCGGCGGGGCGAGCGTTATTGGCAGACGATACACCGATCTTACGGCCGTCCCGTGGGGCAGATGCGTCTGTGCTCAGTGCTCTGCCTCAGCGCAGCAAAGCCCATTAGGGTTATCCTGCGGAGTGGATGGAAGCGTGGAAGCCGCGCTGACGCTAACCCCTGCGCAACTGGCTGGTCATTACGCGGTGTTGGTCGCGGCGGATGGTTCACATGGGGCTTCTATGGGTTGAAGCGAGCATTTGGAACATTGCTGGGTCGACCCGTCAACCATGAAGGGGGGCCACGGGCGGCGCCTGGTGGGGCATGCTCTAGTTGTTGCACGCGGGCTAGAGGTAACTACTTTGGTGGTGAAATCCGATCCGTGGGCCCAAGGCTTCTACGAGCGGCTCGGTGCTCGGCATATGCTCAATGTATCGCGCCCTGTGTGTGGCGAGCCCCGGCAACTGCCGGTACTTGAATGGCCGCTCGGTGATTGATCTTTAGTCGAAGTTATGGCGGCAGATTTATTTGCTGCTGTTAGGCTACGTGGGTCGAAATTTGCTACTCATGAACGGCAACTTCCGGCCGAGGCTGTGTAAAAACGTTTTTCAGCGCGACAGGTACTCAAGCCCGGACTGAGAATCGCGCTTCTACGTAAAATCCGCACCTGCTGACGTGCCGATAAATTTCAGATTCGACGTAAACGCGCACACTCCAATTTTGGCGAAGCGTTTTTACACACTCTGGGCCAAAAGCAGCCGTTCGGGAGTGGCGTGTTTTGACCGGGCGCTGCCGCCCCCGAACGGTTGCATAAGCTGATAGAGAACATCTGCTTTACGCCTCCACTCTCAGCAAAGGGCCGACACCCTGATGAACTCATTCACTGAGCATGTCGCCAGTTTGACGTCTTTTTCTCACACAACTGATCGTCAAAAGCACACCGGCTGCAATGCCTTGTGTACCGCACATAAGCCAGATTAGGCCTATGTGAAAAAGGACCCAGGCACTCAAACCTAAAATCAGTGTTAACAATACCCCAAGTACAAGTAGTGGCAGGTGTTGCAAAGAGGGGCTGTCCTCCAGCGAGTCGGAAAAAATGCTCCAGCATGCCCATTGCGAGAACAGCGACAGCAGAAGCCACAACATGATCACCCCCCAACCTGAAAAGGATTGTGAGGTGAACAGGTTGATCGTCGAGGTGATGGTGAACCAAAGAGTGAAGACGAATGTAGTGCTTGAAGGTACGGTATAGGCTGGAAGGGCAATGGCTATCTGAATCAACTTGAGTGTTTGCAATCGAGTCATTCATACGCTCCCTGCGAGTTGAATTTTACCGCACCCTATGGACTCATCAGTGACTATAGATCAGGAGTTCTTTGAGGGGAGTATGCTGACGGTCAGCTTTTGGCCGATTTCTGTCCGGCACCCAAGGCAGAAAACGATCCAAAACAGCCTTAATCAAGGAAAAGAGTCTGGTCCAGTGTTCAAGTCAAAAGCATTGGCATCACCTCTTAGCTTTTGGGTCTACAGTCTTGTACATCGAGCACTGGAAGCAGTTGAAATGAACGTGTCATCTTCGCTCTCGCCGCCAAGATATGTCGTCATGCTGGGTTATGGCGGGTTGCTACCCTTTATTGGTCTCGCGCTACTCATCCTCACATCTCTGGAAAATCGATCGTTTTGGGCGGTGGCGCTGGTCAACTATGGCGCGGTCATCCTGAGCTTCGTCGGCGCGTTGCACTGGGGCTTCGCCATGTCAGTGCAAAACATGAGTGCCGAATTGCGCCGCGGCCGGCTTATATGGAGCGTCACCCCGGCGCTTATCGCGTGGCTCAGCACGTTAGTGCCGGTGCCATTGGGTTGCTTGCTGTTGATCGGTGGATTTGTCGTCCATTTCTGGCAAGACCGGCAGTTGGTCCAGGTTGTGAGCCTGCACGCCTGGTATCTGCCGATGCGATTGCGCCTGACAACTGTAGCGAGTGTTTGCCTGCTTGTTGGCGCAATCACTGTAGTCATTTTTTCGTGAAACCGCGCCGGCCCGAATCGTCTGCAGTGCCGGGCGGTCGCCTGTCGCGGCTGATGCGTTTTGGCAGTCTGGCCTCGGGCGTACTGGGCGGCATGCTGGCCGAAGGTGCGCGGCAGTTGGCTCAAGGTAAGCGACCGGCGTTCAGTGATCTGCTGTTAACCCCGGGTAATGCACTTCGGGTTGCCGAGCAACTGTCGCAATTGCGTGGTGCGGCCATGAAGGTCGGACAGTTGTTATCAATGGATGCGGGTAATTTGTTACCAAGCGAGCTGAGCGACATGCTTTCTCGTCTGCGTTCCGACGCGCATCCGATGCCCATGAGCCAGTTGGTCGGGGTCCTTGACGAAAACTGGGGTAAGGGCTGGGAAGGGCGCTTCGAGCAGTTTTCCTTCACGCCATTGGCGGCGGCATCCATCGGTCAGGTTCATGCTGCGCGAGGCAAAGACGGACAACGTCTGGCGATCAAAGTGCAATATCCAGGCGTGCGCGAAAGTATTTCCAGTGATGTGGATAACGTCGCTACTTTGCTGCGCATGTCAGGGCTGCTGCCTCACGGCATGGACGTCGCACCGCTGCTCCAGGAGGCCAAGCTTCAATTGCAAAATGAAGCCGATTACCTGAAAGAAGCGATGTACTTACAGCGCTTTCATCAACAGTTAGCCGACAGTCCCGACTTCCTGGTTCCTCTTGGGCATGCCGAGTTCAGTACGCCGAACATTCTGGTGATGTCCTTCGCCGACGGCGTCGCATTGGAGGCCCTTGAACACGCACCCCAGGCAGAGCGCGACAGGATCATCACCTTGCTGTTCGGCCTGCTTCTGCGTGAGGTGTTTGAGTTTCAATGCGTCCAGACCGACCCTAACTTTGCTAATTATCGTTATCAGCAAGACACCGGGAAGATTGTGTTGCTCGATTTTGGTGCCACGCGCCTTTATGGCCGCAACAGCACCGAGGCATTTCGGAAACTGCTGGTTGCAGGCCTGCGTGAAGACCGCGCAGCCATCAGCGAAGCAGCGTTGGAAGTTGGCTACTTTCAGCATGAAACCCTGCCCAGGCATCGTTTATTGCTGACTGACCTCATCACCCAGGCCTGCGAGCCACTGCGGCATCAAGGCGCCTACGACTTTGCGATGTCAGACCTCGCAGGCCGCTTGCGCGATGCAGGGTGGCAACTGGGGGGCGAACGCGACTTCTGGCACACGCCGCCGGTGGATGTCCTTCTTCTGCATCGCAAGGTGGGTGGGTTGTACCTGCTGGCTGCGAAGCTTAAGGCGAGGGTGAATGTGCGATGCCTGTTCGAGCCTTACCTGATTTGAGCGATCCCTCGAACGAAAAAACACCCCGGAAGGCTTACCCCGAAGAAATAAAAATCACCTGTCAAAAGACAGGTGGTCAGGGCATTGGAGTTGCGAGTGAAATCAGTGAATAAATTTCATGGTTCAATCGCCGCCATGCATCACCTCATCACCAGCAGCCCCCGATGCTGGTGGCTCCAGTGGATGGCCGCAACGGGTCGATAGTCATCGTTAGGATTTGACTGCTCTAGGCCGGTTGCTGTCTGCCACGAAGGGCAGCCACCGGCCCAAAGCGGATATCACGTCTAAGTCACGGTATTCGATGCTGCGAAAGTATTTGCTGAATCGGTGTGCCTAGACCCTTTAAAGCGGCCGGTTAAGCACAAGTAAACGTGCCGCCAGAGCTGCCATTACCGCAGCGAAGCCATAAGCACCAAGGCGTTTAGATATTATTCCTTTGCTGAGGCGCCCATGCAGACGTCCGGCGCAGACCCCGAGTAGGGAATGGAAGATCAATGCGATCAGCGCAAGCAACAAACCCAAGAACATCAATTGCGAGGTGACGCTGCTGGCACCCACGGTGACGAACTGCGGCAGGAATACAATGAAGAACAACAGCGCCTTGGGGTTTAACAGGCTATTAAGTGTGGCTCGGGCCACGATCTTCCGAAACGAAGCCTGTGTAGCTAACGTATCAGTGTCCGTAGGAGGCGTCTTCAATGCCTGCCAGGCCAGCCACATCAGATAACAAGCGCCCGCCCACCGTAGCAAATCAAACGCCGGCGCCCAACTCATCACCAGCGCACCGAGACCTGCACTGACCATGATGCTCATCAGCACATCGGCCAGGGTTATTCCGAGTGCAGCTGCGTGGCCGGCACGCCAGCCGTGGGCAACTGCATGGCTACTGACGATAGCCATGTTAGGGCCAGGCACGATCAGCAACATCAAGGCAGCAGCAATGAACAGGTAGAGGTTAGTGGTGTCCGGCATAGAGCAATACCTCCTTGGCTGAGGCGTGATGCTAACCGGTAGTAGTCAGGCAGAAGCAGGTACAGTGGGGATGGATTTGGCCGCAACAGTATGGTGTAGCTGGCAGCTGGCGTTGTTAAAGAATGACCGGAGATGGGCGAGCGCCTGCTCAAATGCGGGGCCTTCAATATGCACAAACCACCTTGCGAACGAAATTCCCCCGTAGCAGGAGCGAAAAACCTAACGTCGATCCCGTAAAAGGGGAGGCCGTACCCGCAATGAAAGCGTATTCCCAGTCCGCAAAACCGGGTGTCAGTATCAAACCCACACGTGCCATCAGTCAGAATCCTCCATGAATACCCGTAACATATGACGACAACAATCAGCCATCAAGGGCTGCTTTGGGTCGACTGCGGCCCTTGATGACAGGCATCAATCGGCCAGAAGCGTACGGTCGTGATCTCTTGCCTCTAACGATTGGCAGAGCTCGACCAATATCTACCGATGATCAGCGCTTGCGTTCAAACTCATATTGGGGCCATTGCCGAAGTGCAAACGCAGTATCTGCCGAGCAGAATTCCGAGAGAGCCCAACGGTCTATCCTTCAAGACTTGACTCCAATTGATCAGGGCGCTGATGTATGAACTCTTTCTGGATCGCACTGGCCATTTTTGGGTGCCTCGTTTCTGCCTCGCTTCTCATGATGCAGTGGTATCCCAAGCTGGCATCCCACCACAGGGATGACGACACTAACTCCGTAATTCGTCTGGTAGCCAACATTTTTGTGGTTATGACATCGCTGGTCTTTGGCTTGATGATTAATTCTGCCAAAAACACTTTCGAGTCCATTGACGCAAACTTTCATGGGTATGCAACCAGCATGATCATTTTTGATCGGACACTGCGGGGCTATGGCGATGCGGCAAAAGACACGCGAACTCGCCTGATCACCTATCTTGAGCGCGCTATCGAGACCCCGTATCGGGGAGACGAGGCGCTGCAGCATCGTAACAGCGAGGCGGCTAAATACCTGGATGATATAGGCAAGTCTTTGGCTCTTATAAAGCCCCCGGACCGCTACCATGAAACGATGCTGCAGGATATTCGTCAGCAATATCATTCGCTCATCGAGCAACGCTGGAGGATCGTCGAGCAGTCAGAGGGAGCGATTCCTGGCCCGCTCATTGGGATGCTTGTTGCTTGGTTGACGCTCATTTTCGCCAGTTTTGGATACCGCGCTCCCCGTAATTCGATGGTGACAGGAATGTTCATCATCTCGTCATTGCTCATTGCGGCTTCCGTTTACCTTGTTTTGGACATGGATGTGCCATTTCATGGTCCTATCCAGATATCCGACGAGCCCCTGCGCAGGGCGCTCGCAGTAATGCAACTCTAGGGGCGCGAAACGCGCTGGCGTTCTGAGTCGTGGCCTCGAGGCGGACCACTTATTTGCGGAAACGAAGTTGGCCGGTATTTGGCGTTCTGGGTAGGCTCATGATCGCCCTAGACTTCAAGCTGCAATCGAGAGACTGCGCTTGACGGAAAGTGACTTTCATCTGAAGTGAGATTTGCAGCCAACCTGATCAGCCGTAACAGGCAGGACACGATCCAGAGTGTGTAAAAACGCTCAAGGCCTCATCGTCTTGGATCATTGACGTTCGTGGCTGAACGATCGCATGGCAAATGCTGCGTATTGCATCAGTCGCGACCTGGAACACGTCAACGCTGTTTTTACAGTCTCTGGGATGGGCCAAAATCAGCTTTTTTATGCCGACAGCGCCTTCATTAAACCGTGAGCACCGATGATTTTCATGACCCGTTTCATGTTGTAGGCGAGCACATTTAAACTCATCTCCGCGCCCACCCCGGCCAGCTTTCGCGTCAGGAAGTGCGTCGCACCCATCCATTGTTTGAGTGTCCCGAAGGGATGCTCAACCGTCCGCTTTCGGACTCGCATCATCTCCGGTGCTTTGCTCAGCCGAAGCTGCATCTCCTCCAATACGGCTTCATGCTCCCAGCGTCGAACTCGTCGTTCCGTGCTCGGTGTGCACTGCGCTTTCAGCGCGCAGCCCTGGCATTTCGAACTCCGGTAACGATGTAGCTTCAGGCCTTTTTCAACGTAGGAGTAGTGCCAGATCAGCGCCTCTCCAGCCGGGCAAATGTATTCGTTTTTTGCCGCGTCATAGATGAAGGCATCGTTATTGAAACGCCCGTCAGCCTTGGCTCCAGAGGTCATCGGCTTGGGCACATAGGCGGTGATGCCGGCATCGTGACAAGCCAGGATTTGTTCGCTTTTGAAGTAACCTCGGTCAGCCACTATCGACAACGCATCTGACGCCATCGCCTCTCGGGCTTGCTTAGCCATCGAGCTGAGTTGATCGCGATCTGAACCAACGTTGGTCACCTCATGCGCAACGATCAAATGGTGCTGCGTATCGACCGCTGTCTGCACGTTATAGCCAACAATTCCCGTGCCGCGCGTCATCATGGATCGGCTGTCTGGATCGGTCAGTGAGACCTGTTTATCCGGTGATTCATTGAGCTGAATTTCGATCGCCTGAAGCTCTTTCATTTGAATTTTGAGCTTGGCGATTTTCTCTTCCAGCCGCACGGCGCTGGGCTCGGTAGCTGTTGGTTCTTGCCGATCAGCAGCATCGAGTGCCGTCAGGTAACGGTTGATGCTCGATTCAATTTCTTCCATTCGCCGCTTCAGTTTGGCGCTGGTGAAATTGCGGTCGCGATTGTTGACGGCTTTAAATTTGCTGCCATCGATGGCGACCAGATGTTCTCCGAACAGTCCCAACTGCTGACACAATACGACGAACTGGCGGCAGACGCCTCGGATGGCTTTGCTGTTGTCTTTTCGGAAGTTGGCGATGGTCTTGAAGTCCGGCATCAAACGCCCGGTCAACCACATCAGTTCGACGTTGCGTTGGGCTTCTCGCTCCAGGCGTCGGCTCGACTGGATGCGGTTGAGATAACCGTAGATGTAGATCTTCAACAAGACCGAGGGATGGTAAGCAGGTCGGCCAGTGTCGGCTGGAATGGCACCGTCAAAACCCAGTTTGACCAGGTCGAGTTCGTCGACGAAGACGTCGACTACGCGCACCGGATTGGTATCGCTGACGTAGTCGTCGAGGCTCTCGGGAAGTAAGGTGCCTTGGCCTCGATGTTAACCTTGGATAAAGCGCTTCATGGGCGATCCCTGCGATGAAATCCTCAGAAATCATAGCAAGTGTTCGCGAAGGCGTTTTTACACACTCTGGACCCATAGCTGCCGGCCAGAAAACTGGTGTATGGAGTCTGCACTTGAAACCTCAAAAACATTTTTTCCTTATTCACTCAGTCAGATGAGATCGAGAGGTTGAATTGCGGTATTGATCTTGAGAGAAGCAGCTACAGCTCAAAAAATACATAGACTGTAGACATTCAGAACATGCTCAATCGCTTTTTTAGATGTATGAAGCCAATTCAGGCGCTGTGAATTGCGTCGTTATTTTAAATGTCGTGGGTGTCGGGAGGTGTAATTTTTATTAGTGTTTTTAGATTCGAGAAAATTCTTGGATGAGAACAAGCTGCGTCTTGTATGTCTCAGTCGCTTGTATGGCTAAATTGTAGCAGCGCTTTATTCAGCGCCAATCAACATAGCGATGCCTATAGGGATTATTCATCCAATGAAAACACTTAAGTTCGTACTGCTGACTTCGGCAATCGGTGCGTTAGCTAATACCGCGCTGGCAGCTGATGGCACCATCAATTTCACTGGCGAAATTATCGCCGCTTCCTGCGTCGCATCTTCTGGTGCGGGTACATCTGTTGGGGGGGGCGTTGGCAATCAGACCGTTGACGTGAACTTGGGCAAGGTGAGTCTGGACTCTCTCACTGGTTCCGCAGGTGGGGGGATTGCCGCTGGTAAAACGATCAACCTGAATCTGGATTGCGGTAATACCGCCGCCGGTTTGACCACCGTCAAACTCGGATTTGACCCGATGGCTGGTTCCGGCATCGATCAGAAGAACAATAGTCTGTTGAAGACAACGGGTTCCGCTAAAGGTGTAGGCATCGGGATGTACGACGCCGATAACAACCTTATCAATCTTTCCGCGAACGAAGCGTACTCCAGTGCGTTGGTGAAGAGCGGTGAAAATGAGAACGCCAAGTACACCGCCAACCTGACCATGCGTGCCGCTTACGTTGCCAACGGCGACGATCTGGAAGTGGGCACGGCTCTCGGAACGCTGCCTTTCACATTGAGTTACGAGTAACTGTCCAGCGCGGAGTGTAATGCTCCGCCTTCAAGAGGTTATGAATGAACGCCACGTTAGTTTTACGCTGCTTCCTGCTGGCGGCGCTGTTTGTCTGCCCCGGTATTTGTGTGGCAGGCATCCAGGTGAGCGGAACGCGGATAATCTTCCCCGCGTCCGACCGTGAAGCCACCATTCAAGTGCGTAATGAGGGCGCTGAGGACACGATGATCCAGTCTTGGATCGAAGCTGCTACGGGCGAAGCCGAGGCAAATATTCCTTTTGCGATCACGCCGTCCCTTGCTCGCCTGAGTTATAAAAAACAGCAATCGTTGCGCATTTTTTACCAAGGCAGAGGATTGCCAGTTGACCGTGAATCGGTGTACTGGCTCAGCATTCAGGAAATTCCGCAGTTGTCGGACTCGGAGAACACGCTGCAAGTAGCCTTTCGCCAACGGCTGAAAGTGTTTTATCGACCTTTGAAACTTCCAGGCTCACCAGATGAGTCGGCCGAAAACCTCAAGTGGGGCTGGGTGAGTGATTCAGATCAATCGAAGTTGTCGGTCAGTAATTCCTCTGCATTTTATGTTTCGCTGGCAAGTGCGTCGATAGTAGTCAACGGCAAAGAGTACGCAGTTGATACGGAGATGGTCAGCCCAGAAAGTCACTCCGAAATGAATGTAAAAGGTGTTGCCGGTAAACCTTTTGGTAGCGCAGAAGTTCGCTGGGAGTCCGTCAATGATTATGGCGCACTAGTCAAGCATCAAGCGGTTATTAAGTAGAAAAGCGCGTAAATCTCATCTCTTGAATTTTCATTTAATGGATAAATGCTCAGGGATCGCGTTGCGCATAAGGATATCGTTATGAAAAGTTTCCTATCGCACGTCGAGCAATTAAAACATTCAAAGTCGAGCTTCAGTGGCCTGTTTTCCTATATGGCTGCATTGGGTGTATTGGGCGCTACCCACGCCAACGCGGCGCAGTTCAATCCAATGTTTCTCAAGGACAAGGGGGCTGAAATCGATCTACGTTATTTCGAACAATCCAGCGGCGTAGTGCCAGGTACATACAGCGTTGACCTTTATTTGAATCAGCGTCTGGATCGTCGGCAGGAGATTACCTTCCAGGTAGACGCAGATGCCGAAAGCGCCGCCCCACAAGCGGTCCTGACGCTTGGACTGCTGCACGATATGGGGGTCAATATCCAGCGCCTGAAGCAAGAGGGGATTATCTCCCCAGACAGCAGTGACGACGACGCGGTCGAGTTGTTGCGAATCGACGGGGCGTCGGTCGAAGTCGACGTGGCCAGGCTGTCGCTTTACGTCAGCATTCCACAAGCCTATATCCAGCGTCGCGCCCGGGGTTATGTTGATCCGTCGCTGTGGGATGACGGTATCACTGCGGTGTTCAGCAGCTATCAATTGAACTTCAGCCGCAATACCGGTAACGGTTTCAATAGCGATTATGGATACCTTGGCCTGCGCAACGGTCTGAACATCGGCCAGTGGCGACTGCGCAATGAATCATCTATCAGTCAAGGCACCGGGACACCGCGGACCTTTACCAGTAACCGCAGCTACCTGGAGCACGATGTCACCCTTCTCAAGGGACGATTCGCGCTAGGCCAGCTTTATAGCAACGGCGATATTTTCGATAGCAGTCGTTTCATCGGCGTACAGCTAGGCTCCGACATCGGCATGTTGCCGGATGACGAGGCTGGCTACGCGCCGGTCGTGCGCGGCATTGCCGAAACCCAGGCTACGGTAGAAGTTCGTCAGAACGGCTACGTGATTTACTCCACCTCGGTTTCGCCGGGCGCTTTCGAGATCCGCGATATTTATCCGGGTGGTTCTAACGGCGACCTGGAAATTACCATCATCGAATCCGACGGCCGCCAACGTAAGTACAGCCAGGCGTACGCCTACTTGCCGGTGATGACTCGCCGCGGCAACTTTCAATACAGCCTGTCACTGGGCAACTACGACTATGAAGGCGCAGTGTCACCACGCTTGATTCAGGGTACGGCGGTGTACGGCGCTACCGATAACCTCACGACCTATGGCGGCGCGCAGGCCACCGATGGCTATACCGCGCTTAACTTAGGTGTGGGTGTGAACTCCGTGCTGGGGGGCACTTCGGTAGACGTAACCAACAGCCGTTCGCGACTAGATTCCGGCCAGGTGACGACAGGGCAGAGTGTGCGGTTCCTGTACTCGAAAACCCTGAGCAAGACCGATACCACCTTCACCATGGCGGGTTACCGCTATTCCACATCAGGGTATCGAACCTTAAGCGAACACATTGACGAACTGGATCCCGCCAATCACTACAGCAACCGTGGCCGCCCGAAACATCGCCTCGACTTGAGCATCAACCAGACTCTTGGCCGCAACGGCTCGCTGTTTCTCAGTGCCGGTGAGACCAACTACTGGGATCGCGCCGGCAGTACTCGACGATTGCAGGTCGGCTACAGCGGCAGTGTGGGCGTGGTGAGCTACAGCGTGTCGGCCTCACACACGCAAAGCGCTGATCGCTCACGCGATTCGGATAACCAGTTGGCGTTTTCGGTCAGCGTTCCTTTCGGCGACCGCAACCGTTCGCAACGTTTCTACAGCAACCTGACCACCGATGGTAATGGTCAGGACAACCTGCAAGGTGGCGTGGCGGGTTACCTCAACGATGAGAGCACCTTGTCCTATTCAGCTCAGGCCGGGCTGGCCGGTAACGAGCGCTCAAGTGGTGTTGGCATAGGTTGGGATGCGCCGTCGGCAAAGCTGGCGGCGAACTATTCAACGTCTGGCCCTTCCCGTCATTTGGACATGACCGCGTCCGGCTCGGTGGTGGCCCACAGCGGCGGTGTGACGTTTGGTCAGCCGGTGGGTGAGACATTCGCACTTGTCGAAGTTCCTAACGTGAAAGGTGTGGCTGTCGAAGGCTCTACGGCTCGAACTGACAGCGCCGGATACACCATCGAAAGCTACGTGCAGCCCTATCGGTACAACTGGGTAAACCTTGATACCCAGACGCTGGGCAGCGATGTTGATGTCACTGAAACTTCGCAACAACTGGTCCCGCGGCGTGGTTCGGTAGTTAAGGCTAGCTTTGAAGCCTCAAGCGGCCGACGCGTACAATTTAACCTGCTTCAAGCAAATGGCAAAAAGCTGCCTTTCGGAGCACAACTCTTTGATGAGGCTAATAAATTGTTAGCCGTGGTGGACAACCAATCACGCGCATTGGTGTTTGGCATAAAAGAGCACGGGCGATTGACGTTAAACTGGGTCGGCGGAAACTGCACAGTCCCCTACAAACTCCCTGAGCGCGACCCATCAGTTGTGTATGACCAAGTTAAAGTTACATGCGATTTAAGCTTGGCGATGGAGTAGTTGTATGAGTTTTTTAGTTCGCTCTCTAGTGGTTCTGTTTTTTATCTTAGGCCTCGTTGAGGCGAGGGCCGGAGTGTGTCGCTGGAGTTTATATACATCCCGCCCCGGCGGCACTGACATGAGGTCGTGGACTGTTATTGGACCTTCTCTATTGGATTTGCGTAAAGTTCCGGTTGGATCTGTGATGGCCAGCTCTGCGGAGCTTGTTGTTCATAATGAACAACGGCAGGTTGATTGTCCTTGGCCACAATATCCCATGTTGCGTGAAGAAGCTGGTTTTAAGGGCTTAGAGCTGGTGGATGGATTCAGTAATGTTTACAAGACCGGAATTGCTGGAGTAGGTGTAAGATTCTTGAGTCTGGATTTATTCAAGGGTGTATTGCCGTTATCTGCCGAGTACAAGAATAGCAGTGTTAGCACATATGGTAATGTTCCAAATAAAATAAAAATGGAGTTTGTTCGAACTTCGCGTGACGTTGCAGTTGGCGGTGTAAGAATGAATTTTTCAATTAATTACCAAATTAATGGTTGGAATGCTGCGGAGATCAGAATAAGTGGCGTCACGACGTTTGAATCTACAAACTATTTCAGCGGTTGCACTGGTATTGAGAAGCTTAATATTTCTATGGGGCGCGTGCTTGCAACGGAAATAGGAACTCAAAATAGATCCTTTAATCTTGATGTGCTGTGCTCCGGTATGCCTGCCGGGACCAAAGTACCGGTTAAAGTTTATTTTGACGGCAGCTCTGATGGCGCCGGGCTATTGAACGTGGACCCAGGGGGCGCCGAGGGCGTCGATATCTTGTTAGTAAATGATCGGGGGGTGAGGCTGCCATTCTCACAGGGTAATGCTTTAGCGATGACATGGATGCGAAGTGAATCCAAGGGAGAGATCTATCGACTACCCGTTGTTGCTGAGTATGCGAAAAAGGTTTCGCAAAAAATTCGCGCGGGTAAGGCTAACGCGACGTTGAATTACATTCTGGAATACAACTGAAGTAAATGCATGTGTTGGTTAAATCTTAATGCGCGTTGATCTTGATTAATGTTCAGTCTGTGCACTGGTTTTGGTACAACTAACGTTGTCGAGCGACTCGGCGCTGAAGCGGTAGTCAATGCAAAGTTTTCTACAGACTTCTTGGGTGGAGTGCTTTTGTAATCTACGGTCAACTCGAAGCGATCTGGGGTGTTTTGTTTTTTGAGTATTAATAAATGAAAATCAAAGATTTCATGTTTGTTTTTTTGTTCGGAGTTTTGTGGGGTGAAGCCGCTGAGGCAGTCGACTTTGATAGATGCGGATGGCGCACTTTAGCTGGCAATATCAGTAGGTATAACGTGAGGTTTTGGAGTGTTACTGTTCCTAGTTCAATTCTCTTGCGGAAGGCCGCAGTGGGATCATTAATGGCTAGCACCCCTATAATTGATGTTCATTACGGAGCTTGGCAAATAATTTTCCCTCTAGCTCCAATGTTGCGTAGCAAAATTTGACTCTCCTGATTACTTTAGCGGGTGCGTAGGGCTAGAAAAGCTCGACATCTCATTGGGCAGTTTTTTTGGATCGGAAGTAGTCTCAGATCCAAAACGTTTTAATCTGGATGTGTTGTGTTCCGGTATGTCTGCTGGCACGAAAGTACCCGTTGTACCTCTAGGGGTTCTATGAAGCTCCTTTTTACGACTATCAGTTTTTTGTACTAGAGTTAAGCTCGTATCTTGTGTTCAATTCAAGGCGACGTAAAAAATGAAATTTTTCGTTTGTATTTTTATACTTTTTGTTTCTGTGCAGAGTTTCAACAAGGCTTATGCTCTCTCTGATGAATGCGCCTGGAGTAGTTCTTCACCTATTCCTGGATCTACCGAATTGAGAGTTTGGAGTGTTGTCGCACCTCAGCTATTGACTTTGCGCAGAGTGCCAATTGGTTCTGTTATGGCTAGCTCAGCGGAACTCATCGTACATAGTGAAGGATGGCAAAGACAGTGTCCTCCGAAACGCTATCCTACTTTGCGGCAAGAGGTTTTTTTCAAAAATCTGGAGTTGGTAGACGGATTTGATAATGTTTATAAAACTCGATTGGAAGGTATAGGTGTGAGGGTTTTGAGTGTGGGCAGCTATAAGTCTCCAATTCCATTTGTCAGGGAAACAACCCCCAATCACAATCTTTTATATTCAAGTGTTCCTGACAGAATAAAATTTGAATTTGTGCGAATTTCGCGTGACGTTGAAGCTGGCGACGTACCAATCAAACTCACAATCCATGACTATTTAAATGGTTGGCATGCAGCTGAGATTACGGTATTGGGTACCACAAAACTCAAGTCTGAAGGCTATTTCAGCGGCTGCGCCGGTGTTGAGAAAATGAATATTTCTATGGGGCGTGTATTGGTAATGAAGCTCGAGGAGTCGAATACACCATTCAATCTCGACGTCCTGTGCTCTGGTATGTCTGCAGGAACCAATGTTCCGGTTAAGGTTTATTTTGAAGGAAGCTCAGACGGGCCGGGGCGGCTCAATCTTGAACCAGGAGGTGCCAAAGGGGTTGAGATATCGTTGCTCAGTAGCAAAGGAGTGAAACTGCCATTTTTACAAAGCAGTGCGTTGGCGATGACCTGGATTCGGAGTGAGCCACAGGGAGAGCTTTATCGTCTGCCTGTGGTTGCTGAGTATGTGAAGAAGGCATCGCAAAAGGCTGAGGCAGGTAGGGCCAACGCCACGTTGAACTACGTTCTCGAATACAACTGATATCGCTTGGTTCTAAAAGAGGCGTGAGTGAACAGCTCTTATCACGCATCCTCTCAAGACTGAGCACGGAAATCTCGATAGGGTTTAGTCATCCAGCCTTCAAACGTATCAATCAACATAGGTTTTGCGCAAAAGAATCCTTGACCCACACGAGCCCCCATCTGCTCCAAACTATCGCGTTGCTCCACCGTTTCAATGCCTTCCACCACCAATGACACCCCCAGCTCTTCGGCGAGCGCCAGCGCATGACGAATGACCGCCTGATGACGACCGGGCCTGCCAACAAAACGGGTGAAATCTCCGGCCAATTTGATTTCATGGAAGGGCACCTGGCATAGACGCAAGAGCGATGAATAACCCGTTCCGAAGTCATCCATTGACAGCCTCACTCCCAAATTGCTCAGTCGATTTAGCTGTTCAACGCAGCCAGCAGCATCGGCCGGGTCGTCCTCTGTGATTTCAAAAGTCAGCATTGATAACGGCAAACGGTGCCGGAGCAACCGCGTCTTCAAACCATCGATGAACAGGCTGTTCTGCAACTGCCCAAGGGACACATTGAAGGCCAAGCCAAGCAGCGCACCCTGTTCGTGGAGTTTGAGTTGTAGCGCCAACCCTTGCTCAAGCAATTCAAACAGCAACTCGTCGAGCCATTGCTTACGCGTCATCAACGGGATGAAACTTGCCGGGCCGAGTACGCCGCGGGTTGGGTGGTGCCAGCGTGCGAGGACTTCTGCCGCGTCCACCTTGCCCGTTCGCAAATCGAACTTGGGTTGCAGATATGCTCGAAACTCTCGGCGCCAAAGCCCACGTAGAACATCATCGGCATCTGGCAAATGAGTGCGCGCTTTGAGTAGATATGAAAATTCAAGCTCTCGATGCGTAGCCTGTTGAACTAGGGGATTTGACACGAGTGCAAGCGGGGATCGATTTGGCATGGGGAAGGGTGATCGTTTGGAATACTTCCCAAGCTTAGGTGGGCACCCGCTGACAACACGAAAGATCCATCTGTTGTTCGCCCGGTTTTTTCTGGAATGACACCAGGATTTTCCTTGCTCGGCACGCAGCATTCATTCCTGACGTAGTGACCGGCTGATCCCCTCCAGTTTCCGGATCAAAGCGCTTACCGCCTCATGCATCTCCACGGACATCGTGCCTTGCGCGCATAAATCCTCGATTTCGATGCACTGCTCAAGCAGGCCAGAGTGATTGAGCAGGTAGGCGGTGCCCTTGAGCTTGTGCACGATCCGTATGACGTCCTGCGGGTCGCGCTTTTCCAATGCGTGACTCAGGGCTTGACCTTCGACACCGTTGCTTTGAATGACTTCTTCGGCCATCGCCCCCCGGATGTCATTCAGGGGGGACGACGTAGTTTCGGACGGCTGCTTATCCGTACCCCGTTTGGGAATCCAGCGATTGAGGACGGCGAGGGTGATCGGCTTGGCCAGCGAATGGTCCATGCCTGATGCTATGCAGCGATCCAGTTCTTCTCGCTGAGCATCGGCAGTCAACCCGACGATGATGCATGGTCGAACGCGCTGGCTGCGTTCTAGCTGACGGATCATCTTGGTCATCTCGTGCCCGTTCATCTCGGGCATGTTGCAGTCGGTGATGACGATGTCGATCTCGTTCTCTTGCCAGATTGCCACGCCTTCAAGGCCGTTGTTTGCGGTCAGTGCACGATGCCCCAGGTAAGCCACTTGCTGATACAGCAGGTATTGACTTGGCAAATGATCTTCGACGATCAGGACGGCCAGCGGCGAATCGTCTAATGGAGCAGCGTGCTCTGCCGGGTTAGCGCCAGTCACTGCAATCTCGGCGCTGACGCGCTGGAGGTGAACACTGAACGTCATGCGAGTGCCAACATCTGTTTCGCTCTTAGCCTCCAGATGGCCTCCCATCAATTCACTTAATGCCAAGCAAATCGGTAGACCGAGGCCCGCCCCTGCATTGCGGTCGCTAACAGCCTCGCGCGTTACGAAGAATGGTTTGAAAATCTGGTCGATGTGTGTGGCTGGAATGCCTGCTCCTGTGTCGCTGACGCTGATCACAAAGTGCAGGGCGCTATCACTTGCGGCTGTTACCTTGCAATGAATGTCGACAACGCCACGCTCAGTGAACTTGATCGCATTGCTCAGGAGATTGGACAGGATCTGTTTGACTTTCAACCCGTCTACCCAAACCAGTTCTGCGGCCATCGGATCAATGTTCACGTGTATCTGCAATTGCTTTTGTCGCGCCAAGCCAGAAAACACATTGCTCGTCGATTCGATCAAGTCCTTGATCCGGGCGGGCTCGGGCGTCAAAGTCAGCTTGCCTGACTCGATGCGCGAGATGTCCAAAATGTCGCCGATAAGCGCCAGCAAGTGGGTCGCTGACTCATACGCGATGTGGACGGACTGTGCATTGAGCCGGGCGTTATCCTGGCGGGTGAGCACCAGTTCCAGCATGCCGATGATGGCATTGAGCGGCGTGCGGATTTCGTGACTCATGGTGGCCAGAAATACAGACTTGGTGCGGCTGGCTTTTTCGGCGGACTCCTTTGCCACTTCGAGTTCGTCGAGGAGGAGCTTGCGTTGCTTCAGATCGCGCCGCTCGCGCTGAAGGCGACGGCGCTGAAGCATGATCAGCAACCCGGCCACCAGCAGCAAGGCTCCCAACACTTCAAAAGATCGCCAGATGTACGAAGCGACCCCCTCCCAGTACTTCTCGTCGGTGGCGGAGTTGGCGCGCCAGCGTCCGATGATCTGCGGGTAATCCCGAGGGGGTATTTCCAGCATGGCTTTGTTGATAATGGAGATCATCAGTCGTTGCGCTTCGGGCGCAGCCAACACGATCTTCGCGTTATCAAGATCCAGAAGGCCGCCGACTTTAAGGCTGGTCTCGTATTTAAAAGACAGGTAGTAACGTGCCACGTTTGAAGGCGACACGACGAAGTCAACGTCTCCGTCGCGCACCAGTTTGAAGGCTTCGCCCATGGTGTCGGTTTCTTCGAAACGGGCGTTGGGGAATTGCAGGGCAAGCGAAGCAGGCAGCAAATAGCCTTGGGCGACTGCGATGGTCGCGGTGCTGTGTTGATCGAGGATCGCTGTCTCGTCGTTACGCATGACAAACAGGTAGGGCGCGGTGGCCAGGGATCGGCTGTGCAAGTACGGCGATGGCGCGCGGCTGATTTCAGTGAGGATGCCAAGATTCGCCTCACCGTTGACTAACAGGGAATTGGCCTCGCTCAACGAGCTGACGCGGATAATCTCGAAGCGTAATCCGGTTTTGCGTTGAATGATGCCCAGCAAGTCCGAAGCGATACCATTGAAACGGCCGTTACTGTTGAAAAAGGCATAGGGCGCCAAGTCTTCGCTGACCGCCAGTTTCACCGTGGTGTTGTTATCAAGCCAGGCACGTTCAGGGTCTGTAAGGCGGTCGCGAAAGCTGCCAAGGTCACAGTCCTCGATGTCAGCCCACAGCTGTTGGGCGCGGACCATGGTGCAACGGTCGACACCCTGCAAACCTTGCGCGAGCAGACCTGCCAGAATTGAGTGGTCTTCGCGAACCGCGAAAGCCACTTTAATTTCCTGCGGCGCAGTATCCTGGTTAACCTCCAACTGATTGCTGAACAACTGGCTGGACATGTAATTGGTGGAGTAGGTATCGCCAAGGTAAACATCCGTGTCACCAGTCAGCACAGAGGCCAAGGCTGCCAGGGGAGAGGCATAGAGCGCGAAGGCACCTTGGCCGCCGCTGCGTTGATACAAGTCAAGGGCGTCTTTGCTGGCAACGGCGATCCGCGTGCGTGCGTCATGCGTGTTGTAGGCGTGAAGGTCGCCTCCTTCAGAAAGCAGCGCCAATTCTGTCAGTGCGTAAGGTGGCGTCAGATGCACCCCGAAATCGGTCGCATCTTGAGGTATGGCGCTGCCCACCAAATCAATCTGTCCTGAGTGCAATGCTTCGTAGGCGGCTTTTGCTGAATCGAACGGCCGTACTTTGAACTCAATGCCAAGCTCACGCTGCATCGCCACCAGATAGTCAGCCGTCAAGCCCTCGTAGCTGTGATGCTCAGTCATGATGCCGAAGGGTGGGAAGGTGTCAGTGGTTACGCCGACAATCAACGCTTGCTTGTGCTGAAGCCATTCGCGTTCTTGTTGGTTGAGCTGCACCTTCACGCTGTCGAGCGGTTGCCGCGCATGGGGTTGCAGATCGTCAGCCCCGGCGTCTGGAATGCGCCAGCCTATCGCCAACAGGACAAGGAAAACGCTGAGTAGTGTAAATGTCGGTTTCATCAGGCCAGCGTCAAATGAGGTTGTGCTGCTTGGCTATGCTGGCAAGTTCAATCACTGACGTGACATTGAGTTTCATCAGAATGTTAATTTTATGACCGCTTACCGTTTTGCTGCTCAGGTTGAGCCTTTCTGCTATTTCACGGTTGGGCAGCCCATCGGCTAGCAGTTTGAGAACCTGCATCTCACGATCCGTAAGGTTTCCAAGATCATCCGAGGCAACGGCTCCTGCGAACAGCGGTATGGCGTCTCTTGGAAAGTGCACATAGCCCTCGGAAATGATTCCAACCGCCTTGATCAATTGGGTGATTGGCTCGCTCTTGCTGACAAAACCACTGGCGCCGGCGTGCAGGCAGCGGGTGGCAAAGGTTTCTTTGATCTGAGACGTGAAAACGAGCACCCGGGTAGCGAGCTTCTCCCGAGTGATTCGCTTCAAGACTGCCAAACCGTCCATTCCTTCCAGGCCGATATCGAGAATGACCATGTCTGGCTTCAGCGACTCGATCATCTGGAGGGCATTAATGCCGTCGGACGCTTCACCGATTGTTTCGTAGCCAATCGACGCAAGCGCCAGGCTGATGGCGTGACAAACTACCGGATGATCATCGACGATCAATACTCGTTTACTCATAAATCTCAAATCCGCGTAGTGACGAGGGGGGACGATAATCTTCTGACATTCGATGCCACTCACAATCCGGCTTGCAAAAGAAGTGAACGATTACTTTTGAAGATCTCAGTCGTTTACAGCGCGATGCCTGCTATTTGCGATAGAAATTATCGCAGGTAAAAGCTTAGCTCGACACCGGCTTTTCGCTGACCTGGATCCCGATTTTTCTGTCTCGGGAGCAAGATTTTTCTTGGGTGAAACCAGTGCCTTTGATTCTGGTTAAGAATCAAGAAAATTCTGGAAACCCATGAGACCAATCTCGTGGAAAAGTAAGGGTGTGGAGTTAAGTTTCTTTGCCTTTGCATTGGGTCAAGCTATGCGCAAGGGGATGGGAAAGATCGTCGTGCTCAACAGAAACTTCAGTTCTCTCTACCGGTACGCCGAAGAGCTCAATAAGGTTGGTTACTACTCACTTAGTTCATACACAAACATCAACGAGGTAGTCGATCTGCTGGAGGCAGGAGAGCACTTCGAATACCTGGTCTACGATTCGTTTGACTTGGATATGGATGCAGGCTACCTAAAAATGTTGGCTAGGTTTTGCGTTATATTTTCGATTGTTGCGGTCTCGGACTTAAATTCTACCCAACGTCAAAACCTGATCCTATGGGCTAGAAGCTATGCAATTCCGCTCCGGGGCGTGTTGCAGTCACCTCTTCGCACAGCAGAGCTTTATGAGCTAGTAGAGGATTGTGGGCGATATTAGATGCCAAGCGCTATATGACAGGCAGGAGGCATGACTGCTCATGACCTGACTGGTACGTCCGCTTTTGGCCGGAGGCTACCTGTTGAAGGCTACCCCCATACCTCCGAGTGTCGAGGCCGAACCAGTTATGTCAGAAGGGTAGGGTTGCGGAAATGGCCGAAAAGATGCGGAAACGATCCATACTGAGAGGAGCAAAATTCCCGAATCCCAGAAACAGCAAAGCCCTGAATAATCAGGGCTTTGTCGGTACAAAATATGGCGGAGGCGATGGGATTCGAACTGATGGACCTATTACAGTCGACGGTTTTCAAGTCCATGACTAAAACGAGTAATTTCAATTGGTTATGATCAGAGTATTCCGCTTTGATTGTGCGCAAATGTCACTCGGTATGGCCGCTAACGGCCGAGGCTGTGTAAAAACGTTTTTCAGCGCGACAGGTACTCAAGTCCGGACTGAGAATCGCGCTTCTACGTAAAATCCGCACCTGCTGACGTGCCGATAAATTTCAGATTCGACGTAAACGCGCACACTCCAATTTTGACGAAGCGTTTTTACACACTCTGGACCAGAAGCGGACGCTCCCGAGTATTGACTTTATCAGCGGAGATTCAGAGCTGGGGTTGAGTTGAGTTGAGTTGAGGCCAAGCTAATCCCCAAGCTCGAATTGCTGAAACCCTACACGCCTGACGTAAACCCAAAAGTCATGTCTTGGCTCATACTGCTCCATGCAAACCCTGTGAACCTGGCCCAGCTCATCTTCGTCGATCAGGATACGATCCCAATCGAAGTCAGGGTTCGTGGAAATGGCGTAACTAGGGTAAGGTTTGTCGAGATCGAAGTGGATCGAGTAAACGAAAAACGGAGATTCCCCCGGCATGTAGGTTTCGTACAACCGCATCAGTTCGGGCATCTGTGCTTTACAGTGCTGTTCGGCGAACTTCAGTACTTGGGGTAAATCATCCCACGCGGCGTTGACCGCGCGTTGCGCGGCGGCGACCCTGGCGCGAGGTGGCTCGTCATTGCGATGTTGGACGTAAATCAATCGGCTGCCGAATTGGTATTCGCATTGCCAGACACCCGATGGAGCACGCCAGTGGCCAAGCATGGATTCGGTCAGTAAATTGATGCCCATATGGGTGCCACACATATTAAAAGGTGTTCAGGGTACCCTCTCAAATACCGACCTGGGAAGGCCGTAGGCATTTGGGCTATTTGCCCGAAACCCATGGGGATCCCACCGGCAGCAATGGGACGAAAGCAGCTTCTTGTAAAGGGCAGCTTTTGGCCGAAAGCAATCGATCGTGAGCGTCAGCTTTTGGCCGGTTTCAGCCTGTCGCGACAGATCAAAATCGAACCAAAAGCGGGCATTTTTAAGGTGATCTTTTGATTCCCCACTGTCTGTCTTATTGCTGCTGTTCAATCAGAATCCATATCCGTGATATCGCTCAAATTGGAAGCTCCCAGGAAGTAGAACAGTCCAGCTGCAACAATGAAGAGCGCAAGCATGTAGAAGATGTAGTGGGGAGGCTGAGTCGCCAATACGATTCCGCAAAGCACCGGCCCCAGCGCCGCGCCGAGGTTGGACAGGTTTTGTGCTCCGTAATACATGCCGCGCAGGTTGTCCGGAGCGATTTTGTCGATGAACATGTACTCGGCGGGGAATACGATGATCTCGCCGACCGTAAAAATGGCTATGGAAATGACCCAGAGCAGGATAGAGGTCGACAGGGCAAAACCCGCCAACCCCAGCATGAACATACTCAGTCCCGCGACCAGCCACAGATTCAGATGCCTGTGAGAGATCTTCCTGCCTATGGAGTATTGCAAACTGATCACCATCAGCGCATTGGTCGCCACAACGGTGCTGATGATCTGGTAGGTGGATTCTGGTGTAGTAGTGACCACCAGATACTGGGAGAGATAAGCGGTGAACTGGCCAAAAACCACCGCACTAAGCAGCCCACCAAGGGTGAAACACACCAACCGATAATCTTGGAGTAACAGTTTTCCCACGGCCAGAAACGGTACTGGTTTCTGAGCTGAATCGGTGGCGTTCAGGTCTCTATTGCCCCAAACGAAATAGATGAAAAAGAATCCTGCTCCAAGCCCGGCTGATAATAGGAATGGCAAGCTGAGATCCAGTTTGGCCATGCCAGCGCCAAGAAACGGGCCGACGGCATACCCGATGTTGGTCAGCGTATATTTGATCGAGAAAACTTCGCTGCGATCAGTGACGGGAAGCAGGCTGCCAAATCCTGATTTAATCGCGATATCAATGACCGCATAAGCCAGGTTTATCAGTACCAGGCAGCTGTAGAACAGCCAAAGTTCGCGAGCCAGAAACGTCCCTAGAAACCCCAGCGTGAACACGCCACTGAAGGCCAGGATCAGCCGGTAACTGGACATCTTGTCGACCAGAAAACCACCGTAAAGACTCAATAACGACCCAATGATCAGTGTGCTGCCTATAACCAGGCCGATATCGGCGACGCTTAAGCTGAAACTCCCGGAAAGGTAAATGACCAGATAGGGCAGGGTAATTGCTCGCGCCAAGGTCAATATCAGGGACGCCGACAGCAGCAAATTTATTGTTGTCGGATAGTTTTTTAGCGTGGTCAGCATCCTTGCCTCATCGTTCAGCAGGTTGTTTTGATAGTGTTTGTCAGTCGCAAAGTGTTGATTGATGCGCGAATCAAGCTTACTGGGGAATTATGTTCTGATTTATGATGTTTTTTATCATATCGACAGAATTCAATTCATGAATGCGGGGCATGCATGTTTTCCTCCGAACGTTTAAAGGGCATTGATGTATTTGTCTGCGTTGCCGACTCCGGCAGCTTTAAAGGCGCTGCCGAGCGGATGAGTCTGACGGCTTCGGCAATCAGTAAAGGGATAGCTCGATTGGAGAGCAGGCTTGGGACTCGGTTGTTCCACCGAACAACTCGAAGCTTGTCACTGACGGATGCGGGGATTGCGTTCTATCGCACATGTACAGGCGTGCTGGCTGAGCTCGAAGAGGCTGAGCTGTCCCTACTTGCCGAAAACACTGAACCTCGCGGCAGGATTCGCATTGACCTTCCAGGTGCATTCGGCCGCCTGCAGGCACTTCCGGTCATTCTGCGGTTTGCCCAGGAACATGCACTGCTGCTGCCGCACATTTCGTTTTCCGACCGTGTCATCGACCCTATCGAGGAAGATGTCGATATCGTCGTACGCATCGGTGGTTCGGACGTTTGGCCCGCCACATTGGGGCACCGCTATCTGGGCAGTGAGTGGCATATCTTCTGTGCGTCTCCCGCATATTTGAGTAAGCACGGCACGCCCTTGACTGATCGCGACTTGGAACATCATCAGTGCATCGCTTACGGCTGGGCGGATGGAACGGTTAGCCCTTGGAGTTTTTCAGGAAAGCATCCGGGCGAAATTGAACGCAGGGCTATAGGCGCAAAGTTCGTTGTGGGAGATGGCGAAGGTTTGGTAATCGCGGTATCGGCGGGATGCGGGATAGCACAGTTACCGTCATGGTTGATCAAACGTCAGCTTGAAGAGGGGATATTGGTTGAAGTGCTTCCCCAGTTGGCAACCGAAGGCCAGGCGATCAATCTGATTTGGCTAAAGAGCCGTCAGGCGCTTCCCAAGGTCAGTGCATTATTGGAGGCGCTTGCCGCTGGTTTGGTACCGTCTGCTAGCAAAATTCAATGACCGCTTAAGGCCGAAAGCGGTCTACTGAGCATTCAATGCTACCGACGCGCTGTGCTTAGTTTGATTTGTTTAGCACCAACTTAACGGTGTCAGAAGGGTAGGGTTGCGGAAATGCCCGAATAGATGCGGAAACGATCCATAGAGAGAGGAGCAAATTTCCTGAATGCCAGAAACGACAAAGCCCTGAATAATCAGGGCTTTGTCGTACATAAGATGGCGGAGGCGATGGGATTCGAACTCATGGACCTGTTACAGTCGACGGTTTTCAAGACCGTTGCCTTAAACCACTCGGCCACACCTCCGTTGCGTTGCGGGCGCCATAATACCTGAATGAAACACACTGTCAAACTCTCTGCATGGCTTGTTACAGAGCGTCTGTTATGATCTTTGCGACTGAACGTTTCAAACCAACAGGAGTGTCGCCATGCGCGAACAGGATTACGCAGTTAATAACAGCGTGCAGGCTGAGCAGCTAGAGGTTAGCCGCGTCCTGCGCAACACTTACGGTCTACTGGCCCTGACCCTGGCTTTCAGCGGTGTGATGGCGTTCGTGGCACAGCAGATGCGTGTGGGCTACCCGAACATCTTCGTGGTGCTGATCGGCTTCTACGGGCTGTTCTTCCTTACCAACAAACTCCGTGACTCCGCGTGGGGCCTGGTGTCCGCGTTTGCGTTGACCGGATTCATGGGTTTCCTGCTCGGCCCGATCCTCAACCGTTACCTGGGCATGCAGGGCGGCGCTGAAGTGGTCAGTTCGGCGTTCGCGATGACCGCGCTGGTGTTTGGCGGTCTGTCGGCCTACGTGCTGATCACCCGTAAGGACATGAGCTTCCTCGGTGGTTTCATCACCGCCGGTTTCTTCGTCCTGCTGGGGGCAACGCTGGCGAGCATGTTCTTCCAGATCAGCGGCCTGCAACTGGCGATCAGCGCCGGCTTCGTGCTGTTCTCGTCGGTGTGCATCCTGTTCCAGACCAGCGCCATCATCCACGGCGGTGAGCGCAACTACATCATGGCGACCATCAGCCTGTATGTATCTATCTACAACCTGTTCGTCAGCTTGTTGCAGATATTCGGCATCATGAGCCGCGACGACTGATCGCCAGACTGGCATCAACAAAAAACCCGCATTTGCGGGTTTTTTGTTGCCTGCTGAACGTGCACCTAGTTGATGACAATGCTGCCATCGGCGTGCTGTTTGTAGACGGTATAAGGCAGTAAGAACGTATCGAGCACCCCGGACGCCGCTGCATCGATGAGGATGCCGAAGTTCGCGTTGTTGTGCTGGAACGTGTCGACACCTTCGCGCACTTCGGCGTTCATCAGGCAGAAGTCGTAGGTCACACCGCTGTAGATCCGTGGCACGGCGCCGCAGTAGCTTTTCTCTCTCTTGAGGCTGTCGGCGGTGTGCTTGTCGCTGCTCACTACGGTTTGCACCGTACCGCAACCATTGAGCACCAACGCCATCAGCATCACTGCATAACATTTCATACCGCCAATCCTTAGCTGGAAAAACCTCAATCTACGCCGAACGTGAAGAAAAAGCACTCAAGCCATCGGCGGCAGCCGGCGCTTGACGGGGGTCTTTTTGACAATCGCGGTATTGGTTTCGGCCAAGGTATTGAGGCGGTCGAGCAGGGTGTCCAGTTGTTCCATCGAACGCACATGCAAGCGGGCAATGAAACAGTCCTCGCCGGTGACCTTGTCGCACTCGGTAAACTCTGGAATCGACAGAATCTGCCGCTCGACTTCCTGCAACTGTCCCGGCAGCGGGCGCACGCGGACGATCGCCTGCAACTGGTAGCCGAAGCATTTGGGGTCAATCTCCACGGTGTAGCCCTTGAGCACGCCGCGCTCTTCCAGGCGACGCAAGCGCTCGGCCACGCTCGGCGAAGACAGGCCGCTGAGTTGCGCGAGCGCCTTGAGTGAGCGCCGCGAATCTTCCATCAAGGCGCCGATCAGGATCTGGTCGATGTCGTCAGTCATAAAAACTCCTGAATTAGGCAACTGAAAGAAAATACCCACTATAAAAAAGGCAGATAGCGAGTTTAGCCTGCTTTTTGCGCTGGAGTGGCCCCGGCTCCACTTGGCATACTTTTGCCACACAAGAGGAGACTGAAATGGACAAGACAATCCGCCGCGGCTCATTTGAAATGACTGCAGCCATGCTGATATCCGGGACGATCGGCTGGTTTGTGCTGGTGTCCGGGCAACCGGTGCTGGATGTGGTGTTCTGGCGCTGCGTGTTCGGCGCTGGCACCTTGCTGCTGATTTGCGCGGCATTCGGTTTTCTGCGCCCGGGCATGCTGACCCGCACGACGTTCCTGCTGGCCGTGCTCAGCGGCGTAGCGATTGTCGGCAACTGGGTGCTGTTGTTTGCTTCGTACTCCCGGGCGTCGATTGCCATCGGCACCGCGGTGTACAACGTGCAGCCGTTCATGCTGGTCGGGTTGGCGGCGCTGTTTCTCGGCGAGAAAATCACCCTGCAGAAGCTGTTCTGGCTGGCGGTCTCGTTCATGGGAATGTTGGCCATCGTCAGTGCCCACGGCACCCAGGCCGAGAGTGGCGGCGACTATCTGACAGGCATTGCGCTGGCATTGGGCGCAGCGTTTCTCTACGCGATTGCCGCGCTGATCATCAAACGCCTGACCGGCACACCGCCGCACCTGATCGCGCTGATTCAGGTCTGCACCGGCGTGCTGTTGCTCGCACCGTTCGCGCATTTCAGCGCACTGCCGCAAGCAGCGACTGCGTGGGCGAGTCTGGTGACGCTGGGCATTGTGCATACCGGTTTGATGTATGTGCTGCTGTACGGCGCGATCCAGAAACTGCCGACGGCATTGACCGGTGCGCTGTCATTTATCTATCCGATTGCAGCGATTTTCGTCGACTGGTTCGCCTTCGGCCATCGCCTGGAGATCCTGCAATGGGTCGGCGTGGCGGCGATCCTGCTGGCGGCTGCCGGCATGCAGCAGGGCTGGGGGTTGAAAATTCGCCGGCTCGCCGCGCAGTAACGCTCAGATGTTCCAGCGCGGTGCGGTTTTCGCCAGGCGCTGGCGCATCTCGGTGATGTTCGCAGCCAGTTGCCGGGTCAACAGCCGATAGCCATCCAGCGCGCTGTAAACCGGCACATCCAGCTTCACCTCCGCCAGTTCCAGAGGTCGATCGAGGCGTTGTGCCGCGCCGGTTTTCAGGGCGCGAGCCATGCCGATCAACTGCACGCGAATCTGCCGGTGTTCAGCCTTTAGCGCCGATTGCAGATGAGCCATGGCTTGCGGATCGTTGGCGTCCGGACGGGTATTGCCGAGGATTTCCAGGGTGCTGATGCACATGCGCAGATTGCGCTGGATCGCATCGAGTTCGGTCATCGAGATCTTTACTTCCTTGGACACCGACGGCATCAGCGAGCGCAGTTGCACCATCACCGCGCCGAGGCGCGCCATCAGTCTCAGATGTTCATCGGCGCTGACCGGATGGCCGCTGATGATCCGTCCGTACACCGTGGCGCAATCGCGTAAGGCATCGGCCAGGTTGTAGCGCCACGAATACACAGCGTACAGCGGCAAGGCAAACGAGAACGCCAGTGCCAGCGCGATGCCGATCAGGATATCGACGCCGCGCCACAAACCGTCCGTGATCGGATTGTCGCCATGCCCGGCGACGATGAACACGGTGATCGCCGAGAGCAGGGCGGTGTAGCCGCCCTTGCCGATGGCGTGATAGGAAAAGAATCCGCAGACCACCGCCATGGCGAAATAGGTCAGCCACGGCATACCGAGCCACGCCTGCTGCGCGACCAGCAGCAAACCGACGCCGGCGCCGATCAAGGTGCCGGTGGCGCGTTCAGCGGCTTTTTTGCCAATGTTGCCGTGATGCTGCAAACCGCCAATCACCACCAGCATGGTCACCGACGCCCACTCGCCGTGGGGCAGGTTAATGCCGGTGGTCAGCAGGATGGTCGCCAGCAACCCCAACGCCACCCGCACCGCGTGGATCACTCGGGCGTGCCGATAGCGCCGGTACGGGTCCAGCAGCGGACGCAGGATTCGGCGCAACAGCGGAGGCAGTCGGTGGGTGCTGAATGTACTCAGTGCAAGGTCCTCGTCAGAAAATGTAATCGGTGGTCAGGAAGCTTGAATCGCGACCGCGAATGATCTCGCTGATCAGGTCCTTGTTGCTGTCCTGGAACTTGGTCGCCACCAGCGTGCGGATCGAAAACACCCGCAGCGCATCGTGTACCGACAGCGTACCTTCGGCGGAGTTCTTGCGGCCGTTGAACGGGTAGGTGTCCGGGCCGCGCTGGCACTGGGCGTTGAGGTTGATCCGCCCGACCTGGTTGGCGAAGGTGTCGACCAGTCGGCCGACGGCCACCGGGTTGGTGCCGAAGATACTCAACTGCTGGCCGAAATCCGACTCCAGCACGTAGTCGATCACGGTGTCTAGGTGACGGTACGGCACAATCGGCACCACCGGGCCGAACTGCTCCTCGTTGTACACGCGCATCTGCGGCGTCACCGGATACAGCACTGCCGGGTAGAAGAACGACTCGCGCGACTCGCCGCCATTCGGGTTGACCACCTCGGCACCCTTGCTGCGCGCATCCGCTACCAGGCCATGCAGGTAATCGACCTTGCCCGACTCCGGCAGCGGTGTCAGCGACACACCGCTGTCCCAGGGCATGCCCGGTTTCAGCGTGGCCAGTCTGGCGTTGAATTTCTCGATAAAGCTGTCGACCACATCTTCGTGAACGAAGAGGATTTTCAGCGCGGTGCAACGCTGGCCGTTGAACGACAGCGAGCCGGTGACCGCTTCGCTGACGGCGTTGTCCAGATCGACTTCCGGCAGCACGATGCCCGGGTTCTTCGCATCCAGCCCCAATGCCGCGCGCAAGCGGTGCGGTTTCGGGTGCAGTTTCTTCAGGTCACTGGCGGCCTTGTTGGTGCCGATGAAGGCGAAGATGTCGATCTTGCCGCTGGCCATCAGCGCGCTGACGGTTTCGCGGCCGCTGCCGTAGATCACATTGATCACGCCGGTGGGGAAGCTGTCTCGGAAGGCTTCGAGCAACGGACGGATCAGCAACACGCCGAGCTTGGCCGGCTTGAACACCACAGTGTTGCCCATGATCAGCGCCGGAATCAGCGTGGTGAAGGTTTCGTTCAGCGGGTAGTTGTAAGGGCCCATGCACAGCGCGACGCCGAGCGGCACGCGGCGGATCTGGCCGAGTGTGTCCTGTTCCAGCTCGAAACGGCTGGAGCGGCGGTCGAGTTCTTTAAGCGCATTGATGGTATCGACGATGTAGTCGCAGGTGCGGTCGAATTCCTTTTCCGAGTCCTTGAGGTTCTTGCCGATTTCCCACATCAGCAGTTTCACTACGGCATCGCGCTGTTGGCGCATGCGGCCGAGGAAGGCTTCGACATGCTGGATACGTTCGGCGACGCGCATGGTCGGCCACAGGCCCTGGCCACGGTCGTAGGCGCGGACAGCGGCATCGAGTGCGGTCAGCGCAGTGTCGGCGTCGAGCAACGGGGTGCTGCCGAGAATCACTTGTTCCTCGCCGTTCTCGCCGTGCAGATAGACCGGGCTGCGCACTTGGGCGAGCGGGCCGTCCCAGCGGCGCAACTGGCCATCGACGAGGTATTCGCGTTGCTCGACCTGACCGTCGAGGCGGTATTTTTCCGGGATGTCGCTGACAGAAGGGAACAGGTTGCCAAGGATGTTTGCTGTGGTCATGTCGCTACCCCGTGTTGATGTCCGTATGCAGATCAAAAAGTCTCTGTAGGTTATACGCCTGAATGCGCCGGGATTTAAACCCGCGAATGTCACTCGAATGTCACGCAAAGGCGCAGAACAGAGGGGGGCAGCGACACCGCTGAACTTGGGCGCGCTGGCTTTCCAGCGATGTGGCCGGTACTTTCACGGGCTTCATTGGCTGACAATTCGCTATCGCTGGCACGCCAGCTCCCACAGGGTTTTGTGTCTATCGCCGATTTCGACTTCATTCCGGACTGGCCCCGGATGCCCCCTCTCTGTCCCGCAATGCCCTCAACCTGCTGACCTGCCTGCCTTAAGGTGTGCTCACAACAATAAGCGCTGCCACCTTCGAGGAACGTTATGCGGGCAATCCGTCTCACTTTACTGCTGGCGTTAGCCATGACGCTGTTTGGCTGCGGCGAAGAGCCCAAACCCCCGGCCACCGCCCATGACGCGATACCCAAAGAGCCGACCCTTGCGCAGATCTACACCAACAGCTGCCAGCTCTGCCACGCCAATCCGGCCGCCAACGCACCGCTCACCGGCGATCGCAAAGCCTGGGAGCCGCGCATCCGGCAGGGCGCCGACACGCTGCTCGATCACGCTATCAATGGCTATAACGGCATGCCGCCGATGGGCCAGTGCGTCGAGTGCTCGGAAGAACAATTCCTGCAACTGATCGGCTTCATGGCCGATCAACCTCTCCCACAATAAGGGCGTGCTCATGACGATGGGTATGACACGGCGTCAGTTGTTGCAGCGGGCAAGTATCGTTGGCGCCTTCAGTGCGCTGGCGACGAACCCGGCCTTGGGCCAATTGATGCGCGCGCCACGACTGATTCCCTGGCGCAACTGGTCGGGCGGGCAGAGTTGCCTGCCGGCGGCACGGCTGGCGCCGAAGAACCTCGATGAGTTGACTCAAGTGATCCGTCAGGCGCAGGGCAAGATCCGCCCCGTAGGCTCGGCGCATTCGTTCAGCGCGCTGGTGCCCACCGACGGCACGCTGTTGTCGCTGAGTTACTTCAACGGTCTGCTCGATCACGACCCGAACACCCTGCAGGCCGAATTCGCCGCCGGCACGCCGATGTCACGCATGGGGCAACCGCTGAAAGACATCGGCCAGGCTCTGCAGAACATGGCCGATATTGATTACCAGACCCTCGCCGGCGCCATCGCCACTTCGACCCACGGCACCGGCAAAACTTTTCAGTCTTACTCGGCGCACGTCTGCGCGATGCAATTGGTCACCGCCAGCGGCGAAGTGCTGGACTGCGACAGCCAGCGCCACCGCGATGTGTTCAATGCGTCTCGCGTGTCTCTTGGCGCCCTCGGTGTGGCAACGAAAATCCGCCTGCAAAACCGCCCGGCCTATCGCCTGCGCGAGCACCAATGGATCGCCAGGACCGAAGAGCTGCTGGAGGACCTCGACAAGAACACCCGGGAAAACCAGCATTGGGAAATGCTCGTGGTCACCCATTCCGACTACGCCTTGTCCATCGCCCTCAACGAAACCAGCGATCCGGCCACGCCGCCGATTCCACCCGATGAGGAGGGCGGCAACGAGTTTGTCACCCTGATCGAGAAGATCGACAAATATGGCAGCGATTTCCCAGATCTGCGCCGCACGCTGCTCAACAGCCTGCGCCATCTGGCCAGTTTCGAAGATCGCGTGGGCGACTCGTTTGACATCTATGCCAACGTGCGCACGGTGCGCTTCAACGAAATGGAATATTCCGTACCGGCGGAGCAGGGCCCGGCGTGCCTGCGCGAAATCCTCAAGCTGATTCAGGACAAGGACCTGCGCACCTGGTTTCCCATCGAGTACCGCTACGTCAAGGCAGACGACATACCGCTGAGCATGTTCGAGGGGCGCGACAGTTGTTCGATCTCGGTGCACCAGCACTATCAGATGGATCACCACAACTTGTTCGCCGCCATCGAGCCGATCTTCTGGAAGTACAACGGCCGTCCGCACTGGGGCAAGTTGCACACGCTCAATGCGCGCACCTTGCAACCGCTGTACCCGCGCTGGCGCGAGTTTGTCGAGGTGCGCCAGGCACTGGACCCTAGCGGCAAGTTTCTCAATGCGCATCTTTCGTCGATTCTGGGGGTGAGCTGATGGCGGTCGATCGACGCAATTTCCTGCTCGGATCATTGGGTGTCGGCGCTTTGTTGCTCGGCGTCGGCGCATGGCTGAGGCCGGGTGATCGCGGCTCGCCTTACAGTGAATATTTCCGTGCGCTGAACCGTGAGCTCAAAGAGAAAGGGCCGATGCGCCCGGTGCTGCTGATTGATCTGGACCGCCTCGATCACAACATTGATGTGGTGATGCAGTCGGTGCAGCGCGGCGGCAAGCAGCTGCGCCTGGTGGAAAAGTCGCTGCCGTCGCCGGGGCTGTTGAGCTACATCGCGCAGCGTGCGGGGACGCAAAAGCTGATGTCGTTTCATCAGCCGTTTCTCAACCACGATGCGGTGACGTTCCCGCAGTCGGACATCTTGCTCGGCAAGCCGCTGCCGGTACGTTCCGCTGCGCTGTTTTATCAAACCCACAAGGGCCCGTTCGATCCGGGCAAGCAATTGCAATGGTTACTCGACAGCCCCGAGCGCTTACAGCAATACCTCGCGTTGGCTCAGGGGCTGGGCACGCGGATGCGGATCAACATCGAGCTGGACGTGGGACTGCACCGCGGCGGCGTCAGTGATGTGAATGTGCTGGGGCAGATGCTCGCGCTGATCAACGCCAACCCGCAGCATCTGGAATTCGCCGGGTTCATGGGCTATGACCCGTTCGTGGGCATGGGCGTGCCGGGGATTCTGGGTTCGCCCGAAGAGCTGTTTGCCAAGGTCATGGTGATTTATCAGCGTTGCGTGGATTTCACTCGCCAGCAATTTCCGGCGTTGTGGCACGACGGTTTGTGCCTGAATACCGCCGGCAGCCCGAGTTATCGCATCCATGAAAACGAAACGCTCAGCAGCGAAGTCTCGGTGGGCACGGCGATGCTCAAACCGACGCACTACGACTTGCCGTCGTTGGTCGAGCACGTGCCGGCAGCCTACATCGCCACGCCGGTTTTGAAGAGCACGGGCGCGGTGAATATTCCGGCGCTGGATAACAAGTCGAGACTGTTCTCGTGGTGGGATCAGAACCAGCGCCAGACCTTTTTCATTTACGGCGGCAACTGGATGGCCGAGTTCGAATCGCCGCCCGGATTGCAAAGCAACAGTGTCTACGGCCGAAGTTCGAATCAGGAGATGGTTAACGGCTCCAGTGCCGTTGGCCTGACAGTCGAAGACCAGGTTTTCCTGCGGCCAACCCAGACCGAAGCCGTCCTTCTGCAATTCGGTGATTTGCTGGCGGTGCGCAACGGCAAAATCGTCGACACCTGGCCTGTCTACACCTGATCCAAAATCCCCCCTGTAGGAGTGAGCCTGCTCGCGATAGCGTCCTGTCAGCTGATATTTATTGTGCTGACATACCGCTATCGCGAGCAGGCTCACTCCTACATTGGATGTGTGTACACCCACACGCTGTAATGAAGCTTTTATGACAAAAGTTCGGTAGCACATAGCCAGTCCGGTCATGCCTATGTAACGCGCTTGAGGAGCCCGACAGGGCGCTTTTCACAAGCCGAGGCGGGACGCCGGGAGTGAGGCAATGGGGACTATGGAACGCTACTCGAAAGTGGGCATGCAGGAACTCGATCAACGTCTGTCGAAGATCGTTGAAGCCGCGCGCAAGAAGCCGGTGTCGGTGTATCGCTACGGCGCACCGTGGGTCTGGATCGTTTCGCAGGATGACTGGCAGGGCGCCTTGAAAGAGGTCTCCAGCTACATTCCGCCGGGCCATTCGCTGGTGTTGCTGCGCCCGCAGATCGACGATTTGCTCGACGCCCACCAGGGCCTTCTGCACGACCTCAATGCCGAGCCCGGCATGCTCATTCCCGCGCAAACGGTCATGCACATTCTGCTTCTGCAACTGCTGTATTCGGTGCCCAGCGAACAGCAACTTTACGAACAGCTCAATTACAACCTGCTGTTCCGCTGGTTCGTCGGCCTGGGCCTGAACCAGAAAGTCTGGAGCTTCAACGTCCTCAGTCGCGACATCGCCACGCTGCTCAACGAGCCGCGCGCGGTGCTGCTCATTCAAAAAATCATCGGCGAAGTGTTCTGCGGTGCCTTGCTGCAAATGCCCGAGTTCTCCTTGAACTTCGCGCTGTTGCACACGTGGCTGGGCAAGCACGCCTGCGCTTCGACAGCCAGCAATTGACGCCATACACGCGGCGTTCAAAACGCCAACAGGTCATCGCGAATTCAGGGGGTAGTGTGGAACCGATTTTCAAGTCACGGCTGGCGCTGTGGGGCTGGCTGCTGGTGACGGCGGGTGCGCAGCCGGTATTGGCCGAAGAGGCTGGCGAAAGCGCGGCGGCGCAGCGTCTGGTCGACGTCAACGAATACTTCGTGCGTGGCAACACCGTGCTCGATGCGCGGGCGATCGAGGAGGCGGTGTATCCGTTTCTCGGCCCACAAAAAGCCCTGAGCGACATCGAAGGCGCACGGGATGCGTTGCAGAAGGTTTATCAGCAGCGCGGCTATCAGTCGGTGTTCGTCGAGTTGCCGGAGCAAGCCGTGGCCGACGGCATCGTTTATCTGCAAGTCAGCGAAACCAAGGTCGGCCGGGTGCGTGTGGTCGGCGCCAAACACTATTCGCCGCTGGACATCCGCGACAACGTCCCGGCGCTGAAAGAAGGCGAGGTGCCGGACTTCGCCAAGGTGCAAGGCGAGCTGGCGCAACTCAACAAAACCCCGGGCCGGCAAGTGATGCCGTTGGTGCGCGAAGGCCAGCGCCCCGGCACCATGGACGTCGATTTGCAGGTCGAAGACCAGAACCCGTGGAGCGCCAGCGTCGGCCTCAACAACGACTACAGCGCCGACACCGAAAAGCTCCGCGCCGTGACCAGCCTCGGCTACAACAACCTCTGGCAGCTCGGCCACAGCATTAACCTGACGTACTTCACCGCGCCGCAGGACACCGATAACGCCAAGGTCTGGTCGGGTTCCTACACCGCGCCGTTGACCGAGCGCTGGAGCGTGCAGTTCTCCGGATACCAGTCCGACAGCAACGTCGCCACCATCGGCGGCAGCAACGTGCTCGGCAAGGGCCACAGCTATGGCGTGTCGGCGATCTACACACTGCCATCGAGTGGCAACTGGTCGAACTCGCTGTCGGCCGGCATCGACTTCAAGGACTTCGACGAGCGCCTGACGCTGTCCGGAGAAAGCGACAAGGTGCCGCTGCAGTACGCGCCGTTCACCTTCGCCTACAACGGCTTCCGTTACACCGAAAAGAGTCAGCTCGGCCTCGGCCTGAGCCTGGTCGCCGCCACTCGCAGCATCTTCGGCTACGGCAGTTCTGACGAGGATTTCGACTACAAACGCTATCGCGCCAAACCGAGTTTCGCCGTGCTCAAGGGCGATACCAATTACACCTGGACCTTCGACAGCGACTGGCAGAGCGCAAGCAAAGCCGCATTCCAGCTGGCCTCGGGGCCCTTGGTGTCCAACGAACAATTCTCCGCCGGCGGCGCGACCTCGGTGCGTGGCTACCTGGCCGCCGAACGCACCGCAGATGACGGCTTGCTGCTCAGTCAGGAAGTGCGCACGCCGTCACTGGCCAAATACGCCGGCAGCTGGATGCAGGACTGGCGCTTCTACGCCTTTGCCGAAGGCGCGCAGTTGTACCTGCGCGACGAACTGCCAGACCAGGACGCCAGTTACGCCCTGGCCAGTGTCGGCCTCGGCACCCGCGCCAGCCTGAGCAAATGGCTGTCCGGCAGCCTCGACTGGGGCTACCCGCTACTCGAAGGGCCGAACACCTCGAAACAGGAATCGCGCCTGCACTTCAACCTTCAAGCCACTTTCTAAAGGAGCACGTTCATGCAGCGTCTCATTCTTTCGTTGTTGATCTGCCTGGGCTTCGTGCTCCCGGCCACGGCTCAGGCCTGGTGGCAGGACGACTGGCACTACCGCAAACAGATCGCCGTCGACACCACACCGCAAGGTGCCGCGATCAATCAGCCGCTGGGCCGTACCGCGCTGTTGGTGCGCCTGCATACCGGCAACTTCACCTTCGATGGCGTCAAGGAAGACGGCTCGGATCTGCGTTTCGTCGCTGCCGATGACAAGACCGTGCTCAACCACCAGATCGAAAGTTTCGATGCGCTGATGGGCATGGCGCTGATCTGGGTCGATGTGCCGAATGTCGAGGGCGGGCAGCGTCAGGACATCTGGATGTACTACGGCAACCAGAAAGCTCCGGCCACCGGCAACGGTCAACTGACCTTCGACCCGAACTACACCGCGCTGTATCACTTCGACGGCGCCACCGGCACCCCGGCCAAAGACACCACGGCCTACGGCAACACCGCGCAGAGCGCGACCGGCGCGGCAATCGACGGTGTAGTCGGGCGCGCATTGCAGTTCAGCGGCCAACCGTTGCTGCTGCCGGCCAGTCCATCGCTGCAACATAACGCCGGCAGTGCGTTCACCTTCAGTGCCTGGCTGCGCCTGGATCAGGCCGGCGGCGAGCAACTGATTCTGGCCCGCCGTGAGGGCGCCAACAGCCTGCTGGTCGGCGTTAATCAAGGCGTGCCGTTCGTGGAGATCGACGGCCAACGTGCGCTCGCCACTCAACCGCTGAATCCGGGCCAATGGCAGCATGTCGCGCTGACCGCTGAAGGTTCGAAAGTCACCCTGTACATCAATGGTCGTGAAGGCGCGACCCTCGCTCAGGCAATGCCGGCATTCAACTCGGTAATGGCCATCGGCGCCGATCTGCACGAAGGTCCGTTCCAGCCATTCGCAGGCGCCATAGACGAACTGCGCCTGTCAAAAGTCGCCCGTCCGGCGCCGCTGCTGCTGGCTGATGCCACCTCGCAAGGTGCCGAGTCGAAACTGGTGGCTTATGGTGTCGATGAAGAACAGTCCGGTTTCGGTTTCGGCAGCCTCGGTTTCCTGCTCAACGCCGTGCCGGTGGACGCCTGGGTGATCATCGCGGTGCTGGTGCTGATGATGTTCCAGTCGTGGATCATCATGCTGCGCAAGAACCACACCCTCAGCCGCGTCAGCAAGGCCAACGAAGACTTCCGCGAGCAGTTCGCCAAGGTCGGCACGCGCCTGGAAATGTTCGCCGACGACGCGCAGCTCGCCCAGCGTCTGCAGCACTCGCCGCTGTGGCGCCTGTACTCGGTAGCGGTCAAGGAGATCCGCACCCGCCGCGAGCAGGGCGCCGATACCTCGTCGGTTTCCGCTGCAACCATCGAAGCGATTCGCTGCTCGATGGACGGTGTGCGCACCCGCGAGAACCAGGCCCTCAGCTCGAAACTCTCGACCCTGTCCAACGCCATTGCCGGCGGCCCGTACATTGGTCTGCTCGGCACCGTGCTGGGGATCATGGTGGTGTTCCTCGGCACCGCGATGGCCGGCGACGTCAACATCAATGCCATTGCACCGGGTATGGCCGCCGCTTTGCTCGCAACCGCCATGGGCCTGTTCGTCGCCATTCCGGCGCTGTTTGGCTACAACCGCCTGATCACCCGCAACAAGGAAGTCAGTGCCGACATGCGCGTGTTCGTCGACGAGTTCATCACCCGCCTGGCGGAGATGCACGGCGAGAGCCAGTTCAGTGAGTCGTCGCATCGCGGCCATCACGCCAACCATTCCGTACCGGCCTGAGGAGCACTGACATGGCGTCCGTAAATGCCTCCCACGACGATGACGAAGATGCCGCAGTGGACAGCATCAACATCACCCCGCTGGTCGATGTGCTGATGGTGGTGCTGGTGATGTTCATCCTCACCGCCACTGCGCAGGTCTCGGGGATCCAGATCAACCTGCCCAAGGCCAGCGCCTCCGTGTCGCTGTCCGAAGCCAAGACCAAGGCGATTTCGGTCAATGACGGCGGGCAGGTGTTTCTCGACGCTTACCCGGTGACCCTGGCCGAACTCGAAGAACGTCTGCGCATCGAGAAGGCGCAGAGCCCGGATTTCCCGGTGATCGTGCGCGGCGACGCCACGGTGCAGTACCAGAAAGTCATTGAAGTGCTGGATCTGTTGCGCCGGCTTGAACTGTCCCAGGTCGGTCTCGTCACCGGCAAACCGAGTCAGGGCTGAGTCATGACCGCACAACTCCCGATCGAGCCGTTGCCGGTGAAAAGTCCCGTGCGGCGCTACGTGAAGTGGGGCGCCGGGCTGCTGATCGGCGCTGTCGCGGCGTGGTTCCTCTGGCAGTGGGCCAACGACATGAGCGGCATCCGCCGCGAAGCGCCGAAGGTGCCGATGATCATTCCGTTACCGCCACCGCCCCCCCCGCCGCCGGAAAAACCACCGGAGCCGGAAACCCCGGTGGAAGAGAAAATCGTCGAGCCCGAACCGACGCCCGAGCCGCAAGAGGTCAAGCCCGAGGAAGAAGCGCCGCCATCGCCGGCGGACGACCTGGCCAACCCGATGCAAATGGACGGCGATGCGCAGTCCGGCAATGACGCGTTCAACATCGGCGCGGGCAAGGGCGGCGGCATGGCCGGCGCGGGTGGCGGGCGTTTGGGCACGGGGACGTACAGCCAGTTCCTCGCTTTCACCTTTCAACGCCTGCTGCGTGAGAACCCGGATCTGCGCAACCTCGCGTTTTCGCTGCAGGCCGATGTGTGGCTGAGCGGCGTCGGCGAGATCACTCGCGTGGAGCTGATCAAGTCCAGCGGCAACCCCGAGATCGACACCCAGGTACTGGCGGCGCTGCGCAACGCGCCGCACTTAAGCGAACGGCCGCCGGCCTCCATGACTTTGCCTGTGCGCCTGTCCCTGCAAGGGCGGCGTCCGGGTTAACCCCATTTATTTATCGCCAAGCATTCAAGCTTTGCCAAAAGGAGTTGTGTGCAGATGATTTCCAATGTGAATCGATTGTCTCTGGCGGTCGGCATGGTCATCGCGACCCTGGTCGGTCAGGCCGCGGCAGCGCCTGCGCCCGCGCCTTCGGAGAACGCCACGATCAATCTGATCCGCTTGCTGGTCGAGCAGGGCATTCTGAAACAGGACAAGGCCGATGCGCTGATCGCCCAGGCGCAGAACGAAGCGAACCAGGCGAAACAGGCGGCGTCCACCGCCGTGGCGGCCGGACCGGTTGCCGCGCCGGGCGATGTGCGTGTGCAATATGTACCGGCGGCGGTGCGCGACCAGATCCGCGATCAGGTCAAGGCCGAAGTCATGGCCACCGCCAAACAGGAAAACTGGGCCGCGCCGAATACCTTCCCGGACTGGGCCTCGCGCATCAGTTTCGACGGCGACATTCGCCTGCGCGACGAATCGCGCTACTACTCGGACAGCAACAGCAACGAGATCGTCGACTTCGCCAAGCTCAACAACAATGGCCCGTACGACGTTAACCCGAACAGCAGCACCAATCTGCCGCCGCTGCTCAACACCCGTGAAGACCGGACCAACCAGTTCCGTATTCGTGCGCGGCTGGGCATGAAAGCGGTGATCTCGCCGGAATGGACCGCCGGCATTCGCATCGGCACCGGTTCGGACAACAACCCGGTATCGACCACGCAAAGCCTCGGCGGCGGTTTTGCCAAAAAGGACATCTGGCTCGATCAGGGCTACCTGAACTGGAAACCTACCGATGAGCTGACGCTGACCGGCGGGCGCTTCGCCAACCCGTTCATGTCCACCGACATGCTGTATTCCAACGACCTCAATTTCGACGGCGTTGCCGCGATTTTCGACCACAAGCTCAACCACGACTGGGGCGTGTTCGGCACCGTCGGTGCGTTCCCGGTGGACTACACCAACGACACCGCCAGCAGCAACGGCTTCGACAAGGAAGAGAGCGACAACAAGTGGCTGTACGGTGCGCAGATCGGCGCCAAGTGGGCGATCAACAGCAACAACCGCCTCAAGGGTGCCTTGGCCTACTACCGTTTCGACGACATTCAAGGCCAGCGCTCCAGCCCTTGCGAGCCGTGGGCCGGTGCACCGGGCTGCGACAGCGACGGCAGCCGCGCGGCGTTCATGCAGAAGGGCAACAGCGTGTTCCTGCTGCGTGACATCACGCCGAACCCGCTCAACCCGACGACCACGCCGCAGCCGCAATTCGTGGGGCTGGCCTCCGAATTCAACCTGCTCGATCTGAACCTGGTCTGGGATGCCGACCTGCCGCAAGACTTCAAGCTGCGCAGTCAGGGCAACTACATCCACAACCTCGCGTATGACGAAGGCGACATGCGCAAGCGCTCGGCCGGGCAGATCGTCAACAACCTCGACAGCGACGGCAACGTCGAAAGTGGCGCCAATGCGTGGATGGTGCAGTTCACCCTCGGCAGCGCGCTGGACCTGAAAAAGCAGGGCGACTGGAACATGTTCGCCGGCTACAAGTACATCCAGCCCGACGCCTTGCCGGACGGCTTCAACGACTCGTCGTTCCACCTCGGCGGCACGAACGCCAAGGGCTATTTCCTGGGCGGCAACTACGGTCTGGCGAAGAACGTTTATGCGACCGGTCGCTGGATGAGCACCGAGGCGGTGTATGGCGCGCCGTTCGACATCGACGTCTTGCAGCTTGAGATCAACACGCGCTTCTAAGGCGCCCGGAGAACAATCATGCACGCACGAGTTTTACTGTTGGGGCTGAGTTTTTTCATTGCACAAGGCGCCCATGCCGAAGGCATGGAAGAGCGCCTGCGCACCCAGTTGCGCAGCACCACCCAGCAGTTGCAGGCCCTGCAAAGTCAGCAGGCCCAGGCCAGCGCCGCGCAACTGGCGGCGCAAAACGAGGCCAAGGCCGCACAGGCGCAGATCAAGCAATTGACCGCCGAACTGGCCAAGGCCAAGGGGCTCGCCGAGCAACTGGCCGGGCAACAGCAGAGCCTGCACAGCCAGGCCCAGGCACAAGTGGCGGCCAGTGCCGAGCAGACCGGCAAGTTCAAAAAGGCCTACGACGAGTTGCTGGTCATGGCCCGCGCCAAAGAGGCAGAACGGTCTAAGCTTCAGGCGCAATTGGCTGAACGTGACACACAAGTGCAGCAATGTTCAGTCAAGAATCAGCAGATGTACGGCGTCGCCAAGCAAATCCTCACCGCCTACGAAAACATCGACGTGGCCGAGGTGATGAAAATTCGCCAGCCCTTCGCGGACAGCGCCCGGGTCAAGTTCGATGAACTGGCCCAGGGGTTTGGCGACGAGCTCTACAAGACTCAATTCGACGCGCCGCAAGCTGCGCTCACGCACTGATAAACAAGGAAGAAAATATGACTCAATTGATCACCCACGTTTCCCCGCAATCGCTGACCGACGTCCTGCAAGCAGCGGGTTATCGCGTCAACCAGACCGAACAGAACGGCATCGTGCAGTTGCTCAGTGCCAGCCAGGGCATCGGCTATGCCGTGCGCTTCGGCAACCCGGCGGTGGAGCAGGGCAGCTACGTCGATTTCACCTTCAGCTGCGCGCTGCGCGTGCAGGGTGAGTTGCCGCAGGGCGTGGCCGAACAATGGAACGCCACCCGCCGTTTTGCGCGGTTGTCGTTGCAGGGCGAGTTTCTGGTGATGGAAATGGACGTGGTGGTGGCGGCCGGCGTGAGCAACGATCACCTGCGTGGCAATCTGGAATTGTGGGATCGCCTGCTGCAGGAATTCATTGTCTACCTGCGTGATTTCAGCCAGGCCGCGCAAGCCTCGACCGCCAAAGTCGCCGTCGCCGAGCAAGAGGAAGTCGCGCTGTGAAAAAACCTGCCATGGTGATCGGCGTCGGGGCAGTGGCGCTGTTGGTGGTGGCCGTGGCGCTGGTGCTGCGGCCGGGAAGTGCCCCGGTCGCGGCCCAGCAATCGGCGCCGGCGGTGGCGGCGGGGCCGGCAGTGGCGCGATTGGGCAATCAACAGGTCACGCCTGCGGAGTTGCAGGCGTTGCTGGCAACGGTGCCGCCCGCCACCCGCGAGCAATTGCGCGGCAATCGTGAGGCGCTGGAGCGCTGGATTCGTACGCGTCTGGCGGAAAAAGCCGTCCTCGAACAGGCCGATGCCCAGGGGTGGGCGCAGCGTCCGGAGGTGGCACGACAGACCCGTGCGGCGACCGAGCAGATTGTCTTTCGTGACTACTTGCGTTCAGTCAGCGAAGTGCCGGCGGACTACCCGAGTGCGGCCGAATTGCAGCAAGCCTATGACGCCGGCAAAGCCAATTGGCAGACCCCGCCGCTGTATCGGGTCAGTCAGATTTTCCTCGGGGTGAATGACCCGCAGAACCTGGAGAGCGTGCGCAAACAGGCTGCCGAACTGAGTAAAAAGGCTCAGGCGTCACCGGGGGGATTTGCCGCGCTGGCGACTCAGTACTCGCAGGATCGCGCCAGCGCTGAACGTGGCGGCGACACGGGGCTGCAACCGTTGCAGCAACTGGTGCCGGAAGTTCGCGGTGCCGTCGCCCGGCTGAAAGTCGGCGCGGTGTCCGACCCGGTGCAAAGTGCGGCCGGGTTCCATGTGATCAAACTCACTGAACAACAACCGGCGCGTACCGCGACACTGGACGAACTGCGCGATCAACTGACTCAGGCCTTGCGTGCCCAGCGTCAGGAGCAGATCGCCCAGGCTTATCTGGACGGGATGCTCAACACGGCAACGCTGAGCATCGACGGGGCCGAACTGAACAAGGTCCTCGAAACCAAGCCCTAGAAAACCCGTACACCACAACCCCTGTAGGAGTGAGCCTGCTCGCGATAGCGGTGTGTCAGGCAAAGAGATGTCAGGTGTGCCGATGCTATCGCGAGCAGGCTCACTCCTATAGGGGCTCTGCGTAATGCCTAAATACAAAGATCGACAGGGAGTCATCGATGTCATTCACCGAACCCGCAGGACGACAGGGCAGCGCCGACTACCGTTGGGCGCAGGAGGCCAGTGAACCCTGGCTGGCGCAGGCCGCGACCATCCCTGCAGAGGTCGCCCGTTACTTTCTGGTCAGCGCCCGCTGCGGCTGCTTCATGCAGGCTGCGCGCAGCCTCAATGTGCGCTCGACCTTGCTGCGCAAACAGCTGGCACAGCTTGAACAGGAATTGCAGCACACGCTGTTCAGCTTTCAGGGCAGCGCCCTGAGTCTCACCCGCGAAGGCCAGCAGCTACAGGCCAAACTGGTCGCGCTGGCCAACGAACGCAAACTCCCGGTGATCGAGCAACCGCTGATTCGCCTGGCCGTCGCCGAATCGATCCTGCATGACATCCTCGGCCGCGACCTGATCGCGTTACTGAGGCGCAACGCCAGCGTGCGTCTGGAAATCATCGCCCTCGACAGCGAACTGTCCCTGCGCGCCGTCAGCGCCGACATCGTGCTCTGGCTGGCCCATGGCGACACACCGTACCCGGGCCCGACCTTTGCGATTTCCAAGCCGCAGCGCCTCGCACGGCTGGACTATCTGCCGCACATCGCCAAACGTTACTCACGCGTCACTGCCCGCCCGGCCAGCGCCGAAGACCTCGCCGATTTCATGCTGGTGCAATGGCAGCACGACCGGCAGATCGGCAGTTTCCAGCCATGGAACCAACTGGTCGAACAGCGTCTGGCCGGCGTGGTGCAGATGCAGTCCTACGAGCTGATGCTGGAAATGATCCGCTGCAGCGCCTGCATCGGTTTGCTCCCGGCGTACATGAGCCGCTTCGACCGGGGGCTGGTCGCGTTGCCGGGTTTGTTTGACGAACCGATGCAGTTGCAGGCGTGGCTGGCGGTCAATGCGCAAACCCAGACAGTGGAAGAAGTGCAGGCACTGGTCGAACTGATCCACCACACCTTCGACGAACGCCACGAATGGTTCCAGCCCTGACCCCAATCCCTGTAGGCGTGAGCCTGCAAGTGGTTACCGCTGGCAGATGAGGTGATCGGCGGTTTAGAGTCATTGGCCACACATTCGATCCAGGAAGGATCCACCATGCCCGAGCACACTCCCGCCATCAAAATCGAACGCTTCAACGAATCGCACATCGAGGGCGTTACCGCGCTGTACAACGACCCGGCCGTGACCCGGCAGGTGTTGCAGATGCCGTTCCAGTCCACGGAAGTCTGGCGCCAACGGCTAATGGCGGACAACGAGCGGGCGGTGAAGCTGGTGGCACTGCATCAGGGGCAGGTGATCGGCAATCTGGGCCTGGAAGGCTACTCGCGGATTCGCCGCAGCCACGCCGGCAGCATCGGCATGGGCGTCGCCGTGGCGTGGCAGGGCAAGGGTGTCGGTTCGACGCTGCTGGCGGCGGCACTGGATGTCGCCGACAACTGGATGAACCTGCACCGCGTCGAGCTCACGGTCTACGCCGACAATGAAGCGGCCATTGGTTTGTACCGCAAGTTCGGCTTCGTTGACGAAGGCCTGTTTCGCGACTATGCGGTGCGCGACGGGCAATGGGTCGACACCCTGAGCATGGCCCGTCTGCGCACGCGTCCCACCGCCTGACTCAATCGCCCAGTGCGAACGCCACTGCCGACTGCGCATGCAGTTCGGTGGTGTCGAGCAGGGGCAGGGCGCTGTGCTCGGGTTTGATCAGCAGGCCGATTTCCGTGCAGCCGAGGATGATCGCCTGGGCACCACGGGCAGTCAGGGACTCGATCACTTGCCGGTAAATCTGGCGCGAGGCCTCGCTGATCACCCCCACGCACAATTCTTCGTAGATGATCCGGTGCACATCCTTGCGTTCGGCTTCGTCCGGCACCAATACCGTCAAACCCCGGGCAAGCAGACGCTGCTTGAGAAAGTCCTGTTCCATGGTGAAGGCTGTGCCGAGCAACCCGACCGTGCGTGCATCAATCTCCAGCGCAGCGCTCGCCGCCGGCTCGGCAATGTGCAAAAACGGAATGTTGATCGCTGCCTGAATCTGTTCGGCGACCTTGTGCATGGTGTTGGTACACAGCACCACGCATTCGGCGCCGCCCGCTTCGAGGCGGCGTGCGGCGTCCACCAGAATCGCCGCCGCATCGTCCCAGCGCCCGGCGTGCTGAGCCTGTTCGACAGGGCCGAAGTCAACGCTGTACATCAGCATTTGCGCCGAGCGCAACGGGCCGAGACGATCACGGACCTGTTGATTGATGAGGCGATAGTATTCGGCGCTGGACTCCCAGCTCATGCCGCCGATCAGGCCGATGGTACGCATTGGACTTCCTCTGATGATGCCCGTTGCGAAAAGTCGGGCGCCGGCAGAGTGTCCATTTGTTCAGTGCCTTGTGCCAGTGCAAAACAACTGTACCGCCGAACCTCTCGCAAAGTGTCACGGTGCCCGCTGGCGAGGTTAAACGTACGCCGGCGCTGCGATCTGTCACTATCGGCTCTTGCAGGTTCTCTCAGAGGAATGTACCGATGAACGACGTACAACAACTGGGCGAAATGCTTCGCCACTATGCCGAAAGCGAAGCGCACAAGAAGCAACTGTTCGAATCCCAATCGGCGGTGTGGACGGCGCGGATTACCGAACTGTTCGGCAATATCCAGCAATGGCTGGAACCGGTACAGGCCCCGCATCTGCTGGAGGTGAACCGCGAAGCGTATGTCGCTTTCGGGCCGAGCACGCCGGTGGAAACCTCGACCTTCAAGACTGAAAAGCTGAGCATCCTGATTGCCGGCAAACCGGTGGAGTTCGTGCCCGATGTGATGGGCAGCGCCGGACAGATTTCCCTGGCGGTGATGGGCCTGACGGCAGCGCGCTATGGCAGCATTTCGCTGGTCGGGTTGCCGGACGGCGAGTGGCAGTGGCGCAAGACCAATGGTCTGAAGGACCCGGACACGTTTGCCTTTGACGCCAACTTTCTTGCGCAGCAATTGCAGAGCCTGATTCCTCGCGATCGCTTTTAAGATCAAGGGCTTACCCCCCCTCACCCCAGCCCTCTCCCCCAGGGGGGAGAGGGGGGAAGGGGGCAGACCGAGTGCTGTTCAAAACCTGAGTTCGACTCAATATTTCAGGTCGGTGTAGTTCGCATAACTACTCGGTCAGTTCCCTCTTCCCCAGGTGGGTGTGGGGAAAGGGGGCAGGCCGAGTGCTGTTCAAAACCTGAGTTCGACTCGATGTTTCAGGTCGGTGTAGTTCGCCTAAACTACTCGGTCAGTTCCTTCTCCCCAGGTGGGTGTGGGGGAAAGGGGGCAGACTGAGTGCTGTTCAAAACCTGAGTTCGACTCGATATTTCAGGTCGGTGTAGTTCGCATAACTACTCGATCAGTTCCCTCTCCCTCCGGGGGGCGTGGGGGAAAGGGGGCAGGCCGAGTGCTGTTCAAAACCTGAGTTCGACTCGATATTTCAGGTCGGTGTAGTTCGCCTAAACTACTCGGTCAGTTCCCTCTTCCCCAGGTGGGTGTGGGGGAAAGGGGGCAGACCGAGTGCTGTTCAAAACCTGAGTTCGACTCGATATTTCAGGTCTGTGTAGTTCGCATAACTACTCGGTCAGTTCCCTCTTCCCCAGGTGGATGTGGGGGAAAGGGGGCAGACCGAGTGCTGTTCAAAACCTGAGTTCGACTCGATATTTCAGGTCGGTGTAGTTCGCCTAAACTACTCGGTCAGTTCCCTCTCCCTCTGGGAGAGGGCTAGGGTGAGGGCAACCCGGCTGACACCCCTCACATCTCGAGATTGACCCACCCCGGCTTCGCCACCTCCGGCGCCACCGCTTTCACAGTCTTGCCGGTGGCCATCTCCACCCGCCGCGCCACCTCCGGGTCATCGGCAAACGGCACCATGCTCGCTTCATCCAGACTGTCCGCCGTCTCCCGCCGCAAGCAGTACTCCACCGCCAGCCACAGAAACACCACGCCCAACACATTGAAAAAAATCTCCATCACGACCGGCTCCTTGCCTCAGGCGATCTGCGCTTCACTGCGCGCCAGCGCCACATCGGCCACACGCACCGTGCGCCAGACGTTATAAGCCATCAGCAACATCCCGGTGAGGAAGAACACCCCACCGGCAAACCGCACGATGAACCCCGGATGACTGGCTTGCAGCGCCTCGACGAACGAATAGGTCAGCGTGCCGTCCTCGTTGATCGCCCGCCACATCAGACCCTGGGTAATGCCGTTGACCCACATCGAGGCGATGTACAACACCGTGCCGATGGTCGCCAGCCAGAAGTGCAGGTTGATCAGCGGCGTGCTGTACATCTGCTCGCGGCCAAATACTTTGGGCACCATGTGGTAGGTCGCACCGAACGTAATCATCGCGACCCAGCCCAAGGCCCCGGCGTGCACGTGGCCGATGGTCCAGTCGGTGTAGTGGGAGAGGGCGTTAACGGTTTTGATCGCCATCATCGGCCCTTCGAAGGTCGACATGCCGTAGAACGCCAGCGACAGCACCAGAAAGCGCAGGATCGGGTCGGTGCGCAACTTATGCCAGGCACCGGACAAGGTCATCATGCCGTTGATCATCCCGCCCCAGCTTGGCGCCAGCAGGATCAGCGACATGGCCATGCCCAGCGACTGCGCCCAGTCCGGCAGGGCGGTGTAGTGCAAATGGTGCGGGCCGGCCCAGATGTACAAGGTGATCAGCGCCCAGAAGTGCACGATCGACAAGCGGTACGAATACACCGGGCGGTTGACCTGTTTCGGCACGAAGTAATACATCATCCCGAGGAACCCGGTGGTCAGGAAAAAGCCCACCGCGTTGTGCCCGTACCACCACTGCACCATCGCATCGGTGGCGCCGGAATACACCGGATAGGACTTGAACCAGTCCACTGGAATCGACAGGTGATTGACCACGTGCAGCATGGCGATCACCAGAATGAACGCGCCGAAAAACCAGTTGCCGACGTAAATATGCTTGGTCTTGCGCTGGACCACGGTGGTGAAAAACACGATGGCGTAAGCGACCCAGACCACCGCCATCCACACCGCGCCGGAGAATTCGATTTCGGCGTATTCCTTGGTGGTGGTGTAGCCCAGCGGCAGGGTGATCAGCATGATCACGATCACCGACTGCCAGCCCCAGAAGGTGAACGCGGCGAGCTTGTCCGAGTACAGCCGCACCTGGCAGGTACGCTGCACCGCGTAATAACTGGCGGCGAATTGCGCGCTGCCGGCGAAACCGAAAATCACCAGGCTGGTGTGCAGCGGCCGCAAGCGACCGAAGGTGGTCCACGGCAAGTCCAGATTCATGTCCGGCCATACCAGTTGCGAGGCGATCCATACCCCCATCGCCATGCCCACGACACCCCAGAAAACCGTCGCGATGACAAATTGGCGGACGACCTTGTAGTTGTAAGCCTGTCCGATTGTTGCTGTGCTCATGGTCAGTTCATCCACGGTTGCAAAGTCTTGCCAGGCCACCCTGGTCTGGCACGAGCTGCACTGTAGAAACCCCGCCAGAAACAAAACAGGCTCAGGAATCTTTCATTTGTGCGGATCAGATTGAAGGGCTGACTGCGGCGTTCTGCCGCGCCCTGATATGGTTTTTATGCGTTCAGGTGAATCTGTAACGTGCTGCGCTGCTTCGTCATAGTGCATGCAGAATCTGTAGGAGTGAGCCTGCTCACTCCTACAGCAATTGCGCACAATTCTGATGGGGTAGTTGCTGCATGTACCAATACGATGATTACGACCGCGCACTGGTGTTCGAGCGCGTTGCGCAATTCCGCGATCAGGTCGAGCGCTTCATGGCTGGAGAGTTGAGCGAAGAGGAGTTCCTGCCGCTGCGCCTGCAAAACGGCCTGTACCTGCAAAAGCACGCCTACATGCTGCGTGTGGCGATTCCCTACGGCACCTTGAGTGCCGAACAGATGCGCACCTTGGCAGACATCGCCAGCGATTACGATCGCGGTTACGGCCACTTCACCACACGGCAGAACATGCAGTTCAACTGGATTGAGCTCGCCGAAGTGCCGGACATTCTCGAACGTCTGGCGCAGGTCAACATGCATGCGATCCAGACCTCCGGCAACTGCGTGCGCAATATCACCACCGAGGCATTTGCCGGGGTCGCGGCGGACGAGATGATCGACCCGCGACCGCTGGCGGAAATCCTCCGGCAGTGGTCGACGATCAATCCGGAGTTCCTGTTTCTGCCGCGCAAATTCAAGATCGCCATCTGTTCGGCGAAGCAGGATCGTGCGGCGATCATGATGCATGACATCGGCCTCTATCTTTATCCTGGCCCAGATGGGCAAATGCTGCTGCGGGTGATCGTCGGCGGCGGACTGGGGCGCACGCCGATCCTCGGTCTGCAGATTCGCGAAGGCTTGCCGTGGCAGCATCTGCTGTCCTACGTCGAGGCGGTGCTGCGGGTCTACAACCGCCACGGCCGGCGGGACAACAAGTACAAGGCGCGGATCAAGATTCTGGTCAAGGCACTGGGCATCGAGGCGTTCGCCAAGGAAGTCGAAGAGGAGTGGCAGCACCTCAAGGACGGCCCGGCGCAGTTGACCGACGCTGAATACCAGCGGGTCGCCAGTGCGTTTGTACCGCCGACCTATCGCACCCTGGCCGATACCGATCTGGACTTCGGCACGCGACTGGCCGAGAGCCCGGCGTTCGCCCGTTGGGTCGCGCGCAATGTGCAGCCGCACAAGGTGCCCGGTTACACCAGTGTGGTGTTGTCGACCAAGCCGGGCATGGCTGCGGCGCCGGGGGATGTCACCGGGGTGCAGATGCTCGCCGTGGCGGACTGGTCGCAGCGGTTCGGCTTTGGCGAGATTCGCATCGCGCATGAACAGAACATCGTCCTGCCCGATGTACCCAAATCAGACCTCTACGCTCTGTGGCAACTGGCGAGCAAGCACGGTCTGGGCAGCGCCAACGTCGGTTTGCTCACTGACATCATCGCCTGTCCGGGCGGTGACTTTTGTGCGCTGGCCAACGCCAAGTCGATCCCGATTGCCCAGGCGATTCAGGCGCGCTTCGACAACCTCGACTACCTGCACGACCTGGGCGACATCAGCCTGAACATCTCCGGTTGCATGAACGCCTGCGGTCATCACCACATCGGCAACATTGGCATCCTCGGCGTCGACAAGAACGGCAGCGAGTGGTACCAGATCACGCTGGGTGGGGCGCAGGGCAAAAACAGCGCACTGGGCAAGGTTATCGGCCCGTCGTTCAGTGCTGCCGAAGTGCCGCAGGTGATCGAGCGGATCATCGGCACCTTCGTGCGTTATCGCGAGAGTGAGGAATCGTTTGTCGATACCCTGGCGCGCATCGGGCTGGAGCCGTTCAAGGAGCGGGTCTATCCGAAAACGCTGGAGGTGCCGGCATGAACAATCTGTTGCGACTGGAGCAGGGCGTGGCGCGGGTTGTGGCGGATGATCCGTGGACGCTGGTACGCGAGCCATTGATGCCGAGGCCCAACGGGTTGTTGATTCTGCCACTGGCACACTGGCTCGAATCGCCTTCGACCCACGCCGTGTGGCTTGGTCCGGACGATGAGGTCGAGAGCCTGGTCCCGTGGCTGGCGTCATTGCCGCTGATTGCCCTCGACTTCCCGAGTTTCCGTGACGGACGTGCCTACAGTCAGGCGTATCTGTTGCGCCGTCGTTTCGGCTGGACAGGGGAGCTACGCGCAATTGGCGACGTGTTGCGCGATCAGTTGAGCCATATGCGCCAGTGCGGCTTCGACAGTTTTGCCGTGCGCGAGGACAAGTCGGCTGAGGACGCACTCAAGGGACTCGCCGGCATGAGCGTGCTCTACGGCCGCTCGGTGATCGAGCCACGCCCACTGTTCCGAAGACGCTGACATCTTCCTGATAAAGGACACCGGTGTGGGTTTTGCGTACCGGGGAAACCCTTAGGGCTCCCATGAATCGGGCATTTTTCCTTGGGTCGATGGTGGCCTTTTGGTAGAGTCGCCGTCGCCAGCGGGTTTTCGGCTGGACGATGGAACCGAAGAAGGGAGTCTGATCAGTGAGTCCGGGCAAAAAAATCCTCGGCCTCACCGCGTTGCTTTTGATGCTGACGCTGTGGGCCAGTTACTTTTATGTATTCAAGGAAAACCGTGGCGGTCAGCTCGGCGGTGTCGGCGAAAGCACCGCGTGGTGCGGCACGCCGCCGTCTACCGAAGCGGCGTTGCTGGGCAAGGATCAACTGACCTTGCGCGTCACCAACAACCTGCGCGGCGAGTTCATGCTCAGCGGTTCGCTGGTGGTCTCCGAACGCACTTTCAACCGCTACGACCTCGCTCGCAATGAACTGCGTTTGCGTCTGGAGCCGTTGCAATGGTCCTACGGCGTGACGCCGATCTTTCTTGAGCAAGTCAAGGTTCAGCCCCTGAGCCGCAACCTCTCGGCCACCAACAAAAGCGCTTACGCCGAACTGGAGCCACGCCCGATCGGTGTGCAGGGTCAGGTCACCGAGTTCCCCTTCGACACCTACCGCTACGGCTACAAACCGGTGCTCTATTACCTCAAGGGCAGCGAGCGCGTCGATCTGCGCTTCAAGAACATCACCACGCTGATGGAGATGTCTAACACCTTCACGCCGATCCAGAAGTACAACCGCGTCGACTACATCAACGAGAAAACCTCGATGATCCGCGACGAGGATTACAAGGCGTACGGGCCGCACGAATGTGCCTTCAGCGTCGAGCGCAAAGGCTCGTTCAAGGTTGTCGTACTGTTGCTTCTTCTGGTGCTGTGCCTGCCGTTGCTGTTGGTGTTTTACCGCAATGAACCGGGGATCGACTTCCTTGCCACGCTGTTGGGTGCGGCGATCGTGCGGGTGCTGCTGATCGGGCCGGTGCAGGACTTCCAGTTGTACAACATCGACTTCCTGTTGGGGGCAGCGATTTTGCTGGTGGGCACGGTGTCGCTGATCAAGGCGATGCACATCAACAGCCGGCGGGAGATGGCGTTGCGCAGTGGCGAAACCTCTTCCTGGTAACGGGGTGAACCCCCGAAAAGCCCCTCACCCTAACCCTCTCCCGGAGGGAGAGGGGACTGACCGAGGTGTCTGTGGCCCTGCATCGACGTGAAAGACCGAGTCGATTATGGATTCAAAGCCAATCGCTCAAGTCGGCGGAATTCTTGAATATCCCCCGGTCGGTCCCCTCTATCTACCTCTGAAAGAGGGGACTGACCGAGGTGTCTGTGGCCCTGCACCGATGTGAAAGACCGAGTCGGTTATGGATTCAAAGCCAATCGCTCACGTCGGTGCATCTCTCGCATATCCCCCGGTCGGTCCGCTCTATCTACCTCTGAAAGAGGGGGCTGACCGAGTTGTCTGTCGTCCTGCACCGAAGTGGAAGACCGAGTCGATTATGGATTCAAAGCCAATCGCTCAAGTCGGCGGAATTCTTGAATATCCCCCGGTCGGTCCCCTCTATCTACCTCTGAAAGAGGGGACTGACCGAGTTGTCTGTGGCCCTGCACCGACGTGAAAGACCGAGTCGATTATGGATTCAAAGCCAATCGCTCAAGTCGGCGGAATTCTTGAAGATCCCCCGGTCGGTCCCCTCTATCTACCTCTGAAAGAGGGGACTGACCGAGGTGTCTGTGGCCCTGCACCGACGTGAAAGACCGAGTCGATTATGGATTCAAGCCAATCGCTCAAGTCTGCGGAATTCTTGAATATCCCTCGGTCGGTCCCCTCTATCTACCTCTGAAAGAGGGGACTGACCGAGGTGTCTGTGGTCCTGCACCGACGTGAAAGACCGAGTCGATTATGGATTCAAAGCCAATCGCTCAAGTCGGCGGAATTCTTGAATATCCCCCGGTCGGTCCGCTCTATCTACCTCTGAAAGAGGGGACTGACCGAGTTGTCTGTCGTCCTGCACCGACGTGAAAGACCGAGTCGATTATGGATTCAAAGCCAATCGCTCAAGTCGGTGCATCTCTCGAATATCCCCCAATCGGTCCCCTCTCCCTCTGGGAGAGGGCTAGGGTGAGGGAAGACAATTTCCAGCCGGTCACTTAAGCGCCGGATCGCCCATGTTCATATTCTTCCAGCCCTGCAACAGCATCTGCGGGCATTCTGGCTCAGATTGCTCCAATGCAGCGGATTCTTGAAGTTCACCAATGGCCAAGAGCTCGATGCAGCGTTGCCGGATGCTCGATGTCTTTCAAATGACGCTTGTGATCCGCCGCGCAGCCTTGCGTGAATATTGCGCTGTGCAATCGCAATTACTGAAGTTTTAGCTATACCTGTAACTCCCCCAGGCAAAGTTTTCGGCCTTCTGACAGGAGTTACAGCATGAAGCTAGCAGTGATGATGGGCACTCTGTGCATTGCCACCGTCGCAATGGTGGGTTGTTCCAGCAAAACCGTCGACCCGAAAGAGTACTCAGGATTCCTCAAAGACTACAGCCAGCTCAAGGAGGCCAAATCGCCGTCCGGTGCCGAGGTGATGCGCTGGGTCGATCCAAAGGTGGACGTCAAGAAGTTCACCAGTGTGTACATCGAACCGACTCAGCTCTACCCGAAACCACAACCGACCGCGAAAATTTCCCAACAGACCCTCAATGGCATCACTTCCTACTACGACCAGGCACTCAAGCGTGAAATCGGCAAAGACCTGCCGCTTGCAACCGGCCCCGGCCCAGGCGTAATGGTGGTGCGCGCGGCGATCACCGCTGTCAGCAGCAAGACCGAAGGCCTGCACGGGTATGAAGTGATCCCGATTGCCCTGGTCGCCGCCGCGGTAAGTACCGCCAGTGGTATCCGCGATCAGGAAACCACTCTGGCCACCGAGGCGGTTTTCCTCGATGGCGGCAACAACAAGGTCGTGGCGCAAGTGGTGCGCAAAGGCACCGGCAAACCGTTGGAAAACGACACGCAGGCGATGACGGCAAACGACGTCAAACCCGTGATTGATGGCTGGGCTTCCGACATGCGTCAGTCGTATCTGAAGCTCAAGTCCGCGAAATAACTGCAGCTCACTGCAGGAACTGCCAAAGGCTGCAATCTTTTGATCTCGTTTCAGTCGATCAACATCAAAAGATCGCAGCCTGCGGCAGCGGTTACAGGGGATATTGGGTTCAGCCGTTTTTCTTGGCCTGTTCGCGAACGCGTTCTTCTTGCGCACGCGCTTCGGGGGTGAACTCGGCGCCGAAGTCTTCGGCAGAAAATATCTGGCGGATTTCAATATCGGACTCGCCCGGCATCGGATTAGGGCAGCGCTTGACCCATTCGATGGCTTCTTCTTTTGATTTCACTTCCCAGATCCAGTAGCCCGCCACCAGTTCTTTGGTTTCGATGAACGGCCCGTCTATGACCGTGCGTTTGTCCCCGGAGAAATGCACGCGCGCGCCTTTGCTGCTCGGATGCAGGCCATCGCAATCGATCAGGATGCCGGCCTTGACCAGTTCTTCGTTGAAGTTGCCCATGGCGGTGATCAGCTCTTCGCTGGGCATGATGCCGGCTTCCGAGTCGACGCTGGCTTTTACAAGGATCATGAATCGCATGGCGGTTGCTCCGTGGATTGTGGGGATTTGTTGTTTAGTCGAACGGGCCACACTTGAATCGACAGGGTCTCTGGTAAAAGTGCGGAGAATTTTTCACACCGCAGATCCATTGTTGGAGTGAGCTTGCTCGCGATAGCGGTGTGTCAGTCAACATTTGCGTATATGAAAGTCCGCTATCGCGAGCAGGCTCACTCCTACAGGGGAATGGTTGTGGTTTTGTATACAGTTTTTCGCGCAGGCACCCAACAATTTCCAAACAGGGCATAGGTCGTCGGACAATTTCGTGGTTAACTTCGGCCTCTTGCATGCTTTCCAATCAAAACATCAGAAGGACTCAAGTCATGGCTCAAGTCACCCTTAAAGGCAACCCGGTTCAAGTCAACGGCCAGTTGCCACAAGCCGGTTCCAAGGCGCCAGCCTTTTCTCTGGTTGCCGGCAATCTGTCCGACGTCACCCTGAAAGACTTTGCCGGCAAGCGCAAAGTGCTGAACATCTTCCCAAGCGTTGACACCCCGACCTGCGCCACTTCCGTGCGCAAGTTCAACGCCCAGGCCAACGACATCGCCAACACCGTGGTGCTGTGCATCTCCGCTGACCTGCCGTTCGCCCAAGCGCGTTTCTGCGGCGCCGAAGGCCTGGAAAACGTCCAGAACCTGTCGACCCTGCGCGGCACCGAGTTCATCGAGAACTACGGCGTGGCCATCGCTGACGGCCCGTTGAAAGGCCTGACCGCCCGTGCCGTGGTGGTTCTGGACGAAAACGACAACGTCCTGCACAGCGAACTGGTCAAGGAAATTGCCGAAGAGCCTAATTACGAAGCGGCGCTCGCCGTTCTGAAATAAGTGTTCTGAAACAAGCGCTTTTACAATTGTTAACGGCCTGGCCCTGTCCAGGCCGTTTTCATTTGTGTATCAGTGTTTTGCCTCACACCTTGAAACGTAAGTTGAAGGTAAATTGCCGGTAAAGCTGCTTTGCTTAATTCCCGTCAGTGCTTATCGTTCAGCCTCCCGTAGAAGAAGCCCACGCGCCCAATGGTTAATCAATCCATGCAATCGTCCCCACGCAACTCTCGTCGCTGGCTGATCAGCCTGCTTGTCTTGTTGGTTATCGCCGTCCTCTGCTGGAAATTCTGGCCGGCCGGTTCAGCCCACAAGGAGGGCGGCGAGAAGGCGGCGGCCGGGCATACCGGGCGTTCGGGGATGATGCGGCCGGGCTTCGGTGGTGGCACCGGGCCAATTCCAGTGCGCGTGGCGCCGGCGGTCACGGGGGACTTCCCGCTGTATTACAAGGCGCTGGGCACGGTGACAGCACTCAACACCATCAATGTGCGCAGCCGGGTCGGCGGCGAACTGATGAAGATCAATTTCGAAGAAGGGCAGATGGTCAAGGCCGGCGACGTGCTCGCGGAGATCGACCCGCGCCCGTACCAGAACGCCTTGCTGCAGGCCGAAGGCACCTTGCTGCAGAACCAGGCGCAGTTGAAAAACGCCCAGGTCGATGTCGAGCGTTATCGCGGCCTGTACAAGGAAGACAGCATCGCCAAGCAGACCCTCGACACCGCCGAAGCGCTGGTCGGCCAATATCTGGGCACGGTCAAGACCAACCAGGCAGCGGTCAACGACGCCAAGCTCAATCTTGAATTCACCAAAATCCGTGCACCGATTGCCGGCCGGGTCGGTCTGCGTCAGGTAGACGTGGGTAACCTGGTCACCGCCAATGACACCACGTCCCTGGCGGTGATCACCCAGACGCAACCGATCAGCGTCGCTTTCACCTTGCCGGAAAACAGCCTCGAAACCGTGCTCGCCCGCTATCGCAGCGGCGCCAAACTGCCGGCCGAAGCCTGGGATCGCGGCGACACCAAACTGCAGGCCACCGGGGTGCTGCAAAGCCTCGACAACCAGATCGACGTCGCCACCGGCACCCTGAAGTTCAAGGCGCGCTACGAAAACCGAGATCAGGCGCTGTTCCCCAACCAGTTCGTCAATGTGCACCTGCTGGCCGATACCTTGAAAGGCGTGGTACTGGCGCCGTCGGCGGCCATTCAGTTCGGCACCAACGGTACCTTCGTCTATGCGCTGGACGGCGACAAGAAAGTCACCATCCGCCAATTGAAAATCGGCGCCAGCGACGGCGAAAACACAGTGGTCACCGAAGGTCTCGCGGCCGGCGACCGGGTGGTACTCGAAGGCACCGACCGCCTCAAGGAAGGCAGCGAAGTGGAAGTGGTCAACGACAGCAATCAAGTGCCGACCACGCCAACCGAACACCTGCAAGGCAAGGCCGCCGCCACGGCGCCGGACGCTGCCGTCGCTGACAAGGCCAAGAAGGGCGCATGAACATTTCGCGGCTGTTCATCCTCCGTCCGGTAGCCACCACCCTCAGCATGCTGGCGATTATCCTGGCCGGCCTGATTGCTTATCGCCTGTTGCCGGTATCGGCATTGCCGCAGGTCGATTACCCGACCATCCGCGTGATGACCCTGTATCCCGGCGCCAGCCCGGACGTAATGACCAGCGCCGTGACCGCGCCGCTCGAGCGCCAGTTCGGGCAGATGCCTGGCCTCACGCAAATGGCCTCGACCAGTTCCGGCGGTGCGTCGGTACTGACCCTGCGCTTCAGCCTCGACATCAACATGGACGTCGCCGAACAACAGGTGCAGGCCGCGATCAACGCCGCGACCAACCTGTTGCCGACCGACTTGCCGGCACCGCCGGTGTACAACAAGGTCAATCCGGCGGACACCCCGGTGCTGACCCTCGCGATCACCTCGAAAACCATGCTCCTGCCCAAGCTCAATGACCTGGTCGATACGCGCATGGCGCAGAAAATCGCCCAGATCAGCGGCGTCGGTATGGTCAGCATTGCCGGCGGCCAGCGCCAGGCGGTGCGGATCAAGGTCAACCCGGAAGCGCTGGCGGCCAACAGCCTGAACCTGTCCGACGTGCGCACCCTGATCGGCGCGTCCAACGTCAACCAGCCGAAAGGTAACTTTGACGGTCCGACCCGAGTGTCGATGCTCGATGCCAACGACCAGCTGACCTCGCCCAAGGACTACGCCAACCTGATCCTGGCCTACAAGAACGGTGCGCCGTTGCGGCTCAAGGACGTGGCGGAAATCGTCGATGGCGCCGAAAACGAGCGTCTCGCCGCGTGGGCCAACCAGAATCAGGCCGTGTTGCTGAACATCCAGCGTCAGCCAGGGGCCAACGTCATTGAAGTGGTCGACCGCATCAAGGCCCTGCTGCCGAGCATCACCGACAATCTGCCGGCCGGCCTTGACGTGACGGTGCTCACCGACCGCACGCAAACCATCCGTGCCTCGGTCACTGACGTGCAACACGAATTGCTGATTGCCATCGCGCTGGTGGTGATGGTGACGTTCCTGTTTCTGCGCCGTGCCAGTGCGACCATCATTCCCTCCGTGGCGGTACCGCTATCGCTGATCGGCACCTTCGGCGTGATGTACCTCGCCGGATTTTCGGTCAACAACCTGACGCTGATGGCACTGACCATCGCCACCGGTTTTGTGGTCGATGATGCGATCGTGATGCTGGAAAACATCGCGCGTTTCATCGAGGAGGGCGACAGCCCCATGCAGGCTGCGCTCAAAGGGGCGAAGCAGATCGGTTTCACCCTGATTTCCCTGACGCTGTCGCTGATTGCGGTGTTGATCCCGCTGCTGTTCATGGCCGACGTGGTCGGGCGGTTGTTCCGCGAATTCGCCATCACCCTGGCCGTGGCGATCCTGATTTCGCTGGTGGTCTCACTGACCCTGACGCCGATGATGTGCGCGCGTCTGCTCAAGCGTGAACCGGAAGAACACGAGCAGGGCCGTTTCTATCGGGCCAGTGGTGCAGTGATTGACTGGATGATTGCCGAGTACGGTCGGATGCTGCGCTGGGTGCTCAAGCACCAGCCTCTGACCTTGCTGGTGGCCATCGCTACGCTGGGATTGACCGTATTCCTCTATATGGTCGTGCCGAAAGGCTTCTTCCCGGTGCAGGACACCGGGGTGATTCAGGGCATTTCCGAGGCGCCGCAGTCGATTTCCTTTGCGGCGATGGGCGAGCGTCAGCAGGAACTGGCGAAGATCATTCTGCAAGATCCGGCGGTGCAGAGCCTGTCGTCCTACATCGGGGTTGATGGCGATAACGCCACGCTCAACAGCGGCCGCCTGCTGATCAACCTCAAACCTCACAGTGCGCGGAATCTGACGGCCACCGAAGTGATCGCGCGCCTGCAACCGCAACTGGACAAACTGGTCGGTATTCGCTTGTTCATGCAGCCGGTGCAGGACCTGACCATTGAGGACCGGGTCAGCCGCACGCAGTACCAGTTCAGCATGTCGTCGCCGGACTCCGAGCTGCTGAGCCAGTGGAGCGGGCGTCTGGTCGAAGCGCTGGCCCAACGCCCGGAACTGACGGACGTCGCCAGTGACTTGCAGGACAAAGGTTTGCAGGTCTACCTGTTGATCGACCGCGATGCGGCCTCGCGCCTGGGCGTCTCGGTGCAGAACATTACCGATGCGCTGTACGACGCCTTTGGCCAGCGGCAGATCTCGACCATTTACACTCAGGCCAGCCAGTACCGCGTGGTACTTCAAGCGCAAGCGGGGGAGCAGATCGGTCCGAAAGCGCTCGACCAGATCCACGTCAAAACCACCGATGGTGCGCAGGTGCGCTTGTCGAGCCTCGCCCATGTCGAAGAGCGTCAGGCACAACTGTCGATCACCCATATCGGCCAGTTCCCGGCGGTGATGATGTCGTTCAACCTCGCTCCCGGCGTGTCGCTGGGGCATGCGGTCGATATCATCGAGCAGGTGCAGAAGGACATCGGCATGCCGATCGGCGTGCAGACCCAGTTCCAGGGCGCGGCCGAAGCGTTCCAGGCCTCGCTGTCGAGTACCTTGCTGCTGATTCTGGCGGCGGTGGTAACCATGTACATCGTGCTCGGCGTGCTGTACGAGAGCTACATCCATCCGATCACCATCCTCTCGACACTGCCGTCGGCGGCGGTCGGCGCCTTGCTGGCCTTGCTGCTCAGCGGCAATGATCTGGGCATGATCGCGATCATCGGGATCATTCTGCTGATCGGGATCGTCAAGAAGAACGCGATCATGATGATCGACTTCGCCCTCGATGCCGAGCGCAACCAGGGCATGGCCCCGGAACAGGCGATCTATCAGGCGGCGCTGTTGCGTTTCCGGCCGATCCTGATGACCACGCTGGCAGCCTTGTTCGGCGCCGTACCCTTGATGCTCGCCACCGGTTCCGGGGCTGAGCTACGCCAACCGTTGGGTCTGGTCATGGTGGGCGGGTTGCTGGTGAGTCAGGTGCTGACGCTGTTCACCACGCCAGTGATCTACCTGTACTTCGATCGCCTCGGTCGGCGCTTTGGCAAGACCAATGCCGACAGCGAAGAGGTGGCGGTATGAAAGCAGCTACGAGCATCGAGCCTCAAGCTGCAAGAGAAAAGCAGCAAGGGCGCGGCAACCTGGCTTTTAGCTTGAAGCTTGAAGCTTGGAGCTCTGAGCCATGAATCTTTCTGGTCCTTTCATCAAGCGCCCGGTCGCGACCATGCTACTGAGCCTGGCGATCATGCTGCTCGGCGGCGTGAGCTTCGGTCTGCTGCCGGTGGCGCCGCTGCCGCAAATGGATTTCCCGGTGATCGTGGTGCAGGCGAGCCTGCCCGGCGCCAGCCCGGAAGTCATGGCCTCGACGGTGGCCACGCCACTGGAGCGTTCTTTCGGCGCCATTGCCGGCGTCAACACCATGAGCAGCCGCTCCAGCCAGGGCTCGACCCGGGTCATTCTGCAATTCGACCTCGACCGCGACATCAACGGTGCGGCCCGTGAAGTACAGGCCGCGATCAACGCTTCGCGCAACTTGCTGCCGAGCGGGATGCGCAGCATGCCGACCTACAAAAAGGTCAACCCGTCGCAGGCACCGATCATGGTGCTGTCGCTGACCTCCGATGTCCTGGAAAAAGGCCAGCTCTACGATCTTGCCTCGACCATCCTGTCCCAGAGCCTGTCCCAGGTGCAGGGCGTGGGTGAAGTGCAGATCGGCGGCAGTTCGTTGCCGGCGGTGCGTGTCGAACTCGAACCGCAGGCGCTGAACCAGTACGGCGTGGCGCTCGACGATGTACGCAAGACCATTGCCGAAGCCAATGTGCGTCGACCCAAGGGCTCGGTCGAGGACGGCCAGCGCCTGTGGCAGATCCAGGCTAACGATCAATTGGAGAAAGCCAAGGATTACGAGTCGCTGATCATCCACTACGCCGACGGCGCCGCGCTGCGCCTCAAGGATGTGGCCAAGGTCAGCGACGGCGTCGAAGACCGCTACAACAGTGGTTTCTTCAACGATGACGCCGCCGTGTTGCTGGTGATCAACCGTCAGGCTGGCGCCAACATCATCGAGACGGTCAACGAGATCAAGGCGCAGTTGCCCGCGTTGCAGGCAGTGCTGCCGGCCAGCGTGAAGCTGAACCTGGCAATGGACCGCTCGCCGGTGATCAAGGCCACTCTGCATGAAGCGGAAATGACCCTGTTGATTGCTGTAGCGCTGGTGATTCTGGTGGTGTTCCTGTTCCTCGGTAACTTCCGCGCCTCGCTGATTCCGACATTGGCGGTGCCGGTGTCGCTGGTCGGCACCTTTGCGGTGATGTACCTCTACGGGTTTTCGCTGAACAACCTGTCGCTGATGGCGCTGATTCTCGCCACCGGTCTGGTGGTGGACGATGCCATCGTGGTGCTGGAGAACATTTCCCGGCACATCGACGAAGGCGTCAAACCGCTGCAGGCCGCTTATCTCGGGGCCAAGGAAGTCGGTTTCACCTTGCTGTCGATGAACGTGTCACTGGTGGCGGTGTTCCTGTCGATCCTGTTTATGGGCGGCATTGTCGAAAGCCTGTTTCGTGAATTCTCCATCACGTTGGCAGCGGCCATCGTGGTGTCGCTGGTGGTCTCGCTGACCCTGACCCCGATGCTCTGTGCCCGCTGGCTCAAGCCGCACACACCGGGCCAGGAAAACCGTCTGCAACGCTGGAGCCGGCGCACCAACGACTGGATGGTCGGCAAATACGCCACCAGCCTTGACTGGGTGCTACGCCATCGGCGCCTGACCTTGCTCAGCCTGTTGATCACCGTCGGGGTCAACGTCGCGTTGTATGTGGTGGTGCCGAAAACCTTCATGCCACAGCAGGACACCGGCCAGTTGATCGGTTTCGTGCGCGGCGACGATGGCCTGTCGTTCAGCGTGATGCAGCCGAAAATGGAAATTTTCCGCCGCGCCGTGCTCAAGGACGATGCGGTGGAAAGCGTCGCCGGTTTCATCGGTGGCACCAACGGCACCAACAATGCGTTCATGCTGGTCCGCCTGAAACCGATCAAGGAGCGCAACCTGTCGGCCCAGAAGGTCATCGAACGCCTGCGCAAGGAAATGCCCAAGGTGCCCGGCGCGCAACTGATGCTGATGGCCGACCAGGACCTGCAGTTTGGCGGTGGTCGCGAACAGACCACGTCGCAATACAGTTACATCCTGCAAAGTGGTGATCTGGGCGAGTTGCGCGAGTGGTATCCGAAAGTGGTCACGGCGCTGCGGGCGTTACCTGAACTCACGGCCATTGATGCCCGTGAAGGCCGTGGGGCGCAGCAGGTGACACTGATCGTCGACCGCGATCAGGCCAAGCGCCTCGGGGTGGATATGAACATGGTCACGGCGGTGTTGAACAACGCCTACAGCCAGCGGCAGATTTCCACGATCTATGACAGCCTCAACCAGTATCAAGTGGTGATGGAGGTCGACCCGAAATACGCTCAGGACCCGGTTACCCTCAAGCAGGTGCAGGTGATCACCGCCGACGGCGCGCGGGTTCCGCTGTCAACGTTCGCCCATTATGAAAGCAGTCTGGAAGACGACCGGGTCAGCCACGAAGGCCAGTTCGCCTCCGAGGACATTTCCTTCGACATGGCCGAAGGCGTGACGGTGGAGCAGGGCAGCGCCGCCATCGAGCGGGCGATTGCCAAGCTCGGTCTGCCGGAAGACGTGATTGCAAAAATGGCCGGTACCGCCGACGCCTTCGCCGCCACCCAGAAAAGCCAGCCCTTCATGATTCTGGGGGCGCTGCTGGCGGTGTATCTGGTGCTGGGTGTGCTGTATGAAAGCTATATCCACCCGCTGACGATTCTGTCGACGCTGCCCTCGGCCGGGGTCGGTGCGTTGCTGTCGATCTATGCGTTGGGCGGCGAGTTCAGCCTGATCTCCTTGCTTGGCCTGTTCCTGCTGATCGGCGTGGTGAAGAAGAACGCGATCCTGATGATCGACCTTGCGCTGCAACTGGAGCGTCATCAGGGCATGACGCCGCTGGAATCTATTCGCAGTGCCTGCCTGCAACGCTTGCGGCCGATCCTGATGACCACGCTGGCGGCGATACTCGGGGCCTTGCCATTGCTGCTCAGCCGCGCAGAAGGCGCGGAAATGCGCCAGCCGCTGGGCCTGACGATTATTGGCGGGCTGATTTTCAGCCAGGTGCTGACGCTTTACACCACGCCTGTGGTTTACCTCTATCTCGACAAGCTGCGCCATCGCTTCAACCAATGGCGTGGCGTGCGTACTGACGCCGCTCTGGAAACTCCGCTATGACTGACCGTTCGCTTATCCATCTGGCCACTGTTCGCGGTTCGCGCCTGTTGAGTCTGTCGCTGTGCGTGGCGATGCTCAGTGCCTGCGCTGTCGGCCCTGATTACCAGCGTCCGCAGACCGCTGAAATCGCCCAGTACAAGGAGGCCGAGGGCTGGCGTCAGGCCAATCCCAGCGACTCGCTTGCGCGGGGCGCGTGGTGGGAACTGTATGGCGATCAACAGCTCAACGGCCTGATCGAGCAACTCAACAGTTCCAACCAGACGGTTGCTCAATCCGAAGCGCAATTTCGTCAGGCGCAGGCACTGGTGCGCAGTGCACGTGGGGCGTTTTATCCGAGTGTCGACCTGAGTCTGGGTAAAACCCGTTCCAGTCAGGGCACCGGCAGCAGCAGTTCGAGCCTGAGCAGTTCGTCCAGCGGTATTCGTGACACCTACAACGCGCAGTTGGGGGTGAGCTGGGAGGCTGACGTCTGGGGCAAGTTGCGCCGTGGACTCGAGGCCGACAAGGCCAGCGCCCAGGCGAGTTTTGCCGATCTGGCGGCCATGCGCCTGAGCCAGCAATCGGAACTGGTGCAGAACTACCTGCAATTGCGCGTGATCGATCAGCAGAAGCGCTTGCTCGAGGCCACCGTTGCCGCCTACGAACGCTCGCTGAAAATGACCCAGAACCAATACCGCGCCGGCGTTTCCGGACGTGACGCGGTCGCGCAGGCGCAAACCCAGCTGAAAAGCACCCAGGCCGATCTGGTCGATCTGATCTGGCAGCGGGCGCAATTCGAGAATGCGATCGCCGTGCTGACCGGGCAGGCGCCAGCGGACTTCAAGATTGCCGAAACCCAGACCATTCCGAACCTGCCGCAGGTGCCGTTGAGCCTGCCGTCGCAATTGCTGGAGCGCCGCCCGGACATTGCCTCGGCCGAGCGCTCGGTGATCGCGGCCAACGCCAATATCGGCGTGGCAAAGGCTGCGTATTACCCGGACCTGTCCCTGAGCCTGAGTGGTGGTTACAGCAGCAGCACCTCGAAAGACCTGATCAGTCTGCCAAACCGCTTCTGGTCGGTGGGACCGAAATTGACGTTGCCGCTGTTCGACGGTGGCATCCGTTCGGCGGAAGTCGACCGCACGGAAGCGGTGTATGACCAGACCGTGGCCAAGTACCGTCAAACCGTGCTCGACGGTTTCCGTGAAGTGGAAAACTATCTGGTGCAGCTGAAGGTGTACGAAGACGAAGCGGCGGTGCGCCAGGAGGCGCTGGACGCGGCCCGTGATTCCTTGCGCCTGACCGAAAACCAGTACAAGGCCGGGCTGATTGCCTACATCGACGTGGTGGTGGTGCAAGCGACAGCATTGAGCAACGAGCGCAGCGTGTTGACCATCCTGCAGAACCGCCTGATCGCCAGCGTGCAATTGATTGCCGCACTGGGCGGGGGTTGGGATGGCCAACTTGATGTATCCGACTCCCGCTGACCTGCAGGGGAATGTATTTTCAACCTGCTGGTATAGGCCGGCCTTCGCCCTGGCGGACGATCAAACAAGCGTTTCATCGGGTTGATGGCAATTTGCTCACTTTGTCAGTGCGTTCTTCAGCGCAATCAGTACAATCGCCGCTTTTGCCCGGCCGAGAAAGGACGCTATACCGTCAGGCTGGCTACGAGAATTTCCATGCTCATCGGTAGTTACTCCTACACCCTGGTTTTCATTTCTTTGTGCGTGGCGATTCTTGCCTCATACACCGCGCTCGACCTGACCGGGCGCATTGCCACCTCAAGGGGCCGAGCCGTGCATTTCTGGACGGCAGGTGGTGCGTTGGCCATGGGCGTTGGCGTCTGGTCGATGCACTTTATCGGCATGCTCGCCTTCAAATTGCCGATCGACCTGGGCTACGACATCGGGATCACCGCGCTTTCGCTGTTGATTGCGGTGCTGTCCTGTGGTTTTGCCCTGTGGCTGGTCAGCCAGCCCAAGCTGCCGGTGCTGCAACTGATCTTCGGTGCACTGACCATGGGCGCCGGTATCAGTGCCATGCACTACACCGGCATGGCGGCAATGCGCATGACACCGGGGATCGACTACGATCCGACGCTCTTCGGCGCATCGCTGTTGATTGCCGTCGGTGCAAGTGCCGTCGCGCTGTGGATCGCTTTCCGGCTGCGTCAGCATTCGCCCTATGTGCGCCTGATTCGCGCCGGGGCAGCGGTGATCATGGGCATCGCCATCGTCGGCATGCATTACACCGGCATGGCAGCAGCGCAGTTTCCCGAAGGCAGTTTCTGTGGCGCAACGCTCAATGGTCTCAAAGGCAATGGCGTTGACAGCCTGGTACTGATCACCACGCTGGCGGTGCTGTCGATTGCCTTGCTGACGTCGATTCTCGACGCTCGCCTTGAAGCGCGCACCGCCGATCTGGCGCACTCGTTGACCGTGGCCAATCGCGAACTGACGCAACTGGCCCTGCACGACACCCTGACCGGCCTGCCGAACCGCATGCTGCTGGATGACCGGATCAACCAGGCGATCAAGAAAGTCCATGAGCAGGGCGGTTGCTTTGCCTTGATGTTTATTGACCTGGACGGTTTCAAACCGGTCAACGATGCCTTTGGCCATCACATGGGCGATCAGTTGCTGCGCGAAGTGGGCTTGCGTCTGCGTGAGGATTTGCGCAGCCAGGACACGTTGGCGCGCATTGGCGGCGATGAATTCGTGCTGCTGGTGCGCCTGAGCGAGCCCAATGATGCCTTGAGTCTGGCGGCGCGACAGGTCGGCCTGATCGGGCAGTCGTTCCGCGTCGCCGAGCATGATCTGCAGATTTCTGCCAGCGTCGGTATTGCGCTGTACCCGGGCAATGGTCAGAACGCCCAGGAACTGCTGATGAACGCTGACGCGGCGATGTATCACGCCAAGGGCGGCGGCAAAAACGGCTACAGCTTTTTCGATGCGTCGATGAACAGCAATGCACGAAAACAGCTGCAATTGTTGCAGGACCTGCGTGCGGCACTCGAACACAACCAGTTCAGCCTGCATTACCAGCCGAAGTTCGACGCCGCCAATGGTCATCCGGTCGGCGCCGAAGCGCTGTTGCGCTGGCAGCATCCGTTGCACGGCATGTTGATGCCGGACAAGTTCATTGATCTGGCCGAGAAAACCGGGGTGATCATCGCCATCGGTGAGTGGGTGCTCAATGAAGCCTGCCGGCAGATGCGCGAATGGTACGTGCTGGGCTACACCGACTGGCGCATCGCGGTGAACCTGTCGGCATTGCAGTTCTGTCACGCCGGGTTGGTGCAGAGCGTGGCCAAGGCCCTGGCTACCCACCATTTGCCGGCCAACAGCCTGACCCTGGAAATCACCGAAACCACGGCGATGAGCGACGCCGACGCAAGCATGACGGTGCTGCAAGAGTTGTCCGACATGGGCGTGGACCTGTCGATCGACGACTTCGGTACCGGTTATTCAAGCCTGATGTACCTCAAACGCCTGCCGGCCAACGAGTTGAAGATTGATCGGGGGTTTGTGCGGGATCTGGAGCATGACAGTGACGATGCCGCGATTGTCTCGGCCATTGTCGCGCTGGGTCAGGCGCTGGGCTTGCGGATCGTCGCCGAGGGCGTGGAGACCGGCGTGCAGCAGGATTTCCTCACGCAGTTGGGGTGTGATTCGTTGCAAGGGTATCTGCTGGGGCATCCGATGCCGGCAGAGAAGTTCATGCAGAGCATCGTGAGCGCGGAGAAGCTGGCGGCGCTCTGACGTCACGCTGAGCGTTGTTCAAGACAAACACTGTGGCGAGAGAGCAAGCTTCCTCGCCACAAATGCAATACAACTGCGAAAGTCGCGGTACCGGCCGAGCCTTTGACAGAGCCCATGCAAAACCCGCCAATGGCGGTTATTCTTCCCCCCGACTGTTACGTGTGCATTGGGGGGAAGGTCTGCATGGATAAAGTCATTGTGATCACCGGCGGCGGACGCGGCATCGGCGCAGCCACGGCGCTGCTGGCCGCCGAACAGGGCTATCGGATCTGCATCAACTATCAGTCAGACGAGCAGGCCGCACAAAGCGTACTGGAACAAGTCCGCGCGCTGGGTGCGCAGGCTATTGCGGTGCGCGCCGATGTCAGTATCGAAGACGAGGTGATTGCGCTGTTTCACCGGGTCGATACCGAACTGGGCCGGGTCACCGCGCTAGTGAACAACGCCGGTACCGTCGGGCATAAATCGCGCGTCGATGAAATGTCCGAATTCCGCATTCTGAAAATCATGAAAACCAACGTCTTGGCGCCGATCCTCTGCGCCAAGCACGCGATCCTGCGCATGTCGCCCAAGCATGGCGGGCAGGGCGGCAGCATCGTCAACGTGTCATCCGTGGCTGCACGCCTGGGTTCGCCGAATGAATACGTCGATTACGCGGCGTCCAAAGGTGCGCTCGACTCTTTCACCATCGGTCTGTCCAAGGAAGTGGCGGGCGAGGGGATTCGGGTCAACGCCGTGCGTCCGGGTTACATCTACACCGATTTCCATGCGCTGAGTGGCGATCCGGATCGGGTCAGCAAGCTGGAGTCAGCGATTCCGATGGCCCGGGGCGGGCGGCCGGATGAGGTGGCGGAGGCGATTGTCTGGTTGTTGTCGGACAAGGCTTCGTACGCGACCGGGACGTTTGTTGATCTGGGTGGCGGCCGTTAATTCAACGGTGTCTGGACAGACCCCATCGCGAGCTGGCTCACTCCTGCAGGTGAACGCATTTCAAATGTAGGGGTGAGCCTGCTCGCGATAGCGATAGTTCAAACAACACAGAACTGTCAGAACGACCGCACAATCCGCCCCAGCGTCTCCATCGCCTTCTCCGAGTCCTCGGTCCACGGGCTGCCGTAATTCAATCGGATGCAGTTGCGAAAGCGCTGCGTCGGCGAGAATATCGGCCCCGGCGCAATGCTGATGCCTTGCGCCAATGCCATCTGGAACAACTTCAGCGAATCCATCTGCGGTGGCAATTCCAGCCACAAAAAGTAGCCGCCCGCCGGTTGGCTGACCCGGGTTTGTGCCGGGAAATAGCGAGCAATGGCCGCGAGCATCGCGCTCTGCTGTTCTTCCAGTGCGTAGCGCAGCTTGCGCAAGTGGCGGTCATAGCCGCCATGTTGCAGATAGTCGGCAATCGCCGCCTGTGCCGGCATCGAGGCACAGAGCGAGGTCATCAGTTTCAGCCGTTCGATTTTCTGCGCGTAGCGCCCGGCAGCGACCCAGCCGATGCGGTAGCCGGGGGCCAGGCTCTTGGCGAACGAGCCGCAATGCATCACCAGCCCTTCGGTGTCGAAGGCCTTGGCCGGTTTCGGCGCCTGCTGGCCGTAATAGAGTTCGGCGTACACGTCATCCTCGATCAGCGGCACCTGATGTCGGCGCAGCAGTTCCACCAGTTCCTGTTTCTTCGCCTCGGGCATGGTTGCTCCCATCGGGTTCTGGAAACTGGTCATGCACCAGCAGGCCTTGATCGGATGTCGCTCCAGCGTCTGTGCAAGCACGCCGAGGTCGATACCGTCGCGTGGGTGCACGGGAATTTCCACCGCTTTGAGTTTCAGCCGCTCCAGCACTTGCAGGCTGGCATAAAACGCCGGGGCCTCGATGGCGACCAGGTCGCCTGGCTCGGTCACCGCTTGCAGGCACAGGTTCAGCGCTTCCAGGGCGCCGTTGGTGATCAGCAGTTCTTCCATCGGCAGCATCAGTCCGCCGACCATGTAGCGCAGGGCGATCTGCCGGCGCAGTTGCGGGTTGCCCGGCGACATGTCGGTGACCACCATGCGCGGGTCCATTTCCCGGGCGGCGCTGGCCAGTGACCGCGACAGGCGTTGCAGCGGGAACAGCGTCGGGCTGGGGAACGCCGAGCCGAAGGGCACGGTGCTCGGGTCCTTGATCGATTCCAGCACCGAGAACACCAGTTCGCTGACGTCGACTTCGGTGGAGTCGTTGACGTGGCTGCTGATCACCGGCTCCGAAAACGGGCTCGGCGCATGGGTGTTGACGAAGTAGCCTGAACGCGGCCGGGCGCGGATCAGGCCGCGGCGTTCCAGCAGGTAATAAGCCTGGAACACCGTGGATGGGCTGACCCCGTAGGTCTGGCTCGCGTAGCGCACCGACGGCACCCGCTGGCCGGGGCCAAGGACGCCGGAGCGGATCAGTTCAGCGATGTCGTCGGCGAATTTTTCGTAGCGTTTCATCGAGGAGCCTTGGTGCTGGTTGATGATGAGGTGTGTCAGGAGAACTGCCCCTCACCCTAACCCTCTCCCAGAGGGAGAGGGGACTGATTGGGGGATGCTTGCGAACTACACCGACCTGAAAGTGCTTTGCTGAATCCACAATCGACTCAGCCTGAAAGTGCTTTGCTGAATCCATAATCGACTCAGCCTGAAAAGTGCTTTGCTGAATCCACAATCGACTCAGCCTGAAAGTGCTTTGCTGAATCCACAATCGACTCAGCCTGAAAAGTGCTTTGCTGAATCCACAATCGACTCAGCCTGAAAGTGCTTTGCTGAATCCATAATCGACTCGGTCTGAAAGTGCTTTGCTGAATCCATAATCGACTCGGTCTGTCAGGTCGATGTATAGCGACAGACACCTCGGTCGGCTCCCTCTCCCTCCGGGAGAGGGCTGGGGTGAGGGGAAAAGATTCTAACGGCTCAACGATTCATCGGCGCCACAAACCTGCTTTTCGCCACGCTATAAATCTCGGGTTCATCGCTGTCGGCAATCTTGAAACTCAAGGTCTGTGAACTGCTGGCCGGACGCTCCGTGGTCATCGCCACCGACACCGGCACATCGACAATCTCACCCGGCGCCAGGCTCAGTTCGGTCTTGCCTTGCAACTGGAAACCGTCGCCATCGACCAGGCTCAGGTTGTAGGCCTGGCGTTGCTGGGTCTTGTTGATGACCTTGAGGGTGTAGATGTTTTCGATCTGACCCTGGCCGTTCTCACGGAACAGCCCGCGATCCTTGGTCACGTCCAGCGACACCATCGGCCGTTCGACCAGCGCCATGGCCAGCGCGCCGATCATCACCAGCAGCACCGCGACATAGCCGATCAGACGCGGACGCAGCAAATGGGTCTTGCCCCCCTGCAATTCCCGTTCGGAACTGTAGCGGATCAAACCGCGCGGGTAGTTCATTTTGTCCATGATCGAATCGCAGGCGTCGATGCACGCGGCGCAACCGATGCACTCCATCTGCAGGCCATCGCGGATGTCGATACCGGTCGGGCAAACCTGCACGCACAACTGGCAGTCGATGCAGTCACCGAGGCCGGCCTCGGCGGGTTTCACCTCGCGTTTGCGCGGGCCACGGTTTTCGCCACGGGCTACGTCGTACGAAATTGCCAGGGTGTCTTTGTCGAACATCACGCTCTGGAACCGCGCATACGGGCACATGTGCATGCACACCGCTTCCCGCAGCCAGCCGGCATTGATGTAGGTGGCAGCGGTGAAGAACAGCACCCAGAACAGGCTGACGCCACCGATGTGCAAGGTCAGCAGTTCTTCGGCCAGCGGCCGGATCGGGGTGAAGTAGCCGACAAAGGTCAGTCCGGTCATCACGCTGATCGCCAGCCACAACGTGTGCTTGGCGGCGCGTCGGGCCAGTTTGTTCAGGCTCCACGGCGCCGCTTGCAGCTTGATCCGCTGGTTGCGTTCGCCTTCGGTGATTTTCTCGCACCACATGAAAATCCACGTCCACGAACTCTGTGGGCAGGTGTAACCGCACCAGACCCGCCCGGCGAACACGGTGATGGCGAACAGGCCGAACGCGGCAATGATCAGCAACGCCGAGAGCAGGATGAAATCCTGCGGCCAGAAGGTCGCGCCGAAGATATGGAATTTGCTTTCGGAAAGATCCCAGAGCACGGCCTGACGACCGCCCCAGTTCAGCCACACGGTGCCGAAGAACAGCAGAAACAGAAACCCCGCGCCGCTCATGCGCAACGTGCGGAACAGGCCAGTGAAGCTGCGGGTGTGAATCTGCTTGTCAGTTGAGCCGGCCTTCGCCTTCATCGGGCGACCCGGTACATTTTTTATGGTGGGGCTTGCTTCTACGGTTCGGACGGGAATTTGTTCGCTCATGGTCATTCGCTCATCAGCCTCCATCAGGCCAGCGCACTATGAGCGTCGATCTGTTTGCATAACAGACTCAGGTATTTCAATAAAAAGCGGATCAGATGAGATTCTGTGCAACGCCTGCGACAACTTGAAGCAGCCCGCAAACAAAGGCGCAAACGCCTATATCAGACGTTTGCGCGAGGTGTTGATCAAGGTCAGTCAAATCACCGAACCACTCTCGTCAGCCTTCAAGTGCTTGCGACCGTCTCTGGCGCCTGCAACGGTCAATTCGTCGGCTTCTGCTTCGGTGATGTACACGCGCCGGCCCTCTATTTCCACGAACGACATGGCTTTGTCGCTGTCCGTGCGGACTTCCAGGGTGTCGCAAATGCGGATTTCTTCGCCATTCTCGACCGTGAAAAAACACACTTTTTGTTCGGGATTGGATTCATCGACTCGAAGGGGCATGAGGGCAGTCCTTTTTTCAGGGGGGTCTGAAAGGTTAGGGCACAGGCTTCGCCGATCGTTCTGCGCAACTGATTAATGGTCGCCGCTGTCCATCGTTTATCCAGCCAATAACAAGGACTGTCCATGAACGCTTGGTGGCATGAAGTGTGGGAAACCCTGCAGGCGGAATTCGCCGACATCGGTGATGCGTCGCAGTTGACGCGGATCACCGTGCGTCTGCTGATGGCAGCGATTCTTGGGGGCATCCTCGGTTTCGAGCGCGAACACAAGGGCAAGGCTGCCGGGGTGCGCACGCACATGCTGGTGGCGCTCGGTGCGGCGCTGTTCGTGCTGGTGCCGCAGACGTCCGGCGCTGAATCTGACGCGATGAGTCGCGTGCTGCAAGGGGTGATTGCCGGGATCGGTTTTCTCGGTGCCGGCACCATCCTGAAAAACCGCGAAGGTGATGAAGGCCACGTGAAAGGCCTGACGACGGCGGCGGGGTTGTGGATGACCGCAGCCATTGGTGTGGCAACCGGGTTGGGCAGAGAGGCGACGGCGCTGTTCAGTACGTTGCTGGCGTTGGGGATCTTCAGCGTGATGCCGCGAATTGTCCGCGTGTTCGAAAAGGACGATGAGCGGAACAGGCACCTGTAGGAGCTGCCGAAGGCTGCTCCTACATGAGCCATATCAGCGCGCAGGGAAGAATCAGACGATAACCGGTGGCATCGTCGTCGGCGGTTCTTCCTTGGCCGGTGGCGTGGTGCCTGGCGGTTCCTGCTCGGGTACCGGTTGCGGTTCTGTCTCCGGCAGGGTGGGTTTGTCGATGTTCGGATCAGGCGTTTCGGCCGGAATCGGGATGTTCATCAGGGTGACCTCCGTGTGGCACATGGCGTGAGAAGTGCTTAAGTGGATTGACCACCTTGCGGCGAAAACGATCCGCTTTTTCGCACAGGCAAATCACTGTGAACTTTTCCCGGCGCCAGTCGCTCGGAACCTAGGTGAGTTCATTCCGGGGCAGGCGCTTTGTCGCGCACGCTGATCCGGCACAAGAGCGTCCCTGGGGCGTTAAGGAGAGATGCTCGATGACTGCTGAAAAACCTTCAGAGCTGAGCTACAACCCGCACATGCCGCTGTCGCAGGCGTTGCTGTTGCCGCGCATCGTTATCGAAAACACCATGCCGACCCTCGATGGCGGGCAGTTCGCCGTGAAGTCGATTGCCGGTCGTGAGGTGGTGGTTACCAGCAAGGTCTTCGCCGATGGCCACGACAAGCTGGCGGTGCGCATCCGCTGGCGCGAGGAAGGCGAGGAGACCTGGCAAAGCGAAGTCATGGCCGATCAGGGCAATAACGGCTGGCGCGGTCAGTTCCAGCCCGAGCATCAGGGCCGCTATCTGTATTGCATCGAAGCGTGGATCGATCATTTCGCCAGTTTTCAGTACGAACTGGAGAAGAAGCACACCGCCGCGGTGCCCGTCTCCCTGGAGCTGCAGGAAGGCCGGAGCATGGTGCAACAAGCCGCCGAACGCAGCGAAGGCCAGCTCAGCGAACAGCTGGCGTCGTTGCACCATGAGTTGTCCGGGTTGCTCGAAACCGAGCAGGTTGCGCTGTTTCTGCACTCGCGCAGTGCGCAACTGATGGCGCAGGCCGATCACCGCGCCTACCTGAGCGTCAGTCCCGAGTTCCCCGTGGACGTCGAACGCGAGCTGGCCGAGTTTGCCAGTTGGTACGAGCTGTTTCCCCGCTCGATCACCGACGATCCCGCTCGCCACGGCACCTTTAATGATGTGCACGCACGATTGCCGATGATTCAGGACATGGGCTTCGACGTGCTGTACTTCACGCCGATCCATCCGATCGGCCGCGCTCACCGCAAGGGCCGCAACAATTCCCTGACGGCAGCCCCGGATGATCCGGGCAGCCCTTATGCCATCGGCAGCGAGGAGGGCGGTCACGAGGCGATTCACTCGCAACTCGGCACCCGTGAGGACTTCCGCCGCCTGGTCGCTGCTGCCGCCGATCATGGCCTGGAAATCGCCCTCGACTTCGCGATCCAGTGTTCCCAGGATCACCCTTGGCTCAAGCAGCATCCGGGCTGGTTCAACTGGCGTCCGGACGGTACGATCAAATACGCGGAAAACCCGCCGAAGAAATACCAGGACATCGTCAACGTCGACTTCTATGCGCCGGACGCGATTCCGAGCCTGTGGGTCGAATTGCGCGACATTGTCATTGGCTGGGTCGAGGAGGGCGTGAAGATCTTCCGTGTCGACAACCCGCACACCAAACCATTGCCCTTCTGGCAATGGCTGATTGCCGACGTGCGCGCGCTGTACCCGGAAGTGATCTTCCTCGCCGAAGCCTTCACCACGCCGGCGATGATGGCGCGCCTGGGCAAGGTCGGTTACACCCAGAGCTACACCTACTTCACCTGGCGCAACACCAAGGCTGAGCTGGCCACGTATTTCACCGAACTGAATGAATCGCCGTGGCGCGAGTGCTACCGGCCGAATTTTTTCGTCAATACCCCGGACATCAACCCGGCGTTTCTGCATGAGTCGGGGCGCCCGGGTTTCCTGATCCGTGCGGCGCTGGCGACGATGGGTTCGGGCTTGTGGGGCATGTATTCCGGGTATGAGCTGTGCGAGTCGGCACCGGTGCCGGGCAAGGAGGAATACCTCGATTCTGAGAAGTACGAGATTCGCGTCCGCGATTTCACCGCCCCCGGCAACATCATTGCCGAAATCGCCCAGCTCAACCGTATACGCCGGCAGAACCCGGCGCTGCACACGCACCTGGGGCTGAAGGTCTACAACGCGTGGAACGACAACATTCTGTATTTCGGCAAGCGCAGCGCGGACGGCAGCAACTTCATTCTGGTGGCGGTCAGCCTCGATCCGCACAACGTGCAGGAAGCGAATTTTGAACTGCCGTTGTGGGAAATGGGTCTGCCCGATGACGCCACTACGCACGGCGAAGATTTGATGAACGGGCACCGCTGGGACTGGCACGGTAAATACCAGTTCATGCGCATTGATCCGGGGTATCAGCCGTTCGGTATCTGGCGGATTACGGCCCCTTAAACCATGTGCCAAACAGTGTGGCGAGGGGATTTATCCCCGTTGGGCTGCGAAGCGGCCCCGCTTTTTTTCAGCTGTGACATGTTGTCTGAATTGACGACTGCTGCGCAGCCGAACGGGGATCAATCCCCTCGCCACAGGGGTGACCCTGTGGCATCAGAGAATTCAGCAGGAGTTTCAAATGGCGAAGAAACCCAAGGCAGCCACATTCATCAAAGACCCGCTCTGGTACAAGGACGCGGTGATTTATCAGGTACACGTCAAATCGTTTTTCGACTCCAACAATGACGGCATCGGCGACTTTCCCGGGCTGATCGCCAAGCTCGATTACATTGCCGAACTCGGCGTCAATACCATCTGGCTCCTGCCTTTCTATCCCTCGCCACGTCGTGACGACGGCTACGACATCGCTGAATACCGTGGCGTCCACAGCGATTACGGGACGATGGCCGACGCCAAACGCTTTATCGCCGAGGCGCACAAACGCGGCTTGCGGGTGATCACCGAGCTGGTCATCAACCACACCTCCGACCAGCACCCGTGGTTTCAGCGGGCGCGCAAGGCCAAGCCCGGTTCGGCGGCGCGGGACTTCTACGTATGGTCGGATGACGACCAGAAATACGACGGCACCCGCATCATTTTCCTCGACACCGAAAAGTCCAACTGGACCTGGGACCCGGTCGCCGGCCAGTACTTCTGGCACCGCTTCTATTCGCACCAGCCGGACCTCAACTTCGACAACCCGCAAGTGATGAAAGCCGTGCTGTCGGTGATGCGTTACTGGCTGGACATGGGCATCGACGGCCTGCGCCTCGACGCCATTCCGTACCTGATCGAGCGCGACGGCACCAACAACGAAAACCTGCCCGAGACCCACGACGTCCTCAAGCAGATCCGCGCCGAAATCGACGCCAATTACCCTGACCGCATGCTGCTGGCCGAAGCCAACCAATGGCCGGAAGACACCCAGCTGTACTTCGGTGACACCGATGCCGCAGGTGTCAACGGTGACGAATGCCACATGGCCTTTCACTTCCCGCTGATGCCGCGCATGTACATGGCGCTAGCCCAGGAAGATCGTTTCCCGATCACCGACATTCTGCGTCAGACCCCGGAGATTCCCGCCAACTGTCAATGGGCGATCTTCCTGCGCAATCACGATGAACTGACGCTGGAAATGGTCACCGACAAGGAACGCGATTACCTGTGGAATTACTACGCGGCTGACCGTCGGGCGCGGATCAACCTCGGTATCCGCCGGCGCCTGGCGCCGTTGATGGAACGTGATCGCCGTCGCGTCGAACTGCTGAACAGTCTGCTGCTGTCGATGCCGGGCACGCCGACCCTGTATTACGGCGATGAAATCGGCATGGGCGACAACATTTACCTTGGCGACCGCGACGGCGTGCGTACGCCGATGCAATGGTCGATCGACCGCAACGGTGGCTTCTCCCGCGCCGATCCGGCCAGTCTGGTGCTGCCGCCGATCATGGACCCGCAGTACGGCTATCTGTCGGTCAACGTCGAAACCCAGGCCGGTGATCCGCACTCGCTGCTCAACTGGACGCGGCGCATGCTCGCCGTGCGCAAACAGTCCAAGGCGTTCGGCCGTGGCACGCTGAAAATGCTCTCGCCGAGCAACCGGCGGATTCTGGCTTATACCCGCGAATTTACCGACGCCGACGGCAAGCACGAGATCATTCTCTGCGTGGCCAACGTTTCACGCAGCGCACAAGCGGCGGAGCTGGACCTGTCGGCCTACGTCGGCATGGTGCCGGTGGAGATGCTCGGCGGTAACGCGTTCCCGCCGATCGGCCAGCTGAATTTCCTGCTGACCCTGGCGCCGTACGGCTTCTACTGGTTTGCCCTGGCCGCGGAAAACCAGATGCCGAGCTGGCATGTAGAACCGGCGCAAAGCCTGCCGGACTTCACCACGCTGGTGCTGAAAAAGCGCATGGAAGAACTGCTCGAAGCACCTTCGCGCGCGACGCTGGAGCAAGGCATTCTGCCGAGCTGGCTGCAAAACCGCCGTTGGTTCGCCGGCAAGGATGCGGCCGTCGACAAGGTGCATCTGGCTTACGGCGTGCGCTTCGGCGATGCCCAGCATCCGGTACTGCTCAGCGAAATCGAAGTGACCCGCGGCGGGCAGACCAGCCGTTATCAATTGCCGTACGGCTTTATCTCCGAGGATCAGGTCGGGCCGGCGTTGCCGCAACAATTGGCTTTGGCCCGTGTACGGCGCGTGCGTCAGGTCGGTCTGATCACCGATGCGTTCAGCCTCGAAGCGTTTATTCGCGCTGTGCTGCAAGGCATGCAGAGCAACACTGTGCTGGAATCGACCGAGGGCGAGATCCGTTTCGCGCCGACGCCGCTGCTGGAGACGCTCGGCCTCGGTGCCGAATCGGAAGTGCGCTATCTGTCGGCCGAGCAGTCGAACAGTTCGGTGGTGATCGGCAATAGCCTGGTGCTCAAGCTGATACGTAAAGTCGCTTCTGGCGTACACCCGGAACTGGAGATGAGCGCTTACCTGACCGAGGCCGGATTTGCCAATATCTCTCCACTGCTGGGTTCGGTCATCCGTCGCGATGCCCAGGGTGAGGACAATCTGTTGATGATCGCCCAAGGCTATCTGAGCAATCAGGGCGACGCCTGGGAATGGACACAAAACAACCTCGAACGGGCGCTGCGCGATGAACTCGCCGATGCCATGTCCGAGCAGGAACAGCATTACAACGCCTTGGGCGAGTTGCGCGATTTCGCCGGCATGCTCGGTCAGCGGCTGGGCGAAATGCACAAGGTGCTCGCTGCGCCGACCGACAACCCCGATTTCGCGCCGCAGGTGTCAACCGCCAAGGATGCGCAGGCGACCGGCAAGGATATCGCTGCCCAGGTCGAGCACGCGTTGAAACTGCTCAAGCAGCATCAGGGCGAGCTCAACGCGGCGGACCAGACGCTGGTGAAGACGCTGCTGGACGAGAAAAAAACCATTCTCGGCCACGTGCAGGATCTGGCGAAAAAAGCCGTCGGCGGTCTGCAGATTCGCGTCCACGGCGATCTGCATTTGGGCCAGGTGCTGGTGATCAAGGGCGATGCCTACCTGATCGACTTCGAAGGCGAACCGGCGCGGCCGTTGAGCGAACGCCGAGGCAAGCACAGTCCGTACAAGGATGTCAGTGGCGTGCTGCGTTCCTTCGATTACGCGGCAGCGATGACCATCAACGTGCACAACGTCGATCACAGCGCCGACTCCGAAGCGGCGCGGCATCGCGTTGCGCAACGGTACCTGCGTGAGGCCCGTGAGGCATTTGTCGAGGCATATCGTCAGGCGGCAGCTAGTCTTGAACATGCCTGGCAAGATCCTGAAGGTGCCGATGCCGCACTGGCGTTGTTCGGTCTGGAGAAAGCGGCCTATGAAGTGGCCTATGAAGCCGAAAATCGCCCGACGTGGCTGCCCGTGCCGTTGCACGGTTTGTATGGGTTATTGACGGGGCTTAAACCCTTTTCCGATCTTGGTGGAGAGTAGTCATGAGTTTCTCGAACAAGGAACAGGGTTCAGCGAAAGAAGCACTGCTGCCGGGGGCGAAAGACATCGACGCCCTGGTACGCGCGGAACATCACGACCCGTTTTCGATTCTTGGCCCCCACGGCGATGGCGCCGCTGGGCAGTTCATTCGCGCCTATTTACCGGGGGCGTTGAGCGTGGTGGTGCTGGACAAGGACTCGGGCGAAGAGCGCGGTTCGCTGCAACAGACTGAAACACCGGGGTTGTTTGTCGGTCACTTTGATCAGGCGCGGCCATACTTGCTGCGCACGCGTTGGGCCGGTGGCGAACAGGTCGCCGAGGACCCTTACAGCTTTGGCCCGTTGCTCGGTGAAATGGACTTGTATCTGTTCGCCGAAGGCAATCATCGCGACCTCAGTGCCTGCCTCGGTGCGCAACTGAAAACCGTCGATGGCGTCGACGGTGTGCGCTTTGCCGTGTGGGCACCGAATGCCCGGCGGGTGTCGGTGGTCGGCGATTTCAACGTCTGGGACGGGCGCCGGCATCCGATGCGTCTGCGTCATCCGTCCGGGGTCTGGGAGTTGTTCATCCCGCGTCTGCAAGCGGGCGAGTTGTACAAATACGAAATTCTCGGTGCCCATGGGATTCTGCCGCTCAAGGCCGATCCGATGGCGCTGGCCACCAGCCTGCCACCGGACACCGCCTCGAAAGTCGCCGCGCCCCTGCAGGTCGACTGGCAGGACCACGACTGGATGAACAGCCGTCGCGAGCGGCAGAAACATTCGGCACCGCTGTCGATCTACGAACTGCACGCGGGCTCGTGGCAGTGCGAACTGGATGATCTGGGCGAGGTGGCCCGTCAGTACACCTGGCCGGAACTGGCTGAACGCGTGATTCCGTACGTCAAGGAGCTGGGCTTTACCCACATCGAGCTGATGCCGATCATGGAACACCCGTTCGGCGGTTCCTGGGGTTATCAGTTGCTGTCGCAATTCGCCCCGAGCGCGCGCTACGGCACACCGGAGCAGTTCGCCGAGTTCGTCAACGCCTGCCACCAGGCCGACATCGGGGTGATTCTCGACTGGGTGCCGGCGCATTTTCCCACCGATACTCACGGGCTGGCGCAATTCGACGGCACGGCGTTATACGAGTATGGCAACCCACTGGAGGGGTTCCATCAGGATTGGGATACGCTGATCTACAACCTCGGGCGCACCGAAGTGCATGGCTACATGCTTGCATCGGCGCTGCACTGGTTGAAGCATTTCCACATTGATGGCCTGCGCGTCGATGCCGTGGCCTCGATGCTCTATCGCGACTATTCGCGCAAGGCCGGCGAATGGGTGCCGAACCGGCATGGTGGTCGGGAGAATCTGGAAGCCATCGACTTCCTGCGGCATTTGAACGATGTGGTGCATCTGGAAGCGCCGGGGGCCCTGGTGATCGCCGAGGAGTCCACCGCATGGCCGGGCGTCAGCCAGAGCACCCAGCAGGGCGGGCTCGGTTTCGCCTACAAATGGAACATGGGCTGGATGCACGATTCGCTGCACTACATTCAGCAGGATCCGGTGTACCGCGCCCATCACCACAATGAATTGAGTTTCGGTCTGGTCTACGCCTGGTCAGAGCGTTTCATCCTGCCGATCTCCCACGACGAAGTGGTGCACGGCAAGCATTCGCTGATCGACAAGATGCCCGGCGACCGCTGGCAGAAATTCGCCAACCTGCGCGCTTATCTGAGCTTCATGTGGACCCATCCGGGCAAGAAACTGCTGTTCATGGGGTGCGAGTTTGGCCAGTGGCGCGAGTGGAACCACGATCAGCAGCTCGACTGGTACCTGCTGCAGTATTCGGAACACAAGGGCGTGCAGAAACTGGTGGGTGACCTCAATCGTCTGTACCGCGAAGAGCCGGCGCTGCACGACCAGGACGACGCACCGCAGGGCTTCCAGTGGTTGATTGGCGACGATGCGATCAACAGCGTCTACGCCTGGCTGCGCTGGAGCAAGGACGGTCAACCGGTGCTGGTGGTGGCCAACTTCACACCGGTGCCGCGTCAGTCGTATCGAGTGGGGGTGCCGTTTGCCGGGCGCTGGAGCGAATTGCTCAACAGCGATGCCGACACCTACGCCGGTTCCAATTATGGCAATGGCGGCGGGGCGTTTACCGAAGAAGTGCCGAGCCATGGCCAGTCATTGTCGCTGGAACTGAATCTGCCGCCGCTAGCGGTGCTGATTCTTAAACCGGGGGCTTGATCCAGGCGCCGAAAAACCTGTGGGAGCAAACGTGCTCCCACAGGAATTTCCGGTGATCTGAAAATCACCAGCGCATGCGCACCCCAAGGCTGCCAATCAGCCCATTCAAATCATTGTCATCCACATCGCTGCTGTAATCCGCGCTCACATACAGACTGACCACCGGTGTCACCCGCGCCACCAGGCCCAGGCCCAGCTCGACGGTTGAAGACTTGCGACTGCTGCTGATTTTGTCGACTTGATCCAGGGTCACCGTGCTGCCCGTGTACACCGTGTGCCACAGGTTGGTGCGCACGTAGGGTTCGACCGGCAGACCGTTCAAATCGTAACTGCCTTTCAGGCGCGCGCCGACGCGGCCGCTCCACGCGGTCAGATCGGTGGATGACGCGTTGCCGGAGCCGGCGTAAGGCGTGTCGAGGGTGATGCGTTGATTGATCAATTGCGCCTGGGGTTCGACCACCCAGTTTTCACTCAAGCCAATTGGAAAACCGCCCTCCACCGAGAAGGTCATCGCGTGGCCTTCGGTGGCCTGGCGTGCGCCTTGTTCATTGCGACTGAAACCGCTGACCCGACCACCGCTGGCCGACAGATCGACATGCCAGCCCAGTGCACCGATCAGGCTGTAATAGGCACCGAGGCTCTGACCTTGCAGGTTGAGGGTGTCACGGGTCGGGTCGGACAGGGCGCGGCTGGTGATCACGCCGTTGCCGTTGGCCTGAATCTCGTTGAAACCACCCATCAGACCGATGGTCTGGGTATGGCTGCCGCTTTGCAGGGTCAGCACCGCCGGGCCTTTGAAATCACCGCTGCCGGGTGTGGCGAAACCCGAAGACAGCACATCGGTTTGCGCCTGACGTGCACTGCGTCCATACAACTCGTCCCACGCTGAGGGTGCGAGGTCTTCGGTGATCAGGCGCGTGCCTTGCAGATCGGGCCGTGGACTGAAGCGTTGCGCATTCGGGGTGATCACGGTTGTGGGCAGGGTTAGCACTTGCGCATCCGCGCGATACCACGGGGTGGTTTCATCCGCCGCAGGACCGGCCTGCGCCTCCATGGATGAGCACAGCAAGATTGAACTCGACACTGTGCAGAAAGTGATTTTGATCTCGTGTGGGGTGATTGAAGTTTTCATGGAGGTCTACCTTGCGGGCGCATGCGATATCTCGATGTGGCGTCTCTCCTACCCCGAACGAGGGGCGACCGAATGGAGCGGGGCGAACCGTGGCCGCTCGATTTCGCGAGTGCCCGAGGGTCGCCCCGGATAGTGTTTCCGGGGGTAGTAAGGTAGAGATAAGGAGAGTCGCGCTCATACGTCAAGAAATTGAACGATGAGCGGTAGTGGTAAATCGAGAGTCGCAAGCGTTTGTTTTTCTGCACATAACTAAGTATTTGTTTGCATGGAGAAACGCGATGAAAGTCCCGGGGTAGAGAGGTTCAATTGCCGACGGAAGGTCTACCAGCTGAGGCGAATACCCACATTGCCGACCACGCCGCGCAGGTCATTGCTGTCAATATTGATACTGTAATCGGTGCTGGCGTAAACGCTGACGGCGCGATCGAGCGTTAACACCACGCCCAGGCCCATGTCTGCTGTCGAGGACTTCTGCTCGGTGGTGATCACGTCATTGTCGCCAAATGTCACCGAGTCGGTGCCGGAAAAGGCCTGCCACAGATTGGCGCGCACATACGGTTCCACCGGCAGACCGCTGACTTGAAAACGGCCTTTGAGCCGAACGCCGAGACGACCGATCCACGAACCGTCCGAGTCGAAAGAGACCTTCGAGATCCCGTCGTTCTGGTTGTCGAGGGATATTTTCTGGTGGATGACCTGCGCCTGCGGCTCGATCACCCAGGTGTGATTGATCGGGAAGGGATAACCGGCTTCGGAAGATAACGTCAGGGCATGTCCACGGTTGTCCAGTTTGACCCCGCGAACGGAATGGTTGTCGCCGTCGAACCGGGTGCCCATCACGACCGTGTCGAGGTAGCCGCCGTGCGGATCGGTCAGCGTCCAGTACAAGCCGTAGCTATCGCCTTCCAGCTTGATTTTGCCGGCGCTGTTGTTGTGGAAGCCCTCGTTGAAGCCATCGACATCACCTTGCAAACGGCTATGGCCAACAAAGAAACCAACGCGTTGAGTCTGGCCGCCGGTGGTCTGGGAGCTGTACAGATCATTGCCGACCTGAAAACCGCTGAGCGAGCCGTCCAGTCGCGGTGTCACGGTGCCGGCCCAGGTTTGCTCAAGATTTTTGCCATAGACCCGGCCCCAACCCGCGCCGAATGCCCCGAGTTCCGTGAGCAGGCGCTGATCGCCCTGACGGTCATGAAAAGTGCCCAGCGCATTGAGGCTCAGTTGTGCGGCGGCGGGTGGCAATACCGACCACGTCGGGACTTCCGGGCGATACAGGGGAATTGGTGCGACGCCCGCCATGGCGGCGGGCAGCACAGGCAGGGTGGCGCTGATCACTGCGGGTGTTGGCGTTCCCGGTGCGCCCGATGAGGTTGCCAGAGGTGTGATGGCCGCCAGTACCGGCGTGGCAACCACCGGTACCAGAATCGGTGGCTGGGTCGGGTCGGGGTCAGGCACGCTCACCACTTGTGGCGCGACCACCGCCGAACGCAAATACCAGCTGTTTTCAGTCCCGGCCGTGACGCCACCCTTGAACAGGTAGTAGTCATACGCACCGGCGGATATCGGTGCGCTGAGGGTGAAGGCGTTATCGGTACTGACGGTGCTGCCTTGCGCCTGTACCAGTTGAATACCGTTGAGTTGAGTCAGCGCACCCAGCCCGCCGACGTTGGTGACCGTGATCACTGTGCCACCGCTGAGGCTACCGTTGCTGACCACCAGTTTGTCGCTGGGCGAATCATCGGCACCGACTACGCTCTGCAGCAGTAACCGGCCACTGCTGCCGACATAGTTGCCTTGCACCGTCAGCGCGTCGTCGGTGCGAGTGTTATTGCGCGTCAGGTCGACGATCCCCGAGTTGTTGACGCTGATGGCCTGGCCGACGACGGCCGGGGATACCGCGCCCTGCGCCGAAAACAACGCGCTGTTGGCATCCAGGTTCAACACGCCAGTGCCGGTGCCCGCGTCGCCCAGGGACAAGGTGGACGATCCCAGATCCAACTGCGAGCCGTTGCTCAGGTTGATCGTTTCCCAATTGCCGAACCGCGCGGGCAGCGCCGTTTGTACGTTGTCGAAAGTCAGCGTATCGCTGCCGACGCCGCCATCGACGCCGGGCGTCAGGGCCAGCACGCTGTCGTCGAGGTTGCGCAGGGTGGCGTTGTCATTGCCGACGTCCATCAGGATCGCCGAGCGGATAATGCCGCCGCTCCACAGCAATTGGTCATCACCGACACTGGCGCGAATCTCGCCGACGATTTCTCCGCCACTCACCGTGATGCTGTCGTTACCGCCGCTGACACTGACGTTGCCGCCGATGCGCCCGCCGGAAACAATGATGGTGTCGGTACCGAAACCGGTGACCAGATTGCCGAGAATCTGCCCGCCGGACATATCGAAAATATTGTTGTCGAGCTTCATGTCGACCCGGCCGATCGTGCCGCCGGTGAGACGTGCGACATCGCCGTCCTCGAAGGCACCGACAATGGTGCCGCCCGTCATCAGAAAGGTGTCGCGGCCGTCACCCTGGGCGAGCGAGCCGATCGAGCCGTCCGTCATGACAAAGTCATCAATGCCGTTGCCCTGATTGACTGCGCCGGTGATGACCCCGGAATTGATTTCGACCCGGTCGGCGCCGACGCCAAACGTCACGCTGCCGTTGATCCGGCCGCTGCCGTTGGCGGGGAAGGTCAGGCTGTTGTTGCCGGACAGGTCGGTCAGCGAACCGCTGGTGCCACTGTCGCAGATGAAAGTGTCATTGCCCGGCCCTGGAACAAGTGTGCACGCCGCCGAGGCGGGATAGCTGGTGAGCACCAGAAGCGAGGCAGGCAGGAGGAGCGCGTGCGGCAATGTTCGCAATGGCTGGATGTAGCGCGTCATGGCAATTCCCTAAAGCAGGATTTCGGGAATTCATCCTTGAGCGAGCAGGGGATCGGTACTTCCCGTGCAACTGATGCACTACATGAGATCCATGCTCTAACAAATTGAAAGCGCTACTCCTTAAGCTGATTTAGGTGTAGATGGTTTTCCCCTCGGAGCAAGCAAGACTGACGAGCGGTATTGCGGCAAGCGCCATTACAAATGCACTTCTACCGCCAGCGGCAAATGGTCCGACAGGTGCGTCCACGGCTTGTTGCCGAGGATCTGCGGGGCGTGACTGCTGGCATTGCGCAGGTAGATCCGGTCCAGTCGCAGCAATGGAAATCGTGCCGGGTAGGTCTTGGCCGGGCGCCCGTGATGGCGTTCGAAAGCTTCATGCAGGTAGTCACGCCGAGCGAGGGCGGCGTTGCCCTGCAACTGCCAGTCGTTGAAGTCTCCGGCGATGATGACCGGTGCATCGTCGGGTAACGATTCGAGCAACTGGCAAAGCAGTTGCAACTGCAATTGGCGGTGGCTTTCCAGCAGGCTCAGATGCACGCAGATCGCATGGACTTCGGCATGCCCCGGCACATCCAGCACACAGTGCAGCAGGCCACGGCGTTCGGGACCGGTGATCGACACATCAAGGTTGCGGTATTCGCGGATCGGGTATTTGGACAGTAATGCATTGCCGTGATGACCATCGGGGTACACGGCGTTGCGCCCGTAGGCAAAATCGCTCCACATGCTGTCGGCGAGGAACTCGTATTGCGAGGTTTGTGGCCATTCGTTGTAGCGGTTCGAATGCCGTTCGTGTTCGCCGACCACTTCTTGCAAAAACACCAGATCGGCCGAGGTACTGCGCACCGCCTCGCGTAATTCCGGGAGGATGAAGCGCCGGTTCAGCGCGGTGAAGCCCTTGTGGGTATTGACCGTGAGCACCCGCAGGCGATGAATGACTGGCGCGTCGACCACATGACGCTTGGGATCGCTGGACACGTTCGCTCCTCTGAATTCTGTCTTCCTGTACATGCGACTGATGCCGGTGGCTGGCAGTTCCTCCAATTGCTCGCGCAAACACCTGCAGGCGCAGCCTTCGGCAACGCCTACAGGATATTGGGTCGGGCTGAGAGTTTTTTGCAGGGCTCAGACGAAGACGATTTCGTAGGGCAGGCGCATCCTTTCGAGGATCACCGGCGGCAACATCGGCGCAATGCCGATTGCCGGTTCGCCTTTGAGCTGGCTGGCGTAGGCGTGGGTGGCGTGGCTTTTGCGCGCGACGGTCCAGGTGTCGAGGCGCAGTTTGCGCGCGCGTTCCCAGGGAATCAGTGCATGGTCGCGCTCCGGCCAGTGCCAGGCCCAGACCGGTACGTCGTGGAAGGTCGCTCCGGCCAGTTCTGCGGCTCTGGCGGCGGCGTGGCCGACCGCTTCGTGATCGTCGTTGCCATCCCCGCGCCAGGTGCTGAACACGGCATCGCCGGGGCGCAGGTAACGGCCGATGAAGGCCACCAGTTCGTTTTCCTTTTCGCGCAGGGCGTTGTCGGTGAAGCCGCCGCGCACCCATTTCAGGCTGTGCATCGGCAAGCCGAGGCGGCGCAAGGCTTCGACACTTTCCTGTGGGCGGAACACGCTCAGGCGTTTTTCCGACCATTGTCGGGAGCCGGGATGGCTGGCACTGCCGTCGGTGATCGACAGCAATTGCAACGGGTGGCCAAGGCCGGCGAGCAATTGCAGCAGGCCACCGCAGGTGACCACCTCATCGCCGGGGTGCGGGGCAATCACCACCGCACGGGCGCCGGCGGGCACCAGGCTATGGGTATTGATGACGGGAATGTTGTCGAGTTGGGCGGCGCTGTTCCAGATTTGCGCCGAGGGACTGTTTTCGCTGAGGGATAACGGTTTCATGGGTGCGACGTCCTTGTTGTGTCTGGCCCTCAGTCGGTGGCGTGGCCGCAATGGCCCGGCGCGTCCGACCCGTGAAGGCGGATTGTTTGCCATGCGACGCTCCGAACCCTGGATTGCCGCGCAGCAGAGTATTGCCCATGAAGTTAAATTCGTCGCGTCGCAGATTGATCTGATCCGGTTTTTTTTATTCCAGGTGTGCCAGATGTCGCAGATAGTCACCAAATCCTCCCCGTGCCCGGCTGTCGAGGCGGGCGCTGGTGCGGACCTGCGGGCGATGGCTCCAGGCGATGTTCGCCCCGGACAGTTCCAGCTCGCGTACCAATTGCACGTCTTCGTCGCAAGCCAGCGGTTTAAAGCCTCCGGCCCAGCGATAGGCGTCGGCGCTGATGCCCAGATTGGCCCCATGAATGTGCCGATGGCCGTCGCAGGTCCGGTAATGACGGTGGTAACGAATTTGCGCGGCCTCGTCGAAGGATTCGTCCCAGCGCTCGACCGTCACCGTGCCACACACGGCGTCTGCCCCGAGGCCCAACTGCGCCACCAGCCAGTCATCGGCCACACGACTGTCGGCGTCGGTACAGGAGATCCAGCGTGCGCCGCGCTCCAGCAACATGTGCGCCCCGGCAGCCCGGGCCTGACCGACATTGCGCGCCTCGATGTGCAGGCTCAGCACCGGGTATTGGCTGACGATGTGCGCCGAGCGGTCGGTGCAACTGTCGAGCACCACCAGCACTTCCACCGGTTCGCCAGCGAGCAGTCCGTGCTTGCTGGCGCGCAGGGCGGCGCTGAGGCTCTCGTCGAGCAGCGCTTCTTCGTTGTGTGCGGGAATCAGAATGCCGATCATCGCAAGCCCTCCAATGCTGCGACCGAGCGCGGTTCGCGGCTCCACAGCTCGAGGATGAAATCCGCTTCCTGATGCAGCACCAGGCGCGGTAGATGCAGGTGTTCGTGGATCAGGTCATGGACCTGCCGGGCGTTCAACGGACAGCCGTCGATGGGCGGGCGCCAGTGGCAGGCCAGCAGTTGTCCGTCGGCCGTCAGGGAATCACTGATCCGCCGGATCACTTCTGTCAGATCGGTACGGTCGAGGTAGTAGCCGATTTCGCTAAATACAATCAGGTCGAATTTTTCCTCCGGCCAGTCGCCGGGCAGACGGTTCTGACGGACTTCGGCATGGTCGAACAGGCTCAATCGGGTACGCGCCAGATTCACCGCCGCGTTCGCAGTGTCGCAACACAACAGACGATCGCAACGCCCGGCCAGCTCGGCGCTCAGCTCGCCATTGGCACAACCCGGCTCGAAGATCGCCCGATAGTGCGGACGTGGCAGCGCCGCGAGGGTGATCGCGCGTTTGCGTTGCTCGTACCAACGTTGGCGAAAGGCCCACGGGTCGTCGTTGCCGGCGAACAGGCCGTCGAAATAACGATCGTCGACACTCACAGGAACACCACTTCGAAAGGTTGCAGCAGGCGATCAATCACGTAGGGCGCCAACACCGGAGCCAGGCCGGCGTCGGGGTCGCCCTCCAGTTGACTGGCGAAGGCGTGCACCGCATGGCGTTTGCGCGCCACCTCGGCCGGTGTCAGGAGAATCTTGCGCGCCCGGTTCCACGGCACGCCGGCATCTTCCGGCGCGGCCCAGTGCCAGGTCCACACCGGTAATTCATGACAGGTCGCACCGACACGGCGGGCGGCTTCGACGCTGGCGCGGCCGACCGCTTCGTGGTCGCTGTGGCCATCTTCGCGCCATGTGGTGAACAGCACATCGTCGGCGCGCAAATGACTTTCAATGAAAGCGCTCAGCGCCTGTTCCTGAGCGGCCACCAAGGTGTCGGTGAAGCCACCACGCAGCCACTTCAGACTGTGCATCGGCAAGCCGAGGCGGCGCAGGGCTTCGGCCGATTCCTGCGGGCGCACCACGCTGAGGCGTTCCACCGGCCAGCGTTGCGAACCGGGATGGCTGGCGCTGCCGTCGGTGACGGAAATCAACTGCATCGAACGGCCCGCCGTGGCGAGCAATTGCAGCAAACCACCGCAACCGAGCACTTCGTCGTCCGGGTGCGGGGCGACGATTACGGCGCGTGCACCGGGCGGCACCAGTTCTTCGACGGTTATGCCCGGCACTTCGGCCAAACGTCTTGAACCCTGCCACTGATGCAGTGACGTGCCCTGGCCGACGATCGGATTGCTTCTCATAGCGACCAGACCTCGTCGGCTTGCCGGGTGACCAATTGACCGAGGGCGGCCAGATCGCGTTCGGCATGGCTTTGACGCAGAAACACCGGCAGGTCGGCGACCAGACCGGCGAAATGCCGATCCTTGCAAAAAGGCCCGGCCCCGAGCGCACGGCCGACTTCGCGGATCACTGACTCGGCCGACTGCTCGACCACGGCGCGGGCACGGCGGGCGAGCAGTTCGGCGTTGGCTTCGGGATGCGCGTCGATTTGCAGCGCGCTGAAGCGCAACACATCGGCGGCGGCCTGCAACGCACTGTCGACCGCGCCCAGATGGGCGAGGGCGTGAGGTTCTTCGCGTTGTGCGCAGTGCTGGCGCAGCGACTCGGCAAGCTGCCGCGCGGCACCGTACCAGCACGCGGCAATGCCGATCCCGCCCTGCCAGAAGCCTGGCCGTTGCAGGTAGTCGCCAGGACGGCCGATGGCCTGACCCTCGGCGTCTTCGAACACGACTTCGACGCTGCCGGTGGCACCCATGCCCACGGCGTGCCAGCCCTGATCGGTAATGCGCACCCCGGGTTGATCAAGGGCCACGGCCACCAGTTGCTGCTGATCGTTGCTGTCCCACGCCGTGAGCAAGGCATGGCTGAGCACCGAGGCACCGGAGCACCAGGCCTTGCGTCCGTTGAGCAACCCCATGTGCCCGGCGGGGGTGACCTTGACGCGCGCCTGCGGCGGCTCGGCCGCCCACATCCCCCACGTACTGCCGGGTGTTGGCGTGCCGCCCAGTTGCTCGATGATCGCCTGTGCGTCGGTGTGGCCCTCATAGAGTTTGCACAGCCCCAGATCATGTCCGCCGACCTGGGCCAGGCGCTGAAAGCGTTCCAGCGTGTGCCCGCTGCCCGGTAACGGCAGCCGGTCCAGACCGGCCTCGACCATCGCCCGCAGGCAACTGCCGAGGGCGACGGTGTCGGGATAATCCGGCGGGCGGCGGGCAAGGTAGCGTTGCAGATCCATATCAGTCTTCTTCATCACGTTGTAGTTCGAACAGCAGCAGCGAACGGCCGGTGACCGAATATTCATGCCCGAATTCGAAGCGTTCCTGACCACGGATCGACGGCTGATTGGTGTCGATCATGCAGGTCCAGAAACCGCCGTCAGGCACTTCCGGCAGGGTGAAGTTGACGATGTCGTGGTGCGCGTTGACCACCAGCAGCAGGGTTGCGTCGCCACCCTTGCGGCGAATTCCGGTTTCCTGGGCACGGCCATCGAGCAACATGCCCAGGCAACGGTTATGGGCGTCATGCCAGTGCTCGGTGGTCATCTCGGTCGCATCCGGCGCGAGCCAGGTGACGTCCTTGACGCCGATGTCCTCGTTGTACTCACCGACCAGGAAACGTCCGCGACGCAGGATCGGATACGCCAGGCGCAGCTTGATCAGGCGTTTGACGAATTTCAGCAGGGCCTTGCCGTCTTCGCTCAGGTCCCAGTTGACCCAGCCGATCTCGCTGTCCTGGCAGTAGGCATTGTTGTTGCCGTCCTGCGTACGGGCGAACTCGTCACCGGCGACGATCATCGGCGTGCCTTGCGCCAGCAACAGGGTGGCGAAGAAGTTGCGCATCTGTCGATGGCGCAGCGCGTTGATCTGCGGATCGTCGGTCGGGCCTTCGACGCCGTGGTTCCACGACAGGTTGTTGTTGCTGCCGTCCTGATTGTTCTCGTCGTTGGCCTCGTTGTGCTTGTCGTTGTACGACACCAGATCGTTGAGGGTGAAACCGTCGTGGGCGGTGATGAAGTTCACCGACGAATACGGCCGCCGTCCGCGCTGGTTGAACATTTCGCCGGAGGCGGTCATGCGACTGGCGAAGTCGGCGACCTGGCCGTCGTCACCTTTCCAGAACGCGCGCACGGTGTCGCGGAACTTGTCGTTCCACTCGACCCAGCCCGGCGGGAAATGACCCACCTGATAGCCGCCGGGGCCACAGTCCCACGGTTCGGCGATCATTTTCACCTGACGCAGTACCGGGTCTTGGCGGCAGGCAACGAGGAAACTGTGACGCTCGTCGAAACCGTCGTGATAACGGCCGAGGATGGTCGCCAGGTCGAAACGGAAACCGTCGACGTGCATCTCGCTGGCCCAGTAGCGCAGCGAGTCGGTGACCATTTGCAGCACGCACGGGTGGCTCAGGTCCAGCGTGTTACCGGTGCCGGAATCGTTGATGTAGAAGCGCTTGTCGTCGGGCATCAGCCGGTAGTACGAGGCATTGTCGATACCGCGCATCGACAGGGTCGGGCCTTGCTCGTTGCCCTCGGCGGTGTGGTTGTAGACCACGTCGAGGATCACTTCAAGGTTGGCTTCGTGCAGGTGCGCGACCATTTCCTTGAATTCGGCGATCTTGCCGCTGGCCAGGTAGCGTGGGTCCGGGGCGAAAAACGCGATGCTGTTGTAGCCCCAGTAGTTGGTCATGCCCTTGTGCAGCAAGTGCTGGTCATTGACGAACGCGTGGATCGGCAACAGTTCGACCGACGACACGCCGAGCTTGCGAATGTGCTCGAGCACGTCATCGACCATCAGACCGGCAAAGGTGCCCCGCACGTTTTCCGGCACCGACGGATGACGCATGCTGATGCCGCGCACGTGGGTTTCGTAAATGATGGTTTTGTCCCACGGCACGCTCACGCGGTGATCGTTGCCCCAGGTGTGCGCCGGGTCGATGACCTTGCACTTGGGCACGAAGGGCGCGCTGTCGCGTTCGTCGAAACTCAGGTCGGCATCGGGGTGGCCGATGGTGTAGCCGAACAGCGCTTCGGACCATTTCAACTCGCCGACCAATTGCTTGGCGTAGGGGTCGATGAGCAATTTGTTGTGGTTGAAGCGATGACCATTGGCCGGGTCATACGGGCCGTACACGCGGTAACCGTAGATCATCCCCGGATGTGCATCGGGCAGATAGCCGTGGTAGATCTCGTCGGTGTATTCCGGCAGCTCGATGCGTTCGATTTCGACTTCGCCGGTATCATCGAAGATGCACAGTTCGACCTTGGTGGCGTTGGCGGAAAACAGCGCAAAGTTCACCCCCAGGCCATCCCAGGTCGCACCGAGCGGGAAGGGCAGACCTTCACGGATTCTGGATGGCTCGGCGTGCGCGGCGGGCTCGGCTTTCTTTGGACTGGACATGATTGCTCCTGCAAATCGGGTTGGTTCGAATAACTGATCAACTGTGGGAACAGCATCGGTGGCGAGGGGATTTGGCGAAACGTCGCACCGCCCCGATCAGCTGCGAAGCAGTCGCAAAACCAGTGCACGCGGGATGTCTGACACATCACCGTTGCTGTTTTGCGGCCGTTGCGCGACTGATCGGGGACAAATCCCGTCACCACAGGCTTCTCTCCCTGACAGGGGTTATTTGAGGTTTCTTGAGGACGAGTTGGCCCTCGGTGGCGAGCGAACTCGCCACACAGTCGTTCAATTCAATAATCCGGGTGTGTCAGTTGGCCGGGGGCTTGCGTGGGGTCCGGGGCTTTTTCTCGGCGGCTTTTTCACCCGGCGGCACGACCTTGGCGGCGCTGGCCGGCTTGGCTTTAGCTGCCGCTGGTGCCTTGGGCTTGGCCGCCGGGGCCTTGGTGTCAACGCCTTTGCCGGCGGTTTTGCTGCTGGCGGCTTTCGGCGATTTCTTCGGCGCCAAAGCCTCGGCTTCAGCCAGCTTGCGTGCCATCTCCCAGTGGCGTGCTTCGTGACCTTCAGGTTTACCCTCTGATTCCCAGATCTGATAGGCGAACTCGCGGATGCGTTTATCGTCGGTACTCATCGCAATGCTCCTGAACTGAACTCGTCGTTACGTTAAGTGTTGGATAAAGAGATTGACCGGGACATCCCCCAGCGCTTCGCTGACATTCAGCTCCCTGTTTTTTGTGACTGCGGCGCTTTGAAAAAGTCCCTTCAGGTTTGTGTCGGAGGCGGCGAACGGTAAAACCACCCGCGTATCGCCCCAGCGCAGCGCATTGACCTGAGGGATAGCACCGTTTTCCAGCAGCGCCGCGCAGCGCACCGGGACGATCACGATGGCGTACGTCCCTTGGTGTTCACGGGCAAACGCCAGCACGTTGTGCGCCTGACTGCCGAGCACCTCCAGCGCCTGATAACGACCCCGGCGAAACAGCTCGGCATGCTCGGCACGAAGATTGAGCACCTCGGCGATCAACGCCTGCTTGATGCGCCCGTCACGCCAATTCGACAGCATTTGCTCAACCGGTGCAGGTGCCTGCAACGCCTGCGCCCGCGCGGCGTAATCCACCGGCCGACGGTTGTCCGGATCGACCAGGCTGAAGTCCCAGAACTCGTTGCCCTGATACAGGTCCGGCACCCCCGGCACGGTCATGCGCAGCAAGGTTTGCGCCAGACTGTTGAGCGCGCCGGCCGCAGCGATGTTGTTGACGGTCTTGATCAGCGCCGCACGCAACAGCTCACCTTCATCCCCCGTCAGCAGTTTTTCGGTGAAGGACCGGGCGGCGTGCTCATAGCTTTCGTTCGGTGCGCTCCAGCTGCTTTGCAGCTTGGCCTCGCGCAAGGCTTTCTGTTGCCATTGCCAGATGCGTTTGGCGTAGTCGGCGAAACCCGTCTGATCGCCTTCGCGCAGTTCCAGCGGCCAACTGCCGAGCAACGCTTGGTAGAGGATCAGTTCATCGCCGGTCGAGGGCTGTTGATCGTCGCTGCGCACCGGCCGGGCGAGGGCGCGCCACAGCTCGATCTGCTCGGCGTACCAATGGCTGCGTTCGCTGAGCACGGCGAGCCGTGCGCGGGTGTCTTCACCACGTTTGTGATCGTGGGTGGCGGTGGCCAGCAGGTTGTCGGGGAATTCGGCGAAGCGTTGCTGATTGACCGCGTGGAAATCGCTGAGCGGTGCACTGAACTGCTCGGTGTTGTAGCCGACGTCATTGCGCGACAGCAGCACCGCGGAGCGGTACAGCGCGGTGTCTTCCACGGCTTTGGCCGCCGCCGGCGAGGTCAATTGCTGGAAGCGTACGCACGCATGCTTGAGGATCTTGCGCGAGCGCCCGCGGGGTTTGCGCCGCCACGGCGTGCCACCGAGCCATGCGGCCACACAGTCGAGCACCGGCCAGTCGCCTTCGCCGAGGGTCTGCCGGGCACCGTCCATGGCCTGCTGGAAAAACACTTCATCCTGCGCGGAGCGGCCCATAGCGCCAATGTAAGTGCGGTACACCGGAAAGTGCACGATCAACGCCTGCAACACCCGGCGGATCGCGCCGAGGGTCAGGTCACGCGTCATCAGGTCATCGCGGGCCACCTGCAGCAAGGCCTGGGCAACGCTTTCAAAGTCACTGGCCAGCAAACCGTTGAGGATTTGCTGGCGCGCCAGTTGCGCTTCTTCGATAAACGCGGCGGGGCGTTCGGTGCGCCGTTGCCACAACTCACCGAGGACGTGTTCGCCGTCCGGATCGTGTTGCAGCAGCGACAACTGGTTCATGAACTCGTAACCGGTGGTGCCGTTCACGGCCCAGTCACGGTGCAGGGTTTCGCCGGCACCGAGGATCTTCTCGACGTAGATCGGCAGATGCCGGCCCGGCGCGAGCAGGTCGAGGCGCCGACGCAGCTTGCGGCAATAACCCCGGGGATCGGCGAGGCCGTCGATGTGGTCGATGCGTAAACCGTCGATCAGGCCTTCGCCGATCAACTGGAAAATCTTGCCGTGGGTGGCTTCGAACACCGCCGGACGTTCGACGCGCAGACCGCCGAGTTCATTGATGTCGAAAAAGCGCCGCCAGTTGATGTCATCGGCAGCGGTGCGCCAACTGGCGAGCCGATAGCTTTGTCGTTCGAGCAATTGATGCAGCCTTTGGAAGCCCGCTTCAGTGGTCGAGTCGTAAGCCTTTAGGGTGTCGTGAATCGCTGCAAGGATCGACGGCTCAGTCGCCAGTTCTCGCAACTCGTCTTTCAACGGCATGGCCAGCGCATGGGCGTCGCTTTGGTAACTGAGGGTACTGAACCGCTGGGCCAGAGACTTCAGGGCTAGCGGCGACTTGAGCAGCTCGGCGTAATCGCTCGGGCAGATCGGGAAGTGATGATCATAGTGTTCGACGTAAAAGCTGCCGCGCTGCGGATTGAACAACAGTTTCAGCATGCCTTCCTGCAGGGCGACGCCGTAGTCGCTGCCAAGAAACGGCAGCAGCAGCTGGCCTTCCATGAGCGGGTCCGGCGAATGCCACTGGATGTCGAAGAACTCGCCGTAAGGGCTCAAGCGTCCCCATTCGAGCAAGTCCAGCCACCACGGATTGTCGCTGCCGCCAACGGCCATGTGGTTGGAGACGATGTCGAGGATCAGCCCCATGTTGTGTTCGCGCAGGGTGCTGACCAGACGCCGCAGCGCCGGTTCGCCGCCGAGTTCCGGATTGACCTGGGTCGGGTCGACCACGTCGTAGCCGTGCATTGAACCGGCCCGGGCCGCGAGCAGGGGCGAGGCGTAAATGTGGCTGATGCCGAGGCGGGCGAAATACGGCACCAGCGGCACCGCTTGCTCCAGGGTAAAGCCTTTATGAAATTGCAGGCGCAGGGTTGCGCGCAATGGCTGGATTTGCGTCGGGCTCATTGGTCACGCTCTGCAGCCTGGAGACGCGCGCAGGCCAGCAGTTCCAGGCGTCGTGCGGCGTCGGCAGCGTCAAGTAACGCTTCGCTGGTGGCGGGCAGACGCCGCGCCCAGTTCGGGTGGGTGTCGATCGTCCCCGGCAGGTTGGCCTGTTCATTGATGCCCAGTGCATCTTCGAGGGGCAACAACACCAGGGGCGCGCGGGTGTGGCCGAGGAAGCGCACGCTGGCATCGACCACTTGATCGGCTTCGTGGGATTCCTCGCGGAAGTTCTGCGGGTCCTGGCTCAACGCATTGCGCAAACCTTCACGCTCGCGCTGGCGGTGATGACGCCATTCGATTTCGCCGTTGGCATCGACGAAACCCAGCCGTGCGTTCCAGTCGATGTCGCGGCCATGCCACCAGCCATTGAGCGTCGGCAGGTCGTGGGTGCTGGTGGTGGCCAGCGCATTGTCCGGCCAGTCGAGAATCGGTTTGAAGTAGGTGTTGTCCTGTTCGAACAGCAACACACGCATGCCGAGCATCGAGCGTGCGCTGAGCTTTTCGCGCAGACCGTCGGGCACGGTGCCGAGGTCTTCGCCGAGGACGATGGCCTGATGGCGATGGGATTCGAGGCTCAGCAGGCGCAGCAGATCGTCCACCGGGTAATACAGGTAGGCGCCGTCGGCAGGCGCTGCGCCGTTGGGGATCACCCACAGGCGTTGCAGGCCCATCACATGGTCGATGCGCAGGCCGCCGGCGTGGGCGAAATTGGCCCGCAGCATGTCGATGAACGCACGGAAACCTTTGCGGATCAGCCCTTCGGGCGAGAACGCGGAAATCCCCCAGCCCTGTCCGGAGCGGTTGAGAATGTCTGGCGGCGCGCCCACGGTGAGCGAGGCGAGCAGTTCATCCTGAAAGCTCCAGGCCTGACTGCCGGCGCCGTCGGCACCGACCGCCAGATCGGCAATCAGGCCGATGCTCATGCCAGCACTGCGCGCTGCGGTTTGGGCGCGTTCGAGGCAGCGGTGGATCAGCCATTGGCAGAACGCGAAGTAGCCGATGCGCTCGGCGTATTCTTCGGCAAACGCTTCCAGCGCGGCGCCGCGCGGGTCGTGCCAGTGCTCGGGCCATTGCCGCCAGTCGAGGCTTTCACCACGGGCGGCGCGCATTTCCTGAATGGCTTCGAAGCGGCAGTGGTTTTCCAGCGCTTCGCCACCGGCATGACGGAAGCTGGCGAAGTCCGGGTGCAACGGGTGATCGCCGGCGACGAAACCGTCGTACAACGCTTGCAGCAGCTTATGCTTGGCCTCGGCGGCGCTCGGCCAGTCGATCAGTTTCAGGTCTTCGAGGTGCGCGAACTGCTCCGCCAGACCTGCAGCGTCAATCGCATCGCGCAGCGCCCGTTCGCCGAGAATCGCCCCCGGTGCGGCATACAGCGAATTGAGGAACAAGCGACTGGACGGCGAATAGGGACTGTAGCGGCCAGTGTCGGCGCTGAACATCGCATGCAGCGGACTGATCGCCAGGGCGTCGGCACCGCGTTCGCCGGCCACCCGCGCCAGCTCTTCCAGGGCCTGGGTGTCGCCGAAGCCGCCATCGCCGGGTCGGCGCAGCGAATACAGCTGCACGCTCAGGCCCCAGGCACGGGGGATCGGGTTTCCCAGCGCATCGCCGACGCTGTAGCAGCGCTCCGGCGCCACTGCCAGGGTGAAGAACTGATCGTCGATGTGCACTTGCTGATAACCGACCGGAATCAGCCCGGGCAAAATCGCTTCGCCATCGAGTTTCAGGGTCAGCCGGGAACCGTCCTCGAGGTGAATTTCACACGGGGTGTGCGGCGCGAAATAGCGCGCCAGATCAAGCCCGACACCAACGTCGCTGGTCAGCAGCGGCGGCAGGTGGCGGTCTTGCTGCACTTGTTGCAGCTCCAGCAGGCTGGCGTCGATTTCCTGCGCGGTGCTGGCCGGGTGGCCCAGGCCGATCAGGACATTGCGCAGCACCGCCGGGGCGACTTTTTGCGGGCGTCCGTTGGCGTCGATCCAGTCGACGGCGAGGCCGGCCCGGCTGGCCAGAATTTCCAGTTGCGCATCGCTCATAGGCGCTCTCCATCCAGAGGTTGCAAAAGGGTTGCGGCCGTGAGGCTGACAAGCGCGCAATACGCGGGCAACAGGCCCGGATCCGACAGGGCGACGGCGGGTGGTTGCTGAAACAGCCACACGGTGTCGCTCTGTGCAGGGTTGACCACTGGCGTATCGCCGAGGTTCAGGTCAATTCGTAGCTCGCTGCCATTGCCCAGGCGCCAGCGCGCACTGACCGCTGCGTGACCGAGTATGTGCGCGCCAAGCGCCTGGGTTCCGGACAGGTTCGGGATGATGTATTGATGGCGCAATTGCAGCAGTTGGCGGTACAGCGCCAGGGTTTGCTGTTGCAGTGCGGTGCCACTGCCGATCAGCCGTGGCTGCGACGCGTGGAAGGTCTGTTCGGCGTTGGGGTCGGGGATCCGTTCACGCTGATGGGGATCGGTAAACGCGCTGAAGGCGGCGAACTCATTGCGCCGGCCCTCGCGCACCAGATCTGCCAGCTCACCGTGATGGCTGGTGAAAAACAGGAACGGTTGCTCGGCGGCAAACTCGTCGCCCATGAACATCAGCGGAATCATCGGCGACAGCAGCAACAGCACGGTAGCGGCTTGTACCGCACGCGGATCGGCCAGTTGATGCAGACGCTCGCCAAAGGCGCGGTTGCCGATCTGGTCGTGGTTCTGCAGGAACAACACGAATGCCGTGGAGGGCAGGTGTTCGCTGGGCTCGCCTCGGGGTTCGCCGTGACGGGTGATGTGGCCCTGAAAGACAAAGCCCTGACTCAGGCAGCGGGCCAGTTGCTCGGTGGGTTGCAGCGCGTAGTCGGCGTAATAGGCGTCGGTCTCGCCGGTCAGCAGCACGTGCAGGGCGTTATGGCCGTCGTCGTTCCATTGGGCGTCGTAGTCGTATTCGAGCAGGCTGGACTGGTTGAGCTCGTTTTCCACGGTCAGCCAGACATGCCGCGTCGGGTCGATCTGTTGGCGGATACTCCGGGCCATCTCACTGAGAAAGTCCGGGTCTTCGATGGCATGCACGGCGTCCAGGCGCAAGCCGTCGAAACGGTATTCGAGGAGCCACATCAGCGCGTTTTCGATAAAGAAGTCACGCACTTCGTTGCGTCGAAAGTCGATCGCCGCCCCCCACGGGGTGTGCTTGTCCTCGCGGAAGAAGCCCTTGGCGTAGCGGTGCAGGTAATTGCCATCGGGGCCGAAGTGGTTGTAGACCACATCAAGAATCACCGCCAGACCATGGCCGTGGGCGCTGTCGATCAAATGCTTGAGTTGTTCCGGAGTGCCGTAGGAAGCTTGCGGCGCGTAGGGCAGAACGCCGTCGTAACCCCAGTTGCGATCACCGGGAAACTGCGCCAGCGGCATCAGTTCGATGGCGGTGATGCCCAGGGCGGCGAGGCGAGCCAGATGCTGCTCGACTTCGGCAAAGCCACCGAGCGCACCGACGTGCAACTCGTAAATCACCGCTTCACTCCACGGCCGACCCTGCCAGTCACCGTGTCGCCATGCGTACGCCAGCGGGTCGACCACCACACTGTGGCGGTGAATATCGCCATCCTGCGCCCTGGAGGCCGGGTCGGGCACCTCCAGTTCGCCATCAATGTTGTAGCGGTATCGGGTGCCCGCCGGACAACGGGCCTTAATCACGAACCAGCCGTCTGCCTGTGGCAGCATCGGCAGGGATTGTCCGTTGTCCAGTTCGACACTGACGTAAAACGCATCCGGGGCCCACAGCGCAAATTGCGTGTGTTCGGCATCCTGCATGATCGCGCCGTGGGGCCAGGTTTCAGGGGACCGTAACGGCATTGTCAACGCTTCCTTTTACTTGTGGTGGGCTTTACCCAGCGCCTTGGCGACCAGTTGCTCATACAGTTCGGCGTAGGGTTCAACCGCCTTGCACCAGTTGAACGGCGCGGCCATGGCCCGGCAACGCATGGCATTGAGCAGCTCCGGGAAGGCAAACACCTTGAAGGCGCGGCTCAGGGCTTCGCGATAGCTGTCGGCGGTGGACTCGTCGAAAAGGAAACCGGTCACGCCGTTTTCAATGGTGTCGGCCAGGCCACCGGTATTGCGCGCCACCGGCAGTGAGCCGAAGCGCTGCGCATACATCTGGCTCAGGCCGCAGGGCTCGTAACGCGAAGGCATCAGCAGGAAATCGCTGCCGGCAAACATGCGACGGGCGTCGGTTTCATTGAAGCCGATACGCACGCCGATCTGGCCGGGGAAACGCAGCGCCAGCTCGCGCATGGCTTGCTCTTCTTCCGGTTCGCCACGGCCGATGATGGCGATCTGGCCACCTTGCTGGACGATGTATTCGGACACCGCTTCGGTCAGGTCCAGACCTTTCTGATAGACCAGACGCGAGACCACGGCGAACAGCGGGCCGGTGGAGTCGTTCAGGCCGAACAGCGCACGCACATGCGCGGCGTTGACAGCCTTGCCTTCCCAGTCGCCGATGGCGAACGGCGCGAACAGGTGCGGATCAGTGGCCGCATCCCAGCTCTCGTCAATGCCATTGGGGATGCCGCTGAGCAAACCTTGCTGGGTCTTGGCGGCGAGGAAGCCGTCGAGGCCGCAGCCGAAGTCCGGGGTGGTGATTTCCTGCGCATAGGTGGCGCTGACCGTGGTGATGTGGCTCGAATACGCCATGCCGGCCTTGAGGAACGACATCTTGCCGTAAAACTCCATGCCTTCCTGTTGCAGGGCATGGGTGGGGATACCGAGTTCCGGGCAGGATCCGAGGCTGGTCACGCCTTGATACGCGAGGTTGTGAATGGTGAACAGCGTCGGCGTGCGCTGCCCGCGCCAGTGCATATAAGCAGGCGCCAGGCCGGCGGGCCAGTCATGGGCGTGCACCAGATCCGGGCACCAGTGGATTTGTGCGAGGTTGGCAGCGATGTCGGCAGCGGCCAGACCCAGACGGGCGAAGCGAATGTGGTTGTCCGGCCAGTCGCGACCGTTATTGGCTCCGTACGGCGAGCCTTCGCGCTCGTAGAGTTCGGGGCAGATCAGAACGTAAATCACCAGCCCGTCAGGCATGTCCATGCGGCCGATCTTGCACGGGGGCAGCGCGGCATGCCCGCCGAGTTCGCCGATGATGTGGATCGGGTTTTCGCTGTGCATCACTTGCGGGTAACCGGGGATCAGCACGCGCACGTCGTGCAGGTGCGCCATGGCGCGGGGCAGGGCGGCAGAGACGTCACCCAGACCGCCGGTTTTCACCAGGTCGGCGATTTCCGAGGTTACGAACAACACTTTCTTCTTGTTGGGATTCTGTCTCGCTAACGGAGTCAGTGTCTTGGTGCCGGGGACGTTGATCGATCGGCTGCCGGGAACGCTGACAGTGCTCGCTTCACCAATTGACTGAGCACGCTCTCCCTGAATATCCAATGCCGCACTGATCATATGACTCTCCCGTCTTGTTGATCTGATTCTTGTCTTGAACAAGTGATGTCCATGACCACGTCCTGTGGCTGGGCGCAAATGCGCCACGCATCGGTGAGCAAAGCTACCCAACACGCGCAAGCAGAATGGGTGACGAGGCCATTGCAAGGAATGAACCAGCCGTGTTCGCCCTGCCTTTCAGATGACCTGCCGCCTTCAGCAAAAGTTTCGATTATTTTGCTGTGATGTGACCGGCCGGTCTGGCCCCGCGAAAACCAGTCTAGGCCAGATCCTAGAGCGGGCCAGAGCAAATGGGTAAATTGTTCGACAATCGGTTTGCCGCGAACGGTAACCCTCGTTTAAGAGGGCAAACGCACCGACGAAGTGCAGTTTTTTTTGCAGGCAAGAGCCAAAACGGTGACTGGGTGGTCACGATTATGTGCTAGCGGGAAAGGCGGGCGCACTGTTGTGGTGCGTGCATTTTGTTGATGGGGTGGTTGTTCTGGCCCCATCGCGAGCAGGCTCGTCCCTACAAGAAAAGGTATTTCAAATGTAGGAGAGAGCCTGCTTGTGATGGCGATGGCCAGCTCACAACAGGACCAACAGATTGACTCAGTTCAACAGGCGAATCGGCTTGCCCGCCGCCCACGCTTGAATGTCCTCGATCATCTGCGAAAAGAACTGTTCATAGTTTTGCCGACTGACATAACCCACATGGGGCGTCGCCAGCACATTGTCCAGTGTGCGAAACGGGTGCAGGGCCGGCAGTGGCTCCTCATCGAACACGTCCAGCGCCGCCCCGGCGATGCGTTGTTTTTGCAGCGCCTTGATCAGTGCCGCTTCATCGACGATCGGCCCGCGCGCGGTATTGACCAGCAGCGCCGTCGGCTTCATCCAGTCCAGCGCCTGGGCATCGACCAGCCCGCGACTGCGTTCACTGAGCACCAGATGCACCGACAACACGTCGGCCTGCTCGAACAGTGCCTGCTTGCTCACATACGTTACGCCGGCCTGCTGTGCGCGCTCAGCTGTAAGGTTCTCGCTCCACGCGATTACCCGCATGCCAAACACCTGGCCAAATTGCGCCACGCGCTGGCCGATGCTGCCCAGGCCAAGAATACCGAGGGTCTTGCCGTGCAGGTCGCCACCCAGACCCTGCTGCCAGTGGCCGGCGCGCAGGGAATTGGCTTCCTTCAGCAGATTGCGCGTGGCGGCCATGATCAAGGCCCAGGTCAGTTCCGGCGCCGCGTGTTTGTAGCTGTCGGTGCCGCAGACGCGGATTCCCCGTTTGGCCGCCGCCGGCATGTCCAGCGCGGCATTGCGCATACCACCGGTCACCAGCAGTTCGAGGTGGGGCAGACGGTCGAGCAGGTCTTCGTCGAAGCGCGTCCGCTCGCGCATCACGCAGATCACCTGGTACTTGCCCAGACGCTCGGCGAGTGTGGCATTGTCCGCCGGGTAGTCATGCTCGAACGTCACCTCACCCACGCTTTCGAGTACCGACCAGTCAACCACGTCGCGGGCGACGTCCTGCCAGTCATCGATCACTGCAATCTGCACCGCCATCAGCCTTACCTCATCAACGAACGGGATTGGTTGTATTCAGCCAGCCGAGCAGGGCTTTGTGGAATTGCGCCGGCTCTTCCATTTGTGGCGCATGGCCCATGCCGGGAAATTCCACCAGGGTCGACTGCGGGATCAGTCGGGCCACGTGTTTGCCGAGCACGTCATAGTGACCGATCTTCGCTTTGACCTCCGGTGACGCAAGGTCCTTGCCGATGGCCGTGGTATCCGAGGTGCCGATCAGCAACAGGGTTGGCATCTTCAAGTCCTTGAATTCGTAATACACCGGCTGGGTGAAAATCATGTCGTAGATCAGCGCTGAGTTCCAGGCGACTTGCGCCTTGCCCGGGCCTTTGCTCAGGCCGGCGAGCATATCCACCCAGCGGTCGAACTCGGGTTTCCAGCGGCCATCGTAATACGTCGTGCGCTCGTATTCACGGATGCCCTGGGCGCTGACCTTCAGTTCGCGCTGATACCACTGGTCCACGGTGCGATAAGGCACGCCGAGGGCTTTCCAGTCTTCCAGGCCGATCGGATTGACCAGCGCCAGTTGCTCGACCTGCTCAGGGAACAACAAGGCATAACGGGTGGCAAGCATGCCGCCGGTGGAGTGGCCGAGCAGGGTGGCTTTCTGGATGCCCAAGGCTTTGAGCAACTGCTGGGTGTTGGTTGCCAGTTGCTGGAAGCTGTATTGATAGTGATCCGGTTTGCTGGAGGTGCAGAAGCCGATCTGGTCCGGGGCGATGACCCGATAACCGGCCTCGCTCAAGGCCTTGATCGAACTGTCCCAGGTGGCGGCGCAGAAGTTCTTGCCGTGCATCAGCACCACGGTGCGACCGTTGGCCTTGCCGTGGGCGGCGACGTCCATGTACCCCATTTGCAGGGATTTGCCTTGGGACTGGAAGGCGAAGTGTTTAAGCGTGTAAGGGTATTCGAAGCCTTGCAGCTCCGGGCCGTAGGCCGGGCCTTCGACGGGCGCGGCCTCAGGGGTGGCGTGCGCGAGCAAAGGCATCGCGGCGCAGAGGAACAGGCCGGGCAGCCAGCGGGAAAGCGTGACGGACATAAGGGCAAACTCCATGAAAATCGGCCGATGCTGGAACGGCGGGATTAGGGCGACGTTAAACACAGGCAATGGCCGCGCTCGATGGTTCACCCGAGCCAGCCCAGGGTCAGCAAGGCCAGCACCGCATAACGCGCACCTTTGGCCAGGGTGACAATGAGCAGGAAACGCCCGAGCGGTTCGCGCATCACGCCGGCAATCAGGGTCAGCGGGTCGCCGATGACCGGCAACCAGCTGAGCAGTAACGACCAATGACCGTATCGCTCATAGTGCTTGCGCGCCCTGGCCATGTGCTCGGGGCTGACCGGAAACCAGCGCCGCCCCTGAAATCGTTCGATGCCACGCCCCAGCCACCAGTTCACCAGCGACCCCAGCACATTGCCCAGCGTCGCCACGGCGAGCAAACCCCATAGCCAGTAACGCTCGCTGACAATCAACCCGACCAGCGCCGCCTCGGACTGTAACGGCAGCAACGTCGCCGCGCCGAATGCGGCAAGGAACAGCCCGAAGTACGCAGCGCTCATCAATGGGCCGGGTAGTCCGCCACCACCACGTCAGCGCCGTCCTTCTTCAGACCGATCACTTGGTAGGCATCGCTCATGCCGTCCATTTCCATGCCCGGCGAGCCCATCGGCATGCCCGGTGCGGCAACGCCGAGCAGATCATCACGCCGGGTCAGGGCCAGCACTTGCTCGGCCGGCACATGGCCTTCGACGAATTTGCCGTTGATGATTGCGGTGTGGCAGGAGGCCAGACGCGGTGGCACGCCATGTTGTTGCTTGAAACTGCTCATGTCCGCTTCGACGTGATCGTCGACTTTGAAGCCATTGGCTTCGAGGTGGCTGATCCACTTCTTGCAGCACCCGCAATTGGCGTCGCGATGGACTTCGATCGGAATCAGGTCGGCGGCCTGAGCCAGGGAGGAGAGGAACAGGGCGCTCAGGGCGAGCAGACGCAGGTGGGTTCGCATGACAGGGCTCTCGCTTCGCGGTGGCAGTCAAAAAGAATGCATTTTGACCGTTTTTTATCGCCTGGCATCAACGCAATGTTTCCAGTTGTTGCGAGGCACACGGGGAGGATGATCGCCGATCACGGCTGACAGGTTGCTGAGCTCGAGATGACAAAGTTGTCAGGTGGGCGGATCCGGAGAGGTGTGGGCCTGCTCGAAAATGCGCTCGCTCAGACACTGAAACAGCGACTGAGCGATTGCTTTCGCGAGCAAGCCCGATCCCACAGCGGGCATCTGACTGACAGACAACCCGTAAAGGCGTGCAGCGATCAACGGACCTTGAAGCGGCCCATGATGGCGCTGACGCGGCTGTTGGCTTCCAGCAACTGACGGGTGTTGAGTTCGCTGGCGTGGCCGCTCTGTACCAGCTCTTCGACCATGTGGCGGATCTGCACCATGCTGCGGTTGATCTCTTCGGTGACCGCACTTTGCTGTTCGGCGGCCGTGGCGATCTGGGTGCTGAGGCTGTTGATATGGCTGACCGAGCCGGCCATTTCGTCCAGACCGGAGTTGACCCGAGCGGTGGCATCTGCCGCCGACTGACAACTGGCCTGGGTGTTTTCCATGGCGCTGACCGACGAACTCACCCCTTGGGTCAGGCGGGTCAACATCTCGTTGATTTCCGAGGTGCTGGCCTGGGTACGAGCGGCGAGGGCGCGGACTTCGTCAGCCACCACCGCAAAACCACGACCCTGTTCACCGGCGCGGGCCGCTTCGATGGCAGCGTTGAGGGCCAGCAGATTGGTCTGCCCGGCAATCGCACCGATCACCCCGAGAATCTCGGTGATGCGTTGGGCGTCCTGCTGCATGTTCTCGACTTTGTGAGTGGCACTGGCCACTTCGTCGATCAACGCCACCACACTGTTGGTCGCTTCACCCACGACAACGCGCGAACGGTCGGCGTTTTCGTTGGCGCGCTGGGTGAACGCCGCCGTTTCAGCGGCATTCTGCGCGACGCTTTCGGCGGTCGAGCTCATTTCGGTGATGGCGGTAACGGTCTGGTCGGTTTCTGAAGCGTGACGCAACAGGATCTGGCTGGTATGCGCCGAGGTCCGTTGCAGGTCGTCGAGGCTCGAGGCCATTGCACCGGTGGCCTGCGTTACTTCGCCGATCATGTTTTGCAGGTAGGCGATAAAGGTGTTCACCGAATGGCCAATGGCGCCGAGTTCGTCTTCGGCGCGAATGGTGATGCGGCGGGTCAGGTCGGCGTCACCGCTGGACAGCAAGTCGATGTTGGCTTTCAGCGCTTTCATGCGCTGGACCAACTGACGGATTGCATAAACCTGCAACAGCACCAACAGGATCACCAGTGGTATCTGCAACAGGCTCAGGCTGCTGAGGACATCGTCGCGTTGCGCGGTGAGCAGTTTGGTCGGCAGGGCGGTGGCCAGGAACCAAGGTGTGCCTTCGATGGGGCGCATGAAGAAGGTGCTGGCTTCACCGTTGTTGTCGAACTCCACGCGTTGCGCCTGATCACGGTTTTGCAGGCCGGCCTTGACCTGGCTGGCGAAGGTCGAGCTGCCGGCCAGTTCGCTGATGTTTTTCAGCACGATCGGGCCACTGATGCGCGAACTGTTGCTGATGATTTTGCCGTCAGCTTCGACGATCAGCATTTCGGCGTTGAGGTCCTTTTCCTTGCGGGCCACCAGATCATTAAAGAAGCCGAGGGTCACGTCGATGGTCGACACCCCCCAGGCGGCGCCGTTTTTCTGGATCGCCATGGCGCAGTTGGTGCGCGGTTCGGCGCTGGCGTCGTCCTTGTAGGCCGCTGCCCAGGCGCACTGACCGCGCGCAGTGGCCATGCCGCCCTTGTACCAGCTCTGGTCGTAATAGTTGGGTGCCGCATCGCTGTTCCAGAACGTGTTCACCGCCAGTTTGCCCGAGGCGTCACGGTGCCAGAAGGTGCTGAACTTGTTGCGCCCGGCTTCACGCTGGCCAGGTAGCGGCCAGATCCCGCCCCCGAAGACCTTAAGCTCGCCGTACTGATCCACCAGGCCCGGCAACACCGTGTCGATGGCCGCGCTGTCGAGCAGCGGAATGGTCTGGGTGATGCTGCGCTGTTGCGCCTGCACTTTGTTGAGTTCGCCCTGAATCTGCTCGGCGACTTCGGCGATACGGTTGAGCACCACCTGTTCTTCGGTCTGCCGCAGCTTGGGCGCGACCAGTTGGCTGATACCGACCACGGTCAGCACCGACAACAGCAGGATGAACAGAACCAGCAACAGCGTGTAGCGAGCCTGAATAGTACGAAGTGCGGGCATGGAAACCGGTCCTTGAGCTGCGATTCTTATTGTGGGTTCGGGAAAAAAACGGCGGGCTTTCTTACGTATCGTCGTGTCCGCTCGAAGCTTTAGGTACTTTCGTACAAGAACCTGCATGGCCGACCGGTGGTGCGTATCGAAACGGATACAAGAAAACCGGCCAGCGCGTTTGTCAGAGCAAAAAGCCTGGTGAAAATTATTCGGTTGAAGCCTCAATGCCATGGATTTTCGGCGTGACGCCGGTTTGTATCGAGTTTGTACGAGAATTGTAAAAACCTGATAAAAAAGGTTGGTGCCATTACTTTGCCCGCCGATACTTCCACGCACTAAAACAGGTCATCAAGGACATTCTTCATGCGCGACATTCAAGGAGCACAGTCATGACTATTGGCTACACGGGCGCCTGGCAAAGCAAGGCGGGCCTGTTGGTTCAGGACACCGGTGTGCGCGGCAAACCGGTTTCGCAAAACGCCAGGGTCAAGCAGATGCTCGCGCTGGTCGGCAACGATCCAAACGCACTGAACATCGCCGAAATGGATCGGCAAAAGCTGCACAAGAACGTCAAGGGCTTCGACCCGGAAAACGTCTCGGCGAAACAATTGGGCAACCTCAGCGCATTCCTGCGCGGCAAAGGTCTGATTACCGATCTCACCGCCATGACTCTGCTCAACGCGGGCGACAAGTTCGACCGCTTCGGTGTGCAGAAAGACCCGGACGCCAAGTTCAATGCCCTGGAGTACTTCGCGACTCAGCTGGACACTATCCAGAGCAACAGCATCAAGGGCGATAAATACGCCGCAGGCTTGATCCCCGAATACAAAAAAGCCATTTACGTGCTGCAGAACCTCAAGACCTATGGCATGGGCAACGGGCGAACGGCACCGACGGACAAAGGCGTCAGCGCCAAGGCGTGATCCTCGACAGTGGCCCGTTCCTGTCACGAACGGGCCAGGTCTTGCTGTCAGACGTCGTCGGGTTTTTGCTGAAGCCGATCCTGCAGGCGTTGCATCAGTGGGCAATGCAACTGCAGCGCACGGTCGCTATGCCCGCGGTGGAATAACGCCAGCCACCCGTCGCAGTGGCCATCGCCGGGCGCCAGCCCAGTGAAGACAAAGCCGATACTCGCCAGTCTGTCGACATCCAGCGCAAAGTGCCGAGACAATCCAAGCCTGAGCGAAACCAGCCAGTGCGCCGGCAACTCGCGCAATTGTTTGAGCAATCCCGGTTTGAGCTTTTCCAGCACCAGGTCATGCCGACTGGCGCCATGACCGACATGAATCGGTACGCCGCGCCAATGTGGCAATGGCTCTTCGACCCCTAGCTCATTGCTCAGGTGCAGCATGAACGCCTCATGTTGCATCGGCCACGTCAGGTCGGGCAGCGGACGTTGATAGCCGGGAATGTTCTGGAAACCGACAACGATGGATTCCCGTGTCGGGGGGGCGAGCGGTGACGGCACATAGTCGGGCAGCAATCCGGTGTTATGAAACCCCAGGCTGTGTGCCATGCGCTGTGTGTAGGGGTGACAAGTGACCTGCTTGATGGACAGATAGCGACAACCCAGGGCTTGCGCGTGCACCCGCAACTGCTCGCCCAGACGGGTGGCGATATTCTGGCCGCGAAAGTCAGGGTGGACGACGCTGACCGCCAGTTCTGCACCCTGACCAACGTTTTCGCGCAACAAGGTGGCATGCCCGAGGATCTGCCCGTCGACTTCTGCAACCAGCGAGTGCCAGCGCTGGCGGCTGTGGTGCTGGCTGATCATGTGCGGCAGGTAGACATCGGGTTGCGCGTATTGGTCGCCATACACTTGCCGGATCAGGCCGCTGACCGCCGTCGCATCGGCGTCGCGATAGTTACGGAGAATTAGCGGCTCCATCAGGCAGACTCCGCTGCATCATGTTGATAGTCACGCAGGTCCAGCACGCGCAGGCATTTGCCCGAACGAGGATGCCGCGGCAGGTCCTCGAAGGTGCAGTGCAGAATCCGCAGTTCCAGCAACTGATCCTTGCGCAATTGTTCGATCAACGGATACAGCTCGATGAGTCCGGCTTCCAGCGTCCGGTTAGCCTCGGCCACCGCCGGCGACGGGTGATTCGCCACCCATTTCAAGGTGAGCACGTCCTTGTGCATCGCCTGCTCAATGACCAGTTGCCAGGTGTCACTGTCCACATCGCGCCGGACACGCTCGCCGATTTCCCCCGGCATCAGCGACAAAATCCCGACCCGCACCCGTTCACTGCTTGCGCTGCGGCCCTTGAGGGCGAACTTGCGCATGGCCGTGCCTGCCGGTTCGCGCCAGCAGGCACGGTCGCCCACCGGGTAACGAATCACCGGCATCAAGCGGCGGGTGAGGTTGGTCAGCACCAACAGGCCGATGCGCTCGCAAGTGTCGATGACCTCACCGGTCTGCTCGTCGACGATCTCGACGATGCTGTGTCCGTCGCACATCCGATGCTCGCCCTCGCTGCAGTCACGGTGGCTGGCGCCGATCAATCCGGCGTCGACACTGGCGTAGCCAATGGAGGCGATGCGCGCGGCGGGAAACGCTTGCCGCAGTATTGTTCGCTGCGCGGCAAACAGGCTTTCACCTCCGTAGAGAATGGTCTCGACCTCGGGCAGCGTTTGCCCGCGCCCGCTCAGCCAACTGGCGAACGTGAGCAACTGCGCGGGCACACCGGCCAGCACATTGATCCGTTGTCGGGGAATGGTTTCGGCCAGTGCAGCCAGATCGACGCTGCCGGTGAACGGAAACTCGGTGATGTCGGTATCGACATGCTGCAACGCATCGTGAGTGAACAGGAAACTGGCGTACAGGTCACCGCAGAAAAACAGATTGGCAACGCGGTCACCCGGATTGAATTGCGCGGTCAGGCTTTGACCGAAGTCGGTCACGAACGCGCGCCATTCTTCGCGCTCGTAAATCGACAGTTTGCCGGCACTGGTCGAACCACCGGTCTTGAACACCAGCGCGGATGCCATGGGGCCGGTCAGGACGGGCCAATGGTCGAGCCTCTGGCTTTCGCGCCAGTATTGCAGTGGATCCACCACGGGTACGTTATCCAGCGAGTCATCGGATGCGCTGATAGCCGCCAGATGTTTGCGGTAAAACGGCGAACACTGGCGCGCGAACTTGATCAGTTCGCGTAGTTGGTCAGTAGTTTTCACGGTTATTGCTCTGAAGTTGTCTGGTTTTAGTTCAGGTGTACGGGTGAATAAGAACTAACGGCGCGCATCAATCACCGCGGCGGTTTTGCCACTGTGGGCGTTACGGGTGAACTTTCCGGGTACACAGACTTCAACTTCCATCACTAACAAACCGCTCTCGATAAGGGTCGTTAAAGTTGAATAGTCCGCGAGCCGCGCAAGTACTTCCGACGACGTCAGTTCGCTGCGCAACTGCAGGCGATCCCTGCCGTCGGGGGCGTGGTCGAGGACTAATTGAAACGGCACCTGCAGACGCTGCGTCAATTCGCTCAGGGAAATGAAATCGCTGCCAATGCGTATCAGCTTGCCGTGACGTTGCAACAATTCGAAGCGTGGCGATCTCAGGCCGCACGCGCACGCCCCGTCGACCCAGCGTCCGCTGTCACCGATGTCATAGCGCGTGATGGAATGACCTTCGCGGCCGTGCGAGGTGAACACCAATCGGCCGGTCTCGTTGCCCTTCACCGGAACGTCTTGCGCAAACTCAACGATTTCCAGTTGCTGGATATCGCTCATCAAATGAAACACGCCGTCGGCGCTGGCCGCGCAGGCGTGGCCGAGTGGCCCGGCATCCACGCTGCCGTACACCGCCGAGCGCACACTTGAAACGCCGCAGTCTTGTAGCAGTTCACGGGTGTGTCCGCTCAGGTGCTCACCGCCGAGAAACACTTTGGCGACCCCGCCGTAGGCCCGCAGATGCTGGCCTTCATTGAGGAACAGCCGGTGTACCGTGCTCGGCATGCCGATCAACACCGTCACCCGCTGCGCGATGATCAGTTGCGCAATGTCCCGGTAATCATCATCGCCAGGCGCACCCATCGGCAGGTGCGTGACCTGCAACAGTTCGAGGACTTTGGCAAAGCTGAAGAAGCCGCCGTACATTGCGCCACTGAAGAACAGGTTCATCACCCGGTCGTGCACCGGATCAAGACCGGCGGCGAACAGGCCGTCAGCGGTCGCGCGCATTTGTCGTTGAAAATCGCGATAGCTGAAACCCGCCAGCGCCGGGGTGCCGCTGGTGCCGCCCGAGCGGAACAACAGCTGCGCCTTCGGGTTGATCGGTTGGGCGGCAAACGCCTCTTTAGTCATGATGGGCTGCGCGCCTTGCAGCGCCGGCGCGGGTTGGCAATCAAGGCTGGCCTGTGCGGACAGCGCAGTCTGCGACAGGCTGACCGACACGCGACGGCTCAGGCGCTGCAACGCGTAGACACCATCGTGGGGCTCGCCGGCATAACCGTCGTGAATCGCCGCGACCGGGGCAATGCGGGTCACGCCGGCGCTGATCAATGTCTGCGCCAGTTCGGCGATCTCGGCGTCCTCACAGACCACTGCACAGCTTTGCAAGACGTTGCGCCAGGTCAGCAGGGTCGTGCCGAGCAGCGAGCGCGGCACGGGCTTGAGCAGCACACTGCGAAACAACGGGGACGGGCCGAGTTGACGATCATGGCTCCAGATCACCCGCCAGCCGGGGCCGCTCCAGGTCTGCCCGGTCTTGCCGGCAAAGCTTTGCCCCAGCCGCTCCATCTGTACGTGCGTGGTGATTTGCGCCGCTTCCTGCACGGTCGGCACCAGGGCTGGCCAGTGTTCGGCGCGGCGTGTGAAGGCCTGGGCGAGGCGGGCACCGATGTCACGCAGGACTGCCGGATCGTCGCTGTCGACCAACAGCCATTGCGGACTGGAACAGGCTTGCTGATCGAGTCGGCAGACTTCGTCGGCCACGGCCTCCAGTGCCTGCGCGGAAGCGGCGCTGGCGGTCAGGTAGACAAAGCTAATGCGATGGCCCCAATCGATCCAGCGACAACCGAGCGGGAGCTGCTGTCGTATGGCTTGCAACGCCGATTCGCCGCCCCAGGCCGCGACGCCATTGGCGTGTCGGCACAGTGCGCCGATTTGCGCGGTGGTCACCGGCAGCACGGCCACGTAACTGGCGAGCTGCCCGCTCGGATCGCATTGCAGCAAGGCGTGGAGCAGGCGTGCGGTCAGCCCTTGATCGCTGCTGCTCGGGCGCAGCCAGTTGACGTTCCCCGCGAGCAGGCCTTCGATCACTGCGCAAAATGCCAGCAACGGCGCATTGCCCGGGGTGATGTGCACCACCAGGCCCAAGGGGCTCCAGCGTTCGAAACGCGGTAGCCGGTAGTCGAAGCGGTGCAGCGAGTGCGGCTGCATACCGAGTTCGCGCTCGAGTTTGCCGCACAGCGCTTCAGCCTGGCAGAACTCGATCAACCCCTGGCGTTGCTCGGCATCGAGCGGCAGATCGGTGTCGCGCAGTTGTTCGGCAAACCGTTGCGCCGCGTCGATGATCGTGGCACTTGCCAGGGGAGCACTCAGTTGTCGCGGCAGGTTTTCAAGCAGTGACGCCAGCGCCTGATCGAGGCTGTCGGGTGTGCACAGGTGTCCGTCAAGTAAATACATTTCAATGACTCCCTAACAATTCGGCCGCCGCCATGGCACAGCTTCTGCTGGCCGTGGTGCCGGCGCGGCCATGTAATTCAAACCAGTCGGTGGAAAGCCCGCAGCCACAGCTGGAGCCCGGATGCAGAGTGGCGAGATCGCTCATCACCACGGCGTGGGCGGGGCTGGAGGAGATGTAGGGCGAAACGAAGCCCAGCAGTCCACGTTCGCCGTAGGGCAAGACGCAAAAGTCTGCGGGATTGCGCACGTAGACCCGCGAATAGACCGGCACATGGAAGCGGTGGTGAGCGCATTCGATATAGGGCACGGCATGCTCGACTGCGCCATAGCCGTCGCGACAATTCGCCAGGTCGATCCCCAGTTGTCGGTGAATCTGCGCATACAACTGCGCCCGTGGAATTTCCTGTGCCGCCCGGGTTTTCCAGCCACCGCCGAAAAACGCCAGCGAGCGGGCCGGCAGGCGCAGGTCGGCGACAGCGGTGGCCTGCATCTGTTGCAGGGTCTGCCAGAGGAACGCCGGGAAGCCGAAAATCCTTACCGGCAAGCCTTCTTCGGCAAAGGCTTGCAGGGCAGCGATGACGCCGAACAGATCGAATTGATGTCCGTTGCCGGTGCGTCGCAGGGCGTAACACACGCGATTGACCGGGGCGAAACTGCACAGGAACTGGTCGGTGTAAGAGGTGCCGAGGGCGATGCGCTCCTCCGGTTCGTAACCCAGGATCAGGTAATTGCATGGCGTGTCGGGCGTGTGCCAGTGGTAATGATGAAAAATGCGCGCAACCATGAACTGGGCAGCGGTAAGGCTGCGCTCGTCGTAACGCATGCGGCTTTTTTCGCCGCTGGTGCCGGAGGAGGTGAGTTCCAGGGCCGTTTCGCCGGTGGCGCTGAGCAGCAATTGCCGTTTGAAAAAACTGGCGAAGATCGGTGGCAGGCGCGACCAGTCATCGAGGTTGTCCAGGTCGTTGATCTGCAGTCCGTTAGCGTTCAACCAACGCGTGTAACCGGGGGTCTGCTCGCTGTGAAACCGGCTGATTTCGGCCATGGCGTGTTCGAAGAGACCCGATGGCACGGAATTCGGGCAATAGGGCGCCGCTGACGCGCAAAGCGCATCGCTGAGAGGTAAACCGGTCATGTTCGAGCCTTATGGAGTTGATGCGGAGTGGGACGTGTTGTTGGAGAGGAAGCCCAGCAGCAGGGGCAGGGCCAGCAGGCCGCCGCCGGCCGCCCAAAGGGCAAACAGTGACAAGCTGTTACCCCCGCCAGACGCGGCAATCAGCGCGCCGCCGGCGCCCATCACGGTAATGGAAAGCATGCCGATCAGCGCCGAGACCAGGCCTTTGCTGTCCTCGCTGCAGAACAGGGCCAGCCGATACAGCGCCGCATTGCTCATGCCCAGGCCCACCGCATACAGCGCGAGACTGGCGACGACGGCCTGCAACCCGGCACCGAGCTGACTGGATACGATCAGCGCGCCCAGACCGAGACAAAAAGGCCACAGCGCCAGGCTGACCAGACGCGGCAGCGGCTGGGTGAGCAACAGCCGGTCAAGCAACAGATTGCCGACGATGACCGCCGCGAAAACCGGGATTTGCCATAGCCCGTACGCCAGGGGCGTCAGGCCTTGCTGCTGCATCAATAACACCGGTGCGAGGCCGATCCAGGCAATCAGTGGCAGGCTCATCAGGCCCAGGGCGAGGCTGGCGGCGAGAAAGCGGTGGTTGCCCAGCAATGCCTGATAACGCTGCCGGGTATGGCGCCAGGAGAAAGGAATGCTTGCCAGGCGTTTACCGTCACGGCGCAGCGCCCCCACGGTTTCCGGCATGAAGGCATACAACCCGAGCCAGGCCAGCGTGGCGACCAGGCCAAGCATCAGAAACAGTTCGCGCCAGTCGAGCCATTCCAATAGCAGGGTGCCAACCAGCGGGCCGAGCAACGGAGACAGCAACGCGACGTTGCCGAGCAAGGCCATCAAGCGTACGGCGTCGGCCTCGCAGAAGACTTCCTGAAGGGCGGGGTAACTGACGGCGACGACAAAACCCAGGCTCATGCCTTGCACCAGCCGCAGCAGGTTGAACGCTTCTATGCTGCCGGCAGCGAACGCCGCCGCGCAGGCCGCGCTGAACAGCGCACAACCGGCCAGTAACATGCGCCGCCGCCCCAGTTGATCGGACAAGGGGCCAATCAGCCCTTGCAGGCAGACACCGCCGAGCAAATACAGATTGAACGCATAGGGAACATGACGGCTATCGGCATTAAACGTATGGATGACCTTCAACATGGCCGGCATGATCATGTCACTGGCCATGTAAGTGGTCAGTTCAAACAAGGTCAGTGCCAGACAGAATCCGAGCGCTCGTGTGGGAGGGATGTTTATCAAAATTCTCTGCATATGCTTTCTGGTTCATCAAGTTAAACAGCAAGAGTGCAGAGAGTAAGGGGCGGCTATGCGGGTTTATATGGATTTGGTGTGACGGTATATATCTATAGTTTGCGTATTTTTACTTTGGGAGGAGGTATTACAGTTGATGGCGAATCGTCCTACTGGTTTTGCAGATACTTTACGCAAAATGCGCCTACATTGCGTAAGCGCATTGAATGGCGGGAAATAATTGGACTCGGGTTATATCAGAAGTTCATCACTTAACGATGTTGATAATAGCCAGGGCCGCCCTGGTAATAACGGTGATGGTCATCGTGCCAGCCGCCGTGGGGGAAGATGATGCAGCCACTCAGGGTCAGCAGGGCAAGAACGGGAATCAGCCAGGTGATTCGACGCAGCATTTCAAAAATCCTCATGGTTACGCCGTCATGAAGCCAAAACTCTTCATCGGCTGTAACATGAGACCCCGAATGTCGCGGCGCATCCCCGTAAAAGGGTAAGCGCATGGCATGCAAACGGATACAAACCGGATACATTCCAAAGGTTCAGGAAACCGCAATGACCCAGAAGCAACGCTTGATATATTCGATTCTGATCGCCGTGTCTGTGCTGGTGATCATGCTTGGCCTGTCCTGGCTGCAGAACGCCGGGAAGATCGACGAGAAGACATTCCAGTACATCGCCATTGGCGTGGCAGTGGTTGTGGTGGTGATCAATGGTGTGATGCGCCGCAAGGTCAAGCCTTGACGGCGATCGCCGCGCCTTTCAATCGTTGTTGAGGACGGCTGCAGCCTGTGGATGCAGGCTGTAACTCTTGTCGGCGTTGAAGGTAATCACACCTTCAGCGCACAGGCGCTTGAGGACTTCGCGCACACTGAGGAAGGACAGCGGAATATCCAGATCCAGCAATTGGGTATGGACACCGCGCACGCCCAGACGACGATCGGTCTGCGCGGCGACCAGCAGGGCGTCGAGGACTTTGAGGCGAATCAGGCTGGTGCGCAGCCCGAAACTTTTCAGCAGCAGGCGGATTCGCTCGTTACCGTGACGGTCGACACGTGGCCCGAAATCGCTCGCGTGGGGGCTCATGGAAGCTCCTTGTTGCGCCTGGCTACCGTCCGTTGGTAGTTGCGAGTTGTACATGCGATGGCTCCTTTCAGAGTCTGATCGGGAGGGTTATTGGGGCGTTCTCTAAACAAGACGTATCAGCACGACAAATCATGAAAGAAAAAATGTGGAAAATTTGTCGGAAATTCGTTCTTTCCTTGTAATCACGGCTTGTATCCGCTGTCACGCGGGCTAAATTTTTTTCTCCGGCTTCGTTTCTTGCTCAGGCTCATTGCGCGTGGACGCGTGGGTGTTTTCAGAGCGGAGCGTAGCCTGTGTCGTTTTCCACGGTTGGCGTGATCCGCTCTTCGGCATTTCGATCAGGAGCGAGCGTGATTATTTCCAGGCAATTAACCGGACGGAAGCAGCTGCAAGCTTCGAGCTGCAAGCGGCAAGTTGAACATTCGGAATCACGGGACGGGTTGTGCTTTGACTCGAAGTTTGTTGCCAGAAGCTTGCAACTCACCGTCGCCGGTATGTTTCTCGGGCTGAGCGTGTCGGCCCATGCGTTCAGCCCGGCCACTGCGGCCAGTGCCGATATTCGGCGCACCGGATTTGGCGTGCCGCACATCCGCGCCGAAAACGAACGCGGCCTCGGTTTCGGCATTGGCTATGCCTACGCGCAAGACAACCTGTGCCTGCTGGCCAACGAAATCGTTACGGTCAACGGTGAGCGTTCGCGCTATTTCGGCCCTGAGCAGTTGACCGTCGAACAGCGCGAGAACCGTGTCAGCGATATGTTCTTTACCTGGCTCAATACGCCGGAGGCGGTGCAGGCTTTCTGGCAGGCTCAGCCGACCCCGGTGCGTGACCTGGTCGAAGGCTACGCCGCCGGTTACAACCGCTATCTGGCCGAACGCCGGCAGCAGGGCCTGCCGCAGCAATGTCAGGGTGAATGGGTACGTGACATCGCAGCGCAGGATGTGGTCAGGCTCACTCGTCGTCTGCTGGTCGAGGGCGGTGTCGGTCAGTTTGCCGAGGCATTGGCTGGCGCCACTCCGCCGCAAGCGACTGCCGCCATCAACCACGACTCACGGGCTTATCAACTGGCCGATGCCCGCCAGCAGCGTTTTGCCCTGGATCGCGGCAGTAACGCCGTGGCGGTGGGCAGCGAGCGCTCGTTCAATGGCCGCGGAATGCTGCTGGCCAATCCGCATTTCCCTTGGGTCGGCGGCATGCGCTTCTATCAGATGCACCTGACCATCCCCGGCAAGCTCGACGTGATGGGCGCCGCGTTGCCTGGGTTGCCGATGATCAACATCGGTTTCAACCAGCACCTTGCCTGGACCCATACCGTCGACTCCTCGAAGCATTTCACCCTGTATCGCCTGCAACTCGACCCGAAAGATCCGACGCGCTATCTGCTCGATGGCCAATCGCTGCCGATGAGCAAGCAAACCGTGACTGTTCAGGTCAAACAGGCCGACGGCCAGGTTACCGCTGTGACACGTGACCTCTACAGTTCGCAGTTTGGACCGATTGTGCAATGGCCGGGCAAGCTCGACTGGGACCATCAGTACGCCTACAGCCTGCGCGATGCCAACCTCGAAAACGATCGCGTGCTGAATCAGTGGTACACGATGAATCAGGCGACCAGTCTTGAGCAACTGCAAGCGTCGGTGCACAAGGTTCAGGGCATTCCCTGGGTCAATACGCTGGCCGTGGATGACAAGGGGCAGACGCTATACATGAACCTGTCGGTGGTGCCGAACGTCAACGCCGAGAAACTGGCCAGATGCAGCGATCCGCGCATGGGTACGCAAATGATCGTGCTCGATGGCAGCCACAGCGCGTGTGCCTGGGACATTGATCCGAACGCAGCGCAGAAGGGTATTTATGCCGCCAGCCAACTGCCACAACTGTTGCGCAAGGATTTTGTGCAGCACTCCAACGACTCCGCCTGGCTGGCCAACCCGGCGCAACCGCTGACGGGGTTCTCGCCACTGATCAGCCAGGAAGGGCAACCGCTGGGCTGGCGTTCACGCTATGCCCTGGCGCGCCTGGGCAATCCGGGTCAACAAGGGCCGTTGGGGGTGAAGGATTTGCAGCACATGGTGATGGACGATCAGGTGTATCTGGCGACTCAGGTGCTGCCGGATTTGCTGAGGTTCTGTGCCGGCGACCTCGGTGCCGATGCGCAAGCGTTGCAACCGCTGTGCGCCAGCCTCAAGGCCTGGGACGGGCGAGCCAATCTGGATTCGCGCCTGGGCCTGGTGCACTTTCAGAACATTATGCAAACGCTGCAGAAATCCTCCGATATCTGGCGCGTGGCGTTTGATCCGAAGGATGCCCGCCACACGCCGCGCGGATTGGCTGTCGAGCAGCCAGCGGTGGCCAAGGCGCTGCGTGAAGCGATGCTGGCATCGGTGGTGATGACCAACAAAATGGGCCTCAAACCGGATACGCGCTGGGGGGATATCCAGGTGGTCAGCAGTGGCGGGCAGCAGACGCCGATCCATGGCGGGCCGGGAACCCTGGGCATCTACAACGCGATCCAGAGCGTGCCCCGTGAAGACGGCAAGCTGGAAGTGGTCAGCGGCACCAGCTATCTGCAAGTGGTGACGTTCGACGAGAAGGGCCCGCACGCCCAGGGGCTGTTGGCGTTCTCGCTGTCCAGCGACCCGGCGTCGAAGTATTCCCGTGATCAGACCGAAGCGTTTTCGAAGAAGCAATGGAGCGTGCTGCCGTTTACCGAACAGCAGATCAAGGCTGATCCGCAGTATCAGGTGCAGAACGTCAGTGAGGCGGCAGACAAAGGCGGGAAGGTGGCAGCCCGGTAACGGCTGTCGTTGTTGCGTCAGACTTGAAGGCCGCCTTCCACGGAAGTGCGGCCTTCAGTTTTTTGGCGGTTGCTGCGGGATCGGGTTGATCACCGGATTGCCTTCCTTGTTGCGGGTCAGATAGACCGGCAGCACTTTCGGCAGCGAGCCGGCCAGGTTATTCAGCTCTTTGATGTTGTAAATGCCACCCACCCGAATCAGCCCGGTGTTGCTGTCGGCCAGCATCAAAGGCGTGTTGAGGTAGCGGTTGATCAGCGGCAGGGCTTCATTGAGCGTCAGGTTGTCCAGCACCAGTTTGCCGCTGCGCCAGGCCAGTGCGGTGTCGTTGGGGTAGGTCTGGCTGATCTGTGGCATGTAGTCGCCGTGTTTGTAACGTGCCTGCATCGACGGCCCAAGGCGCAAGCCATCGCCTGGCAGTGCGGTATTGCTGCTCACCAGCACCGAGCCCTCGATCAGGTTGACCCGCACCTGGTCTTGATACATCCAGACATTGAAACGCGTGCCTGTTACCCGAATCCTGCCTTCGCCTGCACGAACGACAAACGGGTGCTGCGTGTCATGACTGACGGAAAAAAACGCTTCACCTTTTTTCAGGGTGACGCGCCGTTCGTCCTTGTAGTTGCTGAAGGTCAATTCGGTGTTCAGGTTCAGTTCGAGCTGGCTGCCATCGCTCAGGGTGACCTGGCGCACCGTGTCGGTAGCGGCGTAATGCTGGTAACTGTCGGGCACCCAGCCCAGGTTCCAGCCGGCATAAGCCGCCAGCGGCAGAGCCAGGGTGCAGAGACCGGCGACGACCGCGTATTGCCGCCATGACCGCGGCGGCTGGCGAGGCGCAACATCCACGGCAGTCTCGGGGCGCGGCAGGTGCTCGGCGACTTCCCAGATTTCCAGCATCGCCTCGTACTCGAACGCGTGCAGGGGATGCGCATCACGCCATTGTTCGAAGGCGCGACGCTCCTGGTCCGTGCAGTCGGCCGCGTGCAGACGCATGCACCACTGCGCGGCGGCATCGGTGATCGCATCGTATTCGGTTTCCGAGAGAGTATCTTGGGTCATTGACTCGTCCTGATTTCGCACATTCTAACCTTGACCGGAAGTTGCCGAGAACCTGCGTTATGGCAACTACCCATCAAAGTGGAACTTATTTTTCGCTCCGGCGCCCAAAAAGCGGGACACATTGGAAGACTTAGCCATAAATGGAGTGAAAAAATGATCAAGAACACTTTCGCCGCAGTGATTGCTGCTGCCACGTTGCTTACTGCGGGTGCCGCGATGGCGGACAGACCGGGCGCAGGCTGGGTGACCATCGAAAAAGCCATTGAAATCGTCAAGACCAAGGCCGGTTATGTCGAGGTCTACGAGATCGAAGCCGACAACGACGGTTACTGGAAAGGCGAGGGGCGCAAGGCCGATGGGGCCGTCTACGAGTTCCGCATCGACGGTGCCTCGGGCAATGTGCTGCGGGATCAGAAGGATTGATTCCCTACGCCGCCAATGGAAGCGCAGGTTGTTAAACCTGCGTTTTTTTTTGCGCAATCAGGGCGTGATCGCCGGCGGCGGATCGAGCTGGCGACCCATTTCGCAAATCAGGTGGGCGATCGAATCGGCATTGCGCAAAATCACGTCGATGCGTATGTCCGATGAGCCCTGATCAAGAAACGCCGTGCGTGCCTCGTCAAGCGTCGGGCTCGAGGTCAGATCGAGAATGATTTTGCTCAAGTCTTTGCCACCAGGGGCCTGATCCAGGTTCACATAGGTGTTTCTTGTTCTGCTCCAGTGTGAAAACAGTTCGTCCCTGGGTGTGGCCAATGAAAGCGCCCGACGCTGGAAGGATTGCAGATCGTGTCGCATCGACAGTCCCAGCAGCGTGACGGTCGAAATCAGATCGGCAAACGGTCGGCGCGACTCCAGCGAGGCAATGTCTTCAGCCTTGCAGAACTGATGGGCGAACTCGTGAATCAATGTCGCCGCCTGAGCGTGAGCATCGACATCGAAAGGCTGAGTCATTACCGCGTTGTAGCGATCCAGAGCCGGGTTGAAGAAGTGTTCGGTGAAGTGCACCCGTTTGCGCTGATCGTTATTGAGCACGAATGCAATGATTGATGAGTAGGCGGTGTTCGAACCGACGACGAAGCGGTCGGTGTTCATCAGGTCGTCATCCGGGTCCACCAGTGCGTTGCAAATGGGCACGATTGCATTGTGGATTTTTTTCAACAGCCCGGTATCCACTTGCTGCACACCAAAAAAATCTCTGAAGAACGCCTCCAGTCGAAGACTCGGGGCATTGTTTTTCAAGAGCGCCAGATTGTGCAAACTGTTGAAGGCGTAGAACCGCGCTAGGTCGACGGCCTGCTGGATAGCTTGAGCTTTTCGTGGATGCTGTGCCTGAATGTCCTTCATTCCGACGGCCTCGATGTTCAGAACCGCCCGACGTTCCCGCTCGAGTCTGTAGGGCTCGTACAGTCTGGAGACGACTTTGCCGAAGTGAGCGGTATGGCGGTCGGCAGCGATCACCAGGTGCGTACCGTGCATTCTTAACGACGGGCCAGGCGTGGCACCGTTGACCAGTTGCCAGACGGCGCCGGGTTGTTCGACACCATAGACTTTGCCTCCGACGGTGGCGTAGCTGTGTCCGCTTATGCTGTCTTCGTAAACCCCGGTCCTGCGATTGTGCTTGAGGTCTGCGAGGGCCACCGCGTGGGTTTCGAATGACTGCAACTCGGTGCGCAGCGGGGAAGTCGTGCGCATGTGATGCCATGTCGGTGCTTGCGCGGCGGACGGCGACGTCGCGTCTTCAACGGCTGGCGCTTCGACCCTGGCTGGCACGTCTTCGGCGTCCTGCAGACTCTCGCGACTCAAACTCAGCATCTGCACGGCGCCGCCAATGAACGCCTGCAAGGCCTGTTTCCAGTGGTGGTTCTGGAGGGCTTCGGCCGAATCCTTGAAGTCTTTGTAGGCTTGCCAGAGAAACGTCACGTAAGACAACTTGCCCGGCAACAATCTGGACAGCAGGTGGATGCCCTTGCTGAACAGATTCTTCGCAGCCTCCCAGTCATCTTGCGCCGCAGGGAGGGACTGACAGCCGAGAAAGCGCTGCAACAGCGCAAGGTTGTCAGTGAACAATCGTGCCAGCAGGTTGCCCTGAACAGGGATCCCGACGTGGACCATTTCACTGGTTTCGCCAACGCTGGATTGCAGCAGCCGTTGAAACACAGCCTGCTGCTCCGTTGGCAAGCGGCGCAGCAGCAGGTCCTGCAAGGCCCCCGGTTTGTTCAGGGCGGCGATCAGCCCCTGCGGTTCCTCGAATTCATGGAACACCTCGTCGGCATACAGTGAATAAAGCACTAGCGGGCCTTGATCTCCGTTACCCGGTCCAATCACGTACAGGCCCGGAACTTCCACGGCCGTCACTCCGGCCGTCTTGGCCAGCGACAACGGTGCGACAAGCGCATGCGCACCCTCGACCGTCGCGCGTGCAACGCCGTCGGGCATGTCGAACACCTGACAGAGGTAGTCGAATGCCTTGGCGGACAATCGCTGTTGCAGTTTCAATCCGTGGGCGTGTTGCAGCAATTGCCAGGGCAGTTGCCGAAGGAAGCGCTGTTGACGCACTTCGGCACTGTCACTGCCGGGCGCGAGCGTCTTCGCTACCTGTTGGCTGTAGGTGGTGGAAATGTCCAGCGACAGCAGCAAGCGCCGCACAGCGTTTTGATCAAAGCCTTGGGGTAACGCCTGCGTGGTGGTGGAGGCAACCTTGAATCCGGTGCTCTGAGCCACGTTGATATGGTTCAGGGCAAACTCGCTAAGCGGGCGTGGGGGCCCTGCCAGGGTGAGGTTGGGAGTGATCCTGATCTGTTTCGGCTCGAGCCGGTTACCGGGAAAGCGTTGATCGAGCAGCGTCTTCAAGCGTCGGTCTACGTAGTTGGCAAGGTCGGGGAGGTCACTGAGGTAATCCTTGTGATCGGTGACACTGTGGCGCCATTGCTCGAGCAGCTCCAGATGCCGTTGTTGATCCTGTGGCGACGCCATGCCCAGCCAGGCAGGCAGCGACTGCTGCTGGTCAATGGCCTTGCCCAGTTGAAGGGTGCGCAACAGGTTGGTGTCGATCACGGTTTTTTTCAGCGTCGTCAGGACCGATGCCAGGCGGCTGTCGCCGTGCAGGCGCTGGCGAGCCTGATCGCAGCGCGCAAGAAAATACTCGATCGCCGATTGCATCGAATGTCGGGACACATCGCCTTTGATCAGTTGCAGTGCACCCAAGGTGTAGTCCTGGTGGAACTGACGATCTTTCGGAGCAAGATTTTCGACGAGGGCAAGGCGTCCCACACTGTCTTTCAGTCGCTGGTTCAGCACTCGTCGTGCATCGACGACGTCGGCAAAAACCTCAAGCCCCGTCGCGGGTGTCCACAGCACGGCGTGCCCCGAGTGTGCCGCATCGAGGCCGCCGCGTTCGGTCAGCATCACGCAGTGTGCCAGCGGCAATTGCGTCTGCCCTGAGGCACTGTCGAGGGTCAGCGACCAGGCATCTGGCCGGAAGCCGTTGAGCGAGCCCCGGTTATCGCGGTTGGCGTGCTCGGTGGTGAATACCGTATCGACTATTGCCTTGATGTCGGCCCTGAGCGAGCCACTCAGCACCCGCAACTGCGCCTCCCCCGTGATCCCTTCCACCCAGCCGTCGGCGAGCAGTGGTTGCAGATTTTCAAGGTACCGGCGCTGCTCGGTCACAACGGCACTGGGCTGAACCCGGAACGCGCCGGCGAGCAAGGCTTCGCGGTTGGCAAGGGTGCGTACCCGCTCGCGGGTTTTTTCCGCCAGCACCTCGGACGCCTGTTGAACCCCGGGCAGTGCCGGGCGGGTGGACCAGCGTTCGCCGGTGTTCAGTTCCAGCAAGCGTTCATGGATCATCGAGCGAATATCCAGCGCCTTGTCGAACAGTGCATGGATATCGACGGTGCCATCGCTGAGGCTGAACACCTGTAAGGCGAATTCGATGTTCTTGCGTTGCTTGGTAATGATCGCCTCGAACAGCACGGCGAAGGTCTCGCCGGCGAGACTTTCTCCGCTGACATACGGGTTGCCGAAGCCAATGAAGCGTTTGCGCTCTTCCAGGCTCAGCAGACCGAACAGTTCGTCTTCATGGCCGGGCGCGAGAAACTTGCTGTGCACGGTGTCCTTCAGATCGTTGTAGTCCTGGAGCACCTGCAAGCCCATGCTCGGGGTGTAAAGAAAGGCGTTGGCATGGCTGATCATCAGCGAGCCCGCCAGTTCGACGTAATTGGGTTCGTACTCCCACAAACGCACGTTTTCCAGGATCGGACGGCCGCCCGGCAGGCTCGCCGGGCTGATCATCTGGTGCAGGGTGGCAAACTGGCTGGCAGTGAGGATTTCGCTTTCGCGTTTGATCATCAGGTCGGCCCGAGCCTGTTCCGTCAGGGCCTTGGCGAAAAAGACGCGGCGCGGCGAACCGTCGGCGGAGGGTCCATCCCAATAGCGTTCCATTTCGCGAAACAGCCACATCACCAGTTTGCCCGCCACTTCCTTGAGGGCGGCTTCCCAGGTGGCCTGGTCACCGCTGGCAGGGTCATGGCCCGGATTGGAGAACTCGTGCAACCGGTTCGCCGGCCAGTCTCGGTGATACAGCCTCAGCACCGCTTCACTCAGACTCATTGAGTCGTGCCAGTGTTTACCGGTCTTGTCCGGGGCGCTGCCGTCGGCCTGCACAGTGCTATAGAAGCTGACGCGCGACAGCGTCTGCTCAATGTTGGGGAAGTGCGGGCTGAGCCGGCCATCGAGAATCTTCTCCAGCAACGAGGCCAGAGACGGCAGTTGTTTCAACTCATCGAGCATGGCTTCGGCGTTCAGTTGCTGGGCCGCCTGAATCGCGGCGCCCTGATGAGCAAAAATATCGCCTTCGATGGTTTCGTAGCTCAGCGTCAGGCGACTGTGTGCGGTCACCTGCCGGCGCTGGGCCAAGGCCAGAAACGCGAACATGTCGTCATCTTCATCCGTGCTTTCCAGATGGTTGCGCAACGCTGTCTGCAGGGCCGGGAGGCTGTCGTATTTCTTGATGCCGCCGTACGGGGTATAGAGGATGGCACCGCAGTCGTCCGGCGTTGCACTGAGGATGAACACCCCGGCCAATGTCAGGGCGGGCAGGGTGCCTGCCTTGATCTGAACGCTTTGGGCCAGCATCGGTGGCGACTGTTGGCTGCGCAGTGCCTGGGTCACCAGCGTGACATGGGCCAACCAGTCGAAATCTTTGTCGTTCAGGCCGTGGGTCTTGCCGAGTTCTGCCCTCAGCCCCTTGTATTTCAGGGCTTCGGGAAATAACAGCGCAGCGACGGGATTGAGCATCTTCAAGTCTCTTTGCGGGGCGCACTGATGAGCGCCGTCAGAAGGAGGCACGAGACTAGGAGGGGGGCGCGATTCACAGGTGGTAGATAGTTATTGCACGTTGCAGGTAAATGTCTGTCAGGCGGGTGCGCGGCGGGCACGCTCGCGATGATCGCGGCGTTATTGAGGGTTGACAGGCGGCAGCCCGGGCATGGTTAATCGACTGGCAAATTGTCCATACGCTGTTGTTCCCTCCAATAATCATTCTGGAGCTTCAGATGTCTGCGCCACACGATCATGTGTCCTCTGCTGCCTCGTCGTCGGTATCGCTCGACGCGCTGACGCAACTGCTTGAAACGATTTTCCTGCGCCACGGCACGTCTGACGAAGTGGCCCGGGTGCTGGCCGCCAACTGCGCCAGTGCCGAGCGCGATGGTGCCCATAGCCACGGTGTCTTCCGGATTCCCGGGTACGTCTCGACCCTGAAAAGCGGCTGGGTCAATGGCCATGCCGTGCCGCAGGTGGAAGACGTGGCTTCCGGGTTTGTCCGGGTCGACGCCGGCAACGGGTTCGCCCAGCCAGCACTGGCCGCCGCCCGGTCATTGCTGGTGGAGAAGGCGCGCCAGGCGGGGATCGCGGTGTTGGCGATTCGCAACTCCCATCACTTCGCCGCACTGTGGCCGGATGTCGAACCTTTTGCCGATGAAGGCCTGGTCGCGCTGAGTGTGGTCAACAGCATGACCTGCGTGGTGCCGCACGGCGCCGACCGCCCGCTGTTCGGCACTAACCCGATCGCCTTTGCCGCGCCGCGCGCCGGTGCCGCACCGATTGTCTTCGACCTTGCCACCAGCGCCATCGCCCATGGCGATGTGCAGATCGCCGCGCGCAAGGGCGAACGATTGCCGGCAGGCATGGGTGTGGACAGCCTCGGCCAGCCGACCCAGGACCCCAAAGCGATTCTTGAAGGCGGCGCGCTGTTGCCGTTTGGCGGGCACAAGGGCTCGGCGCTGTCGATGATGGTGGAACTGCTGGCAGCGGCGCTGACCGGCGGCAACTTTTCTTTCGAGTTTGACTGGTCCGGGCACCCCGGCGCGAAAACCCCGTGGACCGGGCAATTGCTGATCGTCATCGACCCGAGCAAGGCGGCCGGGCAGAGTTTTGCCGAGCGCAGCGAGGAGTTGGTGCGGCAGATGCACGGTGTCGGGCTCAAGCGTTTGCCCGGTGATCGTCGACACGCCCAGCGCGCCCGTTCACTGGCCGAAGGCATCCTGCTGGATCAGCAGACGCTGGCGCAGTTGCGCGAACTGGCAGGACAGTAATTTCGTTGCGCGCAAGAAAAAGGCGAGCCCTGAGGCTCGCCTTTCGTTGTCTGCCCGTTGCTTAACGGCGGCCCAGCAACAAGCCGACTACCAGACCGAAACCGGCCGAGATGGCCACGGTCTGCCACGGATGGCCGCCGATGTAGTTCTCGGTGGCATCGACCGCCGGTTTGGTGCGATCGCGCACGCTCGATACCGAGTCCAGCGCCTGCTGCAGTTTCACAGCGATTTGTCCGCGCAGGGTTTCCGCTTCCTCGCCGATCAGTGAAGCGCTGCTTTTGAGCAGTTTGTCCGACTCTTCGATCAGAGCCTGAAGTTCGCTGAAGGCTTGATCCTTGATTTGGTCTTCGGCAGCTTGCACGGCGGATTTCCGGGCCATTGGGTGACTCCTTGCAGTTGAATGGACAGTGATCAATGGAGTATGGCGGTACTTGAAAAGTTGCACCGAATTTCTCCTGGAAGAAAAACCAGCGCCGGAGATTTACACCAAGCGTGTAAGATGTCGCCATTTTACGCAGCAGGATAATTCCCCATGAGTTTCAATCTGGCCGACAAATCCCTCGCCGAGCGCGCCGCGCTGGAAGACGAGAAATCCCGTCTGTTCGAACTCTGGCAGAACAATCTGGGCAAAGCCAAAGGCGAAGCCGCACGGTTGTTCGGTGAACGTGCCAAGCGCAAGGGGAAGTGGGCCGAATGGGTCCGCGCGGAACTGGACGGCATGTCGCCACCAGAGTTCGCCAACATGGTACGCAGTGAGGTCAACCGCTTGATGGCTGCCAACAAGTAAGCAGCCTTAATCGCGGGCGAAACAGCGAACAATCGCTTCACGCACTTTCACCACCACCGGGTCGGTCTGGGCGTTGGTGCGCCAACCCAGTTCAATCGGATAACGCGGCAAGGCCAGTGGGCAGGGCAGCACGCTCAGCCCACTGAGCGCCGCGATGCTCCGGGCGGCATGTGCCGGAATCGTCGCCACTGCCTGACTGCCCGTGAGCAGATACGGCAGCGCGGCAAAATGCGTGGTCGAGGCACAGACGCGTCGACTCAGGCCCAGCGCGGCCAGGCCCTCATCGGTAATGCCGATAAAGCCGCCGGACGACACCAGCAGGTGCTCGCGGGCGACGAACGCCTCCAGGTCCATTTGCGGCTGGCCGGGCACCAGACTCGCAGGATCGACCAGACAGGCATAACCGCCTTCACCCAATACCTGACGGCTGAGCAGACGTTCGGCAAAGCCGCCAGCGGTGATCGCCAGATCAAAATGGCGCTCCATCAGCGCCCGGGCGACGATCTGACTGTGGGTCTGACGGAAAATCAGCCGCAGTTTCGGCGCACTGTGGGCGATTTCCTCGATCAGGCGCCGGCCGTAGGCAATTTCGAAATCATCTGACAGGCCGATCGTCACTGAGCGGCCCTCGTAGTGCTCGGTGGTCGGGTCGATCATGGCCAGGCTCTGCCGACACTTGTTCAGTGCTTCGCTGACCACCGGTTTCAACTGATCGGCCTTGAGCGTCGGCGCCAGTCCGCGCCCGGTGCGCACGAACAATTGATCGCCATAGACTTCACGCAAGCGGCGCAATGCCGCGCTGACGGCCGATTGGGTGACGCCCAGCCGCAGCGCCGCGCGGCTGGCACTGGATTCTTCATGCAGGGCTTCGAAGACTTTCAGCAGATTGAGGTCGACGGCAGCGATATTCATTTGGCTCATATCATTCAGCAGTGAACGGGGCTTTATTCATGATCGCGTGGCGCCGGACAATCAGCAACCTCTGAACCTGATGGAGTTACCGCGATGCCCAAATCAATTGTTGCTGCCTTGCAGATCGGCGCCTTGCCCGGTGGTAAAGGCGAAACCCTGGAACAGATCCTGAGCTGGGAAACCGCGATTATCGAATCCGGCGCAGCCCTGGTGGTGATGCCCGAAGCGTTGCTCGGCGGTTATCCGAAAGGCGAAGGCTTCGGCACGCAACTGGGCTATCGCTTGCCGGAAGGCCGTGAGGCTTATGCGCGGTATTTCGCCAACGCGATCAATGTGCCGGGCGCCGAAACCGAGGCCTTGGCCGGTCTGTCGGCGCGCACCGGCGCCCATCTGGTCATTGGTGTTATCGAACGTGCGGGCAGTACGTTGCATTGCACGGCCCTGTATTTCGATCCGCAAGCCGGGCTGCTGGCCAAGCACCGCAAGCTGATGCCGACCGGCACTGAGCGCCTGATCTGGGGCAAGGGCGACGGCTCGACGTTGCCGGTGCTCGACACCCAGGTCGGCAAGCTCGGCGCGGTGGTGTGCTGGGAAAACATGATGCCGCTGCTACGCACGGCGATGTATGCCAAAGGCATCGAAGTGTGGTGCGCGCCGACGGTGGATGAGCGGGAGATGTGGCAGGTCAGCATGCGTCATATCGCCCATGAGGGCCGCTGTTTTGTGGTCAGCGCCTGTCAGGTGCAGGCGTCGCCGCAGGCTCTGGGGGTGGAGATTGCGAACTGGCCGGCGGATCGTCCGCTGATTGCCGGCGGCAGCGTGATCGTCGGGCCAATGGGCGATGTGTTGGCCGGGCCATTGCGTGGCGAGGCCGGGTTGTTGACCGCCGAAATCGACACCGATGAACTGGTTCGCGCCCGCTATGACTATGACGTGGTCGGCCATTACGCCCGACCGGATGTGTTCGAACTGTCCGTTGACGAGCGAGCGAAACCCGGCGTGCGCTTCACCTCATGATTTGCCGATGGCCGCAGACCTTCAGGGGGTGCGCTGTTGCAGCCATTGCTCGCGGGTGATTTCCCAGATTTCCCGAGGCAGGCGGCCGGCGACAAAATCGTCTTCATCGGTTCGGATCAGGCGCATGCCGGCGCGCTCGGACAGCCTGCGCGAGCCGAGGTTCGGCGCGGCTTTCGGCACGCGCATCAGCGGGCGATTGAGCGTTTTGAACCAGTAATCGGTTACCGCCACGCTGGCTTCAGTCATCAAACCCTGACCTTGCCACGCCGGCGCCAGCCAGAAGCCACGATGATTGTCTGGTTGATCCATCAGGCTGATAGCGCCGATCAACTGTTGCGGTGCGCGCTGGAGGCGAATCGACCAGTGCCACTCCTGGCCCGCCGCCACCGCTGGCAAGGCGATGTCACGCAGATAGCTGAGCGCACCATTCTCCGGGTAGGGCCAGGGAACGGCAACGTTCAGATAGCGCACGACCTCCCAGTGCGGGAACTGGCGTTGCACGGCTTCGGCGTCCTCCAGTTGCAGTGGGCGCAGGATCAGCCGTTCGGTGTACAGCGTCGGTGTGTCTTCCATAAACCAGCGGCCTCCATGAGTGTTCTGGACGAACGCGCAGGCTAGCGCATTTTTACCAGGTCGCGGCACTGGCCTTGGGCAGGCTGAGCTTGCCACTGTCGACGAAACGCATGGTGCCGAACAAACCGCCGGCAAGTTTGCCGTGCAGCACGTAGGGCAGGTTATCGAGGGTTTGGGTCTGGCTGAGGCCCAGGGTCTGGCGCAACACCGAGAACGCGGAAATGCTCACCGGCACGCTGACGATGGTTTCGGAAAAACGCGGGATCGAACCGCTCTGATCACTGACCCCCGACGCCAGTGAATGGCCGTTGACCTCCAGATCCAGGGCAATGCCGTTGTAGTCGATGGCGGTTTCGTTGGGGTTCTGCACGCGCAATTTGATCGCGAAGCGCACTTCCAGATCCTGGCTCGGCAACGGTTCGAGGCCGACCACGTTGATGTTGACCGGATCGCGGTTGGGAAACAGCGCGCAGGCACTGAGGGACAGCAGGAGCAGTGACAGAATGACAGCGTGGACGCGGCGCATAAGCGGTCTCTCAACAAAAAAGGGCTGAACCGTCACCGGCTCAGCCCTTTTTCAAGGCGTAGCGTTTAGCGGTTCAACTGTGCGACAGCCACAGGTTGGCCAGGTTCACCTTTGGCCGCAACATCGGGGTTTTCCATGACCTGAAGAATAGAAGCTTCCGGGTCGAAGTCGTCTTCTTCCAGCTCGATGAATTCTTCTGGCAGAAAGATGTTCAGCACGATTGCGCACAATGCGCCGACGGTGATTGGCGATTCGAAGATGTTGCGCAGTGCCTGTGGCAGTTCGCGCAGCACTTGCGGTACGGCGGCGATGCCCAGGCCCATACCGATTGAGATCGCCACGATCAGCATGTTGCGCCGATGCAGGCCCGCCTCGGCGAGGATCTTGATCCCGGCCACGGCCACGGTGCCGAACATCACCAGCTCGGCGCCGCCGAGCACCGGTTTCGGCATCAGTTGCAGCACCGCGCCAATCATCGGAAACAGCCCCAGCAGCACCAGCAGGCCGGCGATGAAAAACGCGACGTATCGACTGGCCACGCCGGTGAGCTGGATCACCCCGTTATTCTGCGCAAAGGTCACCATCGGCATGCTGTTGAACACGGCCGCCATGGCCGAGTTCAGGCCGTCGGCGAGCAGGCCGGATTTGATCCGGCGGATGTACAGCGGGCCTTTGACCGGTTGCCGCGAGATCATCGAGTTGGCCGTCAGATCGCCTGCGGCCTCCAGCGGCGACACGAGGAAAATCACCGCCACCGGCACGAACGCCACCCAGTCGAAGTTGAAACCGTACTTGAACGGCACCGGCACGCTGACCAGCGGCACCTCGGGCAGGCTGGCAAAATCCACCGTGCCCATCAGCCACGCGACCACGTAACCGAGGGTCAGGCCAATGACGATGGCACCCAGACGCAGGAAGGGCACATCGACGCGGTTCAGCACGACGATGGTGCCCAGCACCAGTGCCGCGAGGAACACATGGCTGGCTGCGCCGAGATCCGCTGCACCGAAACCGCCAGCGATGTCGGTCATCGCCACTTTGATCAGAGACAGGCCCATCAGGGTGATGATGGTGCCGGTGACCACCGGGGTGATCAGCATGCGCAATTTGCCGATGAACTGGCTCAGCACCACCTCGATAAACGCGGCGAAAAAACACACGCCGAAGATCGTCGAGAGGATTTCATCGGTGCCGCCGCCCCGCGCCTTGACCATGAACCCGGCGCTGAGAATCACGCTGATAAAAGAGAAACTGGTGCCTTGCAGGCACAGCAGGCCCGACCCGACCGGGCCGAAACGTTTGGCCTGCACGAAGGTGCCGAGGCCGGAAACGAACAGCGCCATGCTGATCAGGTAGGGAATTTCGCTGTGCAGGCCGAGGGCACCGCCCATGATCAGGGTCGGCGTGATGATGCCGACGAAGCTGGCCAGTACGTGTTGCAGCGCGGCGAACACAGTGGCGGTGAGGTGCGGGCGATCGTTGAGGCCGTAGATCAGGTCGTTGTTGCGCGGGGTTTTTTCAGAGGCGGTCATGGTGGTTTGCGTGCCGCGAGGCGGGGCCGGGTCAGAAAATGGAGGCGCAGGATGCCGGAAGAGGTCGGCGAGGGCAACGAGCAATAACTGCCTGAAAGGTCAGGTTTTATTGGGGGAGGTGCTTATCGGCCCAACCTGACACACCGCATTGTGGCGCGGGAGCGTGCTCGCGCTCGGCGGCGCAGCAACCGTAAATGGGTGCATGGCTGAAAAAAACCAGGGGCCGCTGCGCAGCCCGGCGCAAGCAAGCTCCCGCGCCGCACGGGGGCTGTGTGTCAGGAGAAGGCCGCGAGCAAATCCTCCTCAAACGCCTTTTGCGCATCCCCCGGCACCTGTGCGCGATGCCGGGCCAGATGAAACGCCACCTCAAAACTCAACTCTCCTTCACGTACCGGCCGCAACAGGCCTCTGTCTTGCCAGCTGCGCGCATAGTGTTCGGGCAGATAGCCCACGTGTTTGCCGGACAGGATAAAGGCCAGCGTGCCTTCCACCTGTTCCGAGCGCGCCGAACAGACCTTGCCCTGAAACGGCTCGTCACTGCGCAAAAAACGGTACGGGTGATCGACCCGGTCACAGGCGGCCAAGGCCTCGTCGCCGGGCGAAGCGTCGGTGAATAACGGATGCCCCGGTGCACAGTACAAATGCTGGGTTTCACTGAACAACTGGCGATAGTCGAAAGCGCTCTGTGCCTGAGAGAAGTAACCGATCGCCAGATCCAGCCGTTGTTGCAGTAACAGGCGCTCCATCTCACCGGGCATCGCGCTGATCAGCTCGATGCGCACCGATTCGTCGCGTTCGCGAAAACGCCGGATCGCCACAGCCACGCGTTGCAGCACGGATTGATCGACCGCCTCGGAAATGCCCAGTCGCACCTCGCCAATCAGCCGCCCGGCGACGCCGTTGGATTGATGGCGAAAGGTTTCGATCGACTCGAACAGGCTGCGGATGGCAATCAACAATTGCTCACCCTTGGGCGTGACGCTGAAACCAGCCTTGCCACGGCTGCACAGGCGATAGCCCAGGCGCGTTTCCAGCCTGGCCATTTGCTGGCTGATGCTCGACTGGCTCAGGCCCAATTCACCTTGGGCGGCGCTGAATCCGCTGCACTCGACCACGCTGACAAACAGGCGCAGCAACTGCAGATCAATATCGTGAAGCTGGCCGAGCATCACATTACTCCGGGGTAAAGTCAGGATAATTATTTCGCTATTTTTCTAATGTATCCGAAGGCGCATCCTGCCACCACTTCCTCCGGTCAGGTGTTCGTCATGGCTCCCGTGTTCAAGCTGTGTTTCCCCGCGCTGTTGTTGTCCGTGGTCATCCATGCCCAGGCCGAGGACAAAACCCTCAACCTCTACAGCTGGGCCGATTACGTGCCGCCGCACACCCTGCAGCGTTTCGAGCAGGAGACCGGCATTCACGTGCGTTACGACACTTTCGATACCTCCGAGGTGCTGGAAACCAAATTGCTCACCGGTGGCAGCGGTTATGACGTGGTCGTGCCGTCCTCCACTGTGTTGGCGCGCGGATTGGCTGCCGGCGCGTTGAAAGAAATCCGCCACGACGGACTCAAGGGTTACGCCAATCTGGACCCGGATCTGCTGGAAAAGCTCGCCGCCGTCGATCCCGGCAATCGCTACGGCGTGCCGTACACCTGGGGCACGCTCGGCCTGGGCATGAACGTCGAGGCGGTGAAACAGCGGCTGCCAGATGTGCCGCTTAACAGTCTCGACCTGCTGTTCAAGCCCGAATACGCCAGCAAGCTCAAGGATTGCGGCATTGCCATTCTGGACTCGCCGCAGGAAGTCATCGGCCTGGCACTGCATTACCTCGGGAAAGATCCCTACAGCACCGAGCGCAATGATCTGGCCGCCGCCCAGACGCTACTGCAGAAATTGCAGCCGTCAGTGTTGTACGTCGCCACCGGCCGGCAGATCAACGATCTGGCCAGCGGCAACGTGTGTCTGGCGCTGACCTATAACGGCGACGCGAGCATGGCCGCCGATCAGGCCCGTAAGGCCGGCAAGCCGTTCGATGTTGCCTACCGTATTCCACGGGAGGGCACGCTGGTGTGGCAGGACAACCTGGCCATCCCCAAAGACGCGCCGCACCCGGACGCTGCGCGAGCATTCATCGAATTCATGCTGCGCCCCGACTCGGTGGCCGAGCTGACCAATACGCTGTTCTTCGCCACCGCCAACCAGGCCGCGACGCCGCTGGTGGATGAAGCCGTGCGCAGCGACCCCGACATCTACCCGCCGGCCGCCGTGCGCGAACGGCTGTACGCCGACCGCAGCATGAGCCTCAAGGACATGCGTCAGCGCACCCGTTTGTGGACCACTTTCCGTAGCCATCAATAACACCAGGAGTGAACCGAGATGGACGTGCCCATGCAAAACGATCAGGCCATCACGCGCGACAGCCTCTACGGCACTGCCGCCGAAAGCACCTACGCCGGGATCACCAGTTTCATGCGCCGACGCTACAGCCGCGACTTGCGCGGCGTTGACGTGGCGGTCAGCGGTGTGCCGTTCGACACCGCCACCAGCAACCGCCCCGGCGCGCGTTTCGGCCCGCGCGGGATTCGCGCGGCGTCCACCGGGATTGCCTGGGAGCGCCACTGGCCGTGGACGTTCGATCCGTTCGATCATCTGGCGGTGATCGACTATGGCGACTGCGACTTCGATTACGGTTCGCCGCACAGCATTCCAGAAAGCATCGAAGCCCATGCCGAACACATCCTCAATGCCGGCAGCGCGATGCTGACCTTCGGAGGCGATCATTTCATCAGCTATCCATTGCTCAAGGCGCATGCACGCAAGCATGGCAGGCTGTCGTTGATCCACTTCGATGCACACAGCGACACCTGGCCGGACGAGGCGGGCAAACGGGTCGATCACGGCACCATGTTCTGGCACGCGGCGCGCGAAGGGCTGGTCGATCCGGCGCGCTCGGTGCAGATCGGGTTGCGCACGACCAACGACGATCACATGGGATTTCAGGTGCTCGATGCGCGGCAGGTGCATCGGCGTGGCTGCGAGGCGATTGTCGAGGCCATCCGCGCCCGGGTGGGCGATAACCCGGTGTACCTGACGTTCGACATCGACTGCCTCGATCCGGCCTTTGCGCCAGGCACCGGTACGCCGGTGTGCGGCGGCTTGAGTACGGTGCAGGCGCTGGAGATTCTGGGCGGTTTGCGCGGGATCAATCTGGTCGGCATGGACGTGGTGGAAGTGGCCCCGGCCTACGATCATGCCGACCTGACCTCACTCGCCGCAGCGACCCTGGCGATGGAAATGCTCTGCCTCTATGCGGCCCGGCACAAAGTCGACGTCTGACACCCTGTAGAGACGGGTACATCCTTTACACCTGTTAAACGTAAAGGATGTAGCCGGTCTTTATCCCCACTGCCTGCTTCCACCACTGAATGCCGTTGTTCATCCAGGCTCCTGCCATTTCCTGACACCAGCCTCTGCTAAGCTGCGCGCACCTTCCCGTGCAGAGCCTGAACATCGTGTCGCGTACCACTCGTCTTTTGACTTTGCTGCAGGTTTTGCGCGGCAAGAAACGTGCGGTGACCGCCGCGAGTCTGGCGGCCGAGCTGGAAGTCTCCGAGCGCACGCTCTATCGCGACATCGCCGAGCTCACCGCGCTCGGTGCGCCGATTCATGGCGAGGCGGGCATTGGTTATGTGTTGCGCAGTGGTCTGTTTCTGCCACCGCTGATGCTCAATGCCGACGAGACCGAGGCCATCGTGCTGGGGCTGCGTTATGTCGATCAGCGTGGCGACGAGGTCTTGGGCAAGGCCGCCGCAGACGCCTTGGCCAAGATTGCCGCAGTGCTCGATCCGCAGGCCCAGGAGGCGCTGCGCAATCCGACGGTGATGCCAGGACCGCCGGGTTACGGGTTTCCTCAGAATGCCGTGGCGTTGAATGTGTTTCGTCACGCGATCCGCGATCAGGCCAAGTTGCATATCGACTATGCCGACGCCCGCCAGATGCCCAGCCAGCGACTGATCTGGCCATTAGCGCTGGGGTTTCTCAATGAGGTGCGGATCATCGTCGCCTGGTGTGAGTTGCGCAGCGCCTACCGTACGTTCCGAACCGACCGCATCAGCGCTGCCAGTGCGCAGGGCGAGCGCTATCCGGGCCGACGCAGCGATTTGCTGCGCACTTGGCGCGAGCAAATGAAACTGGATGAAAGCGGACGCTTCACTGCTGACAAAAACTGACGCAGGGCTGCTTTAGGATGGCGCCAGAACCCGACAAAAAAGGAGCTGCAATCATGTCCCATCCCGTCTCTACCCTGGCCCCGGCCATCGCGGCGTACCTCGACGCGGCCAACGCGCGTGACACCAGCCGCGTCGCCAGTTTCTTTGCCGAGGATGCCAACGTGTTCGATGAGGGTCAGCATCAGGTTGGTCCACGCGCCATCGCGCAATGGATGCAGGACACTGCGCAACGCTATCAGCCTCGGGTCGAGGTGCTGGACGTCCAGCAGCGCACCGGCAAGGTGCTGGTACACGGCCTGATCAGCGGAACGTTTCCTGGCAGTCCGGCGCAATTGCGCTACACGTTCCGTCTCAACGAACAGGGCAAAATCGCGCGGCTGGATATTTCCCTGTAGCCATCGTGGCATACTGCCGCGCATGACTTTCGACTCTCCGCTCAGCGCCTGGCAGCACGCCATCGAACACAAGGGCTTCATCCAGGATGAGGCGCAGGAACATGCCGTGTTCGCCCTGCAAAAATGCCATGAAGCCCTGCACGCCGGTGCCCGTTCGGTCACCGGCGTTTATCTGTGGGGGCCGGTCGGGCGCGGCAAGACCTGGCTGATGGACCAGTTCTATCAGAGCCTGCGGGTGCCAGCGCGGCGTCAGCATTTTCATCACTTCATGGGCTGGGTGCATCAGCGCTCGTTCCAGTTGACCGGGATCGCCGATCCGCTGCGGGCACTGGCCAGGGAACTGGCAGCGGAAGTTCGTGTGCTGTGCTTCGATGAGCTGTTCGTCAATGACATTGGCGATGCGATCATTCTCGGCCGCCTGTTTCAAGTGATGTTCGATGAAGGCGTGGTGGTGGTCTGCACCTCCAATCTGCCGCCGGACGAGCTGTACGCCGATGGCTTCAATCGCGACCGGTTTGTCCCGGCGATTGCGGCGATCAAGGCGCATATGCAAGTGGTTGCGGTCAACGGTGCCGAGGATCATCGCCTGCACCCGGGGGCGATCGAGCAACGCTAC